>NZ_JBQTCY010000003.1:0-404696 GCF_052663225.1 Niallia sp. 03133
AGCGTATTTACAAAAATGGAGCATGGTATTTTGGGTATTGATTGATCAAAATTCCATATATTTAAATAGAGGTAAAAATCAAGGCTGTTGAGAGTTCTCGACAGCCTTGATTTAATGTATGGTTTAAACGAGATTTCCTGCTGCTAACATACTACGTTTTTGAAGGCTGTCAGAATGCACGCTGTATGCGACTACCTTCTTTTTGTATTGTTTGACTATATCAACATGATCGGAGTAGCTGAAAACTAGTAACTTAACCTCTTTTTTGCCTTTTTTCGTATTTATAACGATCGGAGTTCCACCGTTCTCAGGATTTAAATAAACATGTTCGTTATAACCTTTAAATATCGTATATTTCTCTAAAACGGAAGCTTCGTTAAATAAATGAATAACTTGAAGTTTGTCAGCACCTTCCAAATGTTTTCCAGCGATGGTTACCGTGGTATTCGCTTCGCTCAGTTTGGAATGCATTTCAAATTTACGGATAAGCCACTCCACAACACCCGTTGGGAGACAGGTCATTGATATTTTAATAATACATATGATCGTTGTTACAATCAAAACAGTCCATGTCATGATTAATTCATCATCTCCGCTATTTTTTAAATAATATTATTACGTTATTAATATATCATAATGTATTTTAGAACGGACAAGTATTTAAGTGCGTATGTTTGAGTATTTTCCATTCAGCATACAGCAGCATTCTCATCTACAACACCATCCTTAACTTTTTAATCTCCCTTTCTTCCACCATCTCACAGAGGTTATTACAAATTTAGTTTGAAAAAGTCTGCCTTTTTATACATTTAGTAAGGAAGGCTTTTTGTATTAATAGTATCAACTGATTGAAGTGAAAAGGAAGGCTGGAAGAAAATTTGTAAAACCGTGTAAGAAACCCTTACAATTAACTGGAAATTCGGAATATTAAGTCTAATATAGTAATTAACTTAAGTATATTAATAAAAAATTAAATTTATTGAAAAAGGTGGGATGCAATGGAAATCTTCGGTGCTGTTCATGAGGAGGCGCTTATTTCATTGTCTGCTATTTCAAAGAAGGTCAAAGTGCATCCATATTACTACAAGCAGGGGATTGCTGGAGCGTTTAATGATTGTTTATTACGAGAGGGGGCAGCAAATAAGATTAAGAGAATAGCAGAAAATCTACCGAATGGACTTTCTCTTGTTGTACTGGATGGCTGGAGATCCTATGAGACCCAATTGGCTATTTATGAACAATTTCAAAAGGATCTGCAAGCAAAGGGATTTTTAGGGGAAGCATTAAAAACGGAGCTGAGCAAATACGTCGCCTTTCCATCCAAAAATATCATGGAGTCTCCGCCTCATCTCACGGGAGGGGCTGTTGATCTAACCATTGCTGATCAAAATGGCTGGCTTCCCATGGGAACGAAATTTGATGAGTTTTCTGAAAAGTCCAAGATAGACTGGTATGAAGAGAAAGCAGTATTAACGGAAAATGAAAAGCAATACAGGCAAAATCGCAAACTATTAAAAGATAGCATGCTGCAGGCCGGTTTTGTATGTATCACAGACGAATGGTGGCATTTTGAATATGGAACAAGAACATGGGCATCGAAGAAAAAAACAAAAACACTGTACCATGGTGTGTTAAATACTTAATTGTCCTACTTATCATAGTGTAGACAAAGTAGTATTTGCACAAACTGCAGGCTGATCGAAAACTTTGTATTTCAAGGCAAACAATGAAGAAATCGAGCGTTAGTCGACAGCTTGATATTTTAATATATTAAAAAATACTGAAATATACTGAATATCTTTTTAATAAAAAACAAGAAAAGAGGAGAAACATGAAAAAGAAATCGTTTATAGCTGTTGTTATCCTATCCATATGTCTATTGTTAAGCGCTTGTGTGAAAAATTCCAATGCGCCAGCATCTAAGGATGCATCAAACGAAAAAAGCAGCGACAGCAAAAAGGATACACTTACGGTAGCCATCACTGCTGATCAAGGAACACTGGATCCTGCTGTGACAATGGACAACTCTGCATGGAAAATTACGTATCCAACGTATGAAAGATTAGTAGATTATGATGGTAATACAACAGAGGTTAAGTCAGGCTTAGCAAAAGAATGGAAGGTTAGCAAAGACGGAAAAACATGGACCTTTACGCTAAATGAAGGACATAAATTTTCTGATGGATCGCCAGTGGATGCTAATGCTGTCAAGGCTAGCTTTGATCGCCTATTAAAAATTGCAAAAGGTCCATCTGAAGTATATAACGTTATTTCAGAAGTGAAAGCAGACTCAGCTACCAGTGTAACCTTTGTGTTAAAAGATAATTTCCCGCCGTTTTTATCAACTTTAGCAGCCAACTATGGAGGCATCGTCAACCCTAAAGTAATGGACCATGAAGAAAATGGCGACATGGGGCAGAATTATTTGGCGAAAAATACAATGGGCAGTGGAGCGTATCAGCTATCTGAGTGGAAGCAAGGGGAATATATCAAGCTTTCCGTTAATCCTGAATCCACGGTTAAGCCTTCCATTAAAGATGTTTATTTCCGAATTGTGGCAGACTCCTCTGCACAGAGATTGCAGCTCGAAAAAGGCGAAATTGATATTGCAGAAGGAATACCGGTAGAGCAGACAGATGCTGTCAGCAAGATGAAAAATGCGGAGCTGTTTAAAAATCCGAGCTTATTGGTTGATTACGTTTATGTAAATTCAAGCAAAGGCAATGCAGCATTAAAAGATGTCAAAGTTCGCCAAGCATTAAGCTATGCGATTGATTATTCCTCTCTGATTAAAGCTGTTCAGCAAGGGTTTGGAACTCCGATGGTTGGACCGATTCCAGATGGTTTATGGGGACATGATAAGACGAAAAAGCAATACACCTACGATGTGGACAAAGCGAAATCCTTATTAAAAGAAACAGGAGTTTCTAATTTATCCTTAGATTTGCTTTATTCTGACAATAAAACATGGTGGGAAACGGAAGCACTGACCCTGCAGGCTAATTTAAAAGAAGTGGGCATTAATGTGAATTTGAAAAAAGTAGCATATGCCACCTCAAGGGAAATGATTGATAAGGGCGATTTTGATTTAGCTTTAGGTGTTTGGAGTCCAGACTTCGGAGATCCATTTATGTTTATGAATTACTGGTATGACTCCAATAATTTTGGCTTAGCAGGAAATCGTGCTTTTTATAAAAATGAAAAAGTAGATCAGCTCGTTCATAAAGCGGCTTCTTCAAATGATAAGAGTGAAAGGGAAACATTATATAGCGAGGCACAAGATATAGTAATAGAAGATGCGCCTTATATACTTCTTTATCAGAAAGACTTTATTCTTCCAATCAGCAAACAAGTGAAAGGCTTTGTTTATAATCCGATGTTAGAAGGGATTTACAATCTAGCTAATATGTCAAAGGAATAGAAACAGGAGGAGCATTACATGAAACAGATGATTATAAAACGGATACTTCTATTAATCTTCGTTGTGTTTGGCGTAACTTTTGTATCCTTTATGCTGTCCCATGTAATCCCTGGTGATCCTGCTAGCATGATGGCCGGCCAGCGTGCTAGCAAGGAAGCCTTGGCAGAAATTCGTGTACAGCTGGGGTTGGATCAGCCGGTCTGGATTCAGTACATGGATTATATGAAAGGGTTATTGGCAGGAGACTTAGGGATTTCTATTCGAACGCAAAAGCCAGTAATAGAAGACTTAGCCGCATTTTTTCCAGCAACATTAGAATTAGCAGTTGCTGCTTTTTTTATCGCTATTGTTGTTGGCATTCCACTAGGCATTCTTGCCGCAGTAAAGAAAAACAGTTTTTGGGATCATGCCAGCAGACTATTTACGATCAGCGGTGTATCCACTCCGGTTTTTTGGAGCGGCTTAGTGATGATTCTTATTTTTTACGGAAAATTAAATTGGTTTCCAGCAAATGGCCGTTTGGATATCGGCATTAACCCTCCTACAAATATAACAGGATTTTATTTAATCGATAGTTTATTAAGTGGTGATTGGATCGCCTTTAAAAGCAGCATTCACCATCTTTTTTTACCAGCTATTGTCTTGTCATTTGCCCAGTTGGCCATTATTACAAGGCAGGTACGATCCAGCATGCTGGAAGTGCTGGAAAAAGAGTATATACGAACGGCTATCGCAAATGGTATCAACGGACCATTCCTATTGGTCCAATACGCTTTACGAAATGCTCTTATTCCCACAATTACTGTAATTGGTGTATCCTTTGGTTCCTTATTAGGCGGGGCGGTTGTAACAGAGACGATATTCGGCTGGCCGGGGATGGGGAAATATGTAGTGGATTCGATCGCTTATTTAGATTTCCCAGCCATGATGGGCTTTACACTCTTTATTTCGATTGGCTATGTCTTGATTAATTTAGTAGTAGATCTTTCTTATTACGCATTAAACCCACAATTAAAAGAATAAGATGGGAGGGAGCATAGTGGAATTGCAAACAGAAATAAGTCAGCCAAGCAAAATAAACAAAAATCCCCTTCTTTATAAGCTGAAGAAGAACAAGTTGACACTAGTCGGGCTGGCCTTATTAGGGGTGATTGTCGTTTTATCTCTTTTAGCCCCCATTTTAACACCTTATCATCCTACAAAAATTAATATCACAGATAAATTCATGCCACCCTCATCTATCCATTGGTTCGGGACAGATGAAGTAGGGAGAGATATTCTCACAAGAATTCTTTATGGTGCAAGGCTTTCTTTAGGTATTGGAATATCGGTCATTCTTCTTGCTAGTGCAGCAGGCATATTAATTGGCACAATTTCCGGCTATTTTGGGAAAATGCTCGACCAAATAATTATGAGGATTATGGATATGATTTTAGCTTTTCCAACGCTTATATTAGCGATGGCGCTAGCGGCATCTCTCGGTCCAAGCATTCAAAATGCAATGATCGCCATTGCCATCGTCAAACTGCCTGTATATGTTCGCTTAGCTCGAAGTGAAACATTAGGATTGCGGGAAATGCTATATGTAAAGTCTGCTCAAACATTTGGCATTAAACCATGGAGGATTATTGGGAAGCATATTATTCCTAATTCGGTTTCCCCAGTCATTATACAAGCAACATTAGATATTGGGGATGCTATTTTAATGATTGCTACATTAGGATTTTTAGGATTGGGCGCACAGCCTCCTGCTCCAGAATGGGGGGCCATGATCAGCACAGGTTGGAAGTATTTATTGGATTATTGGTGGTATCCCACTTTTCCATGCTTATTTCTTTTCTTATCCTCTTGCGCTTTGAACTTAATGGGAGATGGCATCCGGGATATTCTTGATCCGAAATCCAGCAAATAGAGAGGGGACAGCATATGTTGGAAATTAAAAATCTCCGTGTTGATTTCGATAGCAGGAGAGGAAAAATAGAAGCATTAAAAAATATAAATCTGACGATAAAAAAAGGTGAAATTGTCGGCATTGTAGGCGAATCGGGATCAGGAAAATCAATTACTGCTTTCTCCATTCTTGGATTATTGGAGAAAAACGCTCAGATTCCGAATGGAGAAATTACGTATATGGGGCAAAACCTTCTGGCACTTAAAAAAAAAGAATTGCAAGCGATCAGAGGAAAAAAAATCGCTATGATTTTTCAAGAGCCTATGACTGCCTTGCATCCAACCATGAAGGTCGGAAAGCAATTGGCGGAAGTGTTAAAGCGACATCGCCGAATTTCCAATAAAGAAGCGTATCGTTTAGCGATAGAAGCATTAAAAGATGTCCATATTCATCATCCGGAGCAGGTGGCTAAGCAATATCCATTTGAATTAAGCGGCGGAATGCGGCAACGGATTGTTATTGCATTGGCGATGGCGGCACCGCCGGAATTATTAATAGCCGATGAGCCGACGACTGCATTGGATGTGACCATTCAGCACGAAATTTTGCAGCTTATTCAAGAGTTGAATGAAAAGAAAGGAACGGCTGTTTTATTTATTACCCATGATCTTGGCGTTGTTGCGCAAATTTGTGATCGAACCATCGTCATGTATGCTGGAGAAATGATTGAGTCAGGAAAAACAAAGGAAGTGTTATCGCAACCACAGCATCCGTATACAAAAGCGTTGATTGAGGCACTTCCAGATGGAAAAGATAGCAATGAAGCATTAAAGGCAATACCTGGTGAAGTTCCGAATTTAAGCAATCGTCCACAAGGGTGCGCCTTTGCTTCCCGCTGTGAGCATGTAATGGAACTTTGTCAACGCAAACATCCAGAACTTGAACTGGTAAGAAAAGAGCACGATGTATCTTGTTGGCTTCGGAGGGATCTGTAGATGAGTGCGTTGATTGAAATGAAAGATGTAGAGAAAATTTACCAAAAGGGACGTCATTCTGTCCATGCAGTAAGTGATGCAGCCATTACCATTGAGAAGGGAGAAATTATCGGATTAGTGGGAGAATCAGGATCTGGCAAAAGCACCATTGGGAAAATGCTAATTGGCCTTGAAGCGCCAACAAATGGTTTTATTACTTATCAAGGGGCTAATCTTTGGAATAAAACGAAATTTAAACGATCGCTTCCTGGAGAAATACAAACCGTCTTTCAAGATCCTCAATCGTCCCTTGATCCAAGGATGACGGTAAAAGAGATTATATTAGAGCCTTTATATGCACTTCCTTCCAAGGTTAGAAAGGAAAAAGGCGGTCTGGATAAGTTGATGGCGTTAATAAACAGGGTAGGATTAAAAGCCGAGCATTTGGAGCGGTATCCACATGAGTTTAGTGGAGGGCAAAGACAAAGAATCGCGATCGCACGCGCTCTAATTACCGATCCTTCTTTTATCGTATTGGATGAGCCGACATCTGCACTCGATGTTTCCGTGCAAGCACAAGTATTAAACTTGCTGAAAGAGCTAAGACAAGAACGAAATTTAACCTACTTATTTATTTCACACAATATGTCTGTTATCCGTTATATGTGTGACAAAATTGCCGTCATGTATAAGGGGAAAATCGTTGAAATGGGGACTGCAAAATGTATATTTGAAAATGCCCAGCATCCATACACAAAAATTCTCCTGTCTTCTTTGCTAAGCATTCAAGATACAACTAGCCAAAAGCTTTTGTTCGCTGCACCTGAAAAAAGTGAATCAAAAAATGCTTGTGTTTTCTTTGAAAGATGTCCAAGCCGCACGAGTTTATGTGAAGAATCTCCTTCTTTCGAACAAAGGGAAGAACATCATCATTGTGCCTGTCATTATTGACGAAAGGGGGAAGTTTGTCATGATTCGACAAGAACGAATTCGCGAATTAAGAAAGAAACAAGGACTTACTTTAATGGAACTGGCAGAAAAAACTGGCCTTAGCTCCAGCCTTCTTTCCCAAATCGAAAGAGGATTGGTTGACCCTACCGTAAGCAGCTTCTGGAAAATATGCACTGCCTTAAATGTGCCACTGACCTATTTTTTCCCAGGATCGGAAGAAGACCGGCTATTGGTGCGGAAAGGCGAACATCGATTGTTGGAGTTTTCCAATTCAAAAGTTCGTTATCATGAATTAATCCCAAATAGAACCGGAAAGCAAGAATTTCTCCTAGTCGAAATTCAGCCTGGAGAAATGAGCGAAAAGGAGCTGGTTTCCCATCCAGGAGAAGAAAGCGGCTTTGTGTTAAAAGGAGAATTGACCGTTGCCCTTGGAGAAGAAGAAATTCACTTAAAAGAAGGAGACAGCATCCACTTTCTCAGCACCACCCCCCACCGCTACTTAAATAGAGGAAAGGAAACAGCCGTTTCCATTTGGGTGATGACTTCTCCTTAAAGGGACTTCTTCTTTAAAGCCGGAAGGAAAAAGTAGTGAAAATGTCCTTTTTAGAAGTACGTTTATGAGGTTCTTGAAAGCAGAACGAAGTGTGATGGATACATTCATAATTTTTTTGAAAAACCTGCCTTCTCATAAAAGAAAAGCAGGTTTTATTTAAAGGTAAGAAAGTATAAGTTTTTGAACTTAGACTAGTGTCTAGCTCCAGCGCCCTATCGACTACAACGCTTCCCTCACCTCGTCTACGATAAGTCAACATCGAATCACTACGTTCTTCGTGTTTCCTATATCTCACTCGATTCAGTCCAGCTTATTTCGTCGATGAGCAAGGGCGCTTGCGCTTTTCTTATTCTACATTTCATATATTTAGTCGCCGGTTGAAGGCAATAGTAGATTACACGTTAATGTTGCTTTTATATTTCATATTCACCCAGCTTTTAGGTTTAAGTCCCTATTCAATTGAGTCCAGAGAGGAATACGTCACTTATGTACTTTGAATAGATAAAAGGGAAAGAACTATCAGAAAGATCCGAAATTAAATATGAAAAATACTGTCGATATCGTTGTTGTGGCAGCTTGTAGAATATGCATTTTAATTTTTCAAAAACATATGTAAATAAATGTAGAATTTTACGGGATAATTGTCTTTCATGAAGTATAATAATAATTTAAACAGATACAATTCTCTTTTCTTCTATCGTTCAAAATATATAATTTTTACCGAATCAAAGAGGAGGGGAGAGACAAATATGGAGGATAAAGATAAGAAAATGAAGTCAAGTGAGAACAAACATATAAGGACGCTGCTCATACTTTCTTTACATATTGCATTGTTTATCTACTTTCTCACCCCTTCATCCGGTTTGGCAGTAGAAAATGATTTTGACCGTAATCATTTATCCAATATTGCGCACAGAGGGGCTTCGAGTTATGCACCGGAGCATACGTTGGAATCCTATGAGCTGGCGGAAAAAATGGGCGCGGATTTTATAGAAATAGATTTGCAGGTAACGAAGGATGGAGTTCTTGTTGCAATGCATGATAGTAAAGTCGATCGAACGACAAATGGCACAGGCGAAGTGAAGGATCTAACCTTGGATCAAATAAAAATGCTGGATGCAGGTTCGTGGTTTAATCAAACAAATCAAGGCTATGCGAAAGCAGAATATGCTAGACTACAGGTGCCAACATTAGAAGAGATTTTTAAGAAATTTGGCAGTAGTACAAGGTATTATATCGAAACAAAAGCCCCTGAAACAAATCCGGGTATGGAGGAAGCATTGATTAGTTTATTGGAAAAGTATAATTTAATTCGCGATAATAATCCGAAAACAAGTCCAATTGTGATTGAATCATTTAGTGAAGCTAGTTTAAAAAAGATACAGTCTTTGAATCCTCACATCCCATTGGTGAAGCTCTTAAGTTATTCAGATCCTGCCATTATTTCAACTTCAGAAATCGATGAAATAAAGAAATATGCTTTTGGAATCAGTCCAAATTTTGATAAAATCGATCGAAACTATGTGCAGCAAGCTGTAAAAAATGGGCTGGAGGTCATTCCCTATACGTATAAGGATAAACAGGATGTAGAAAATGCTTTAGCCTGGGGCGCTGCTGGTATGTTTATTGATAACACAGATTACTTTGAAGACGCGCTGATCCGCGTCCAACAAAATTTTTTAAGCTATACTTCGGACAAGATAGCTCCTTCCACAAAAACGAAAATAAAGTCCGCACGTTCGGTTAGCAATGGCTGGTACAACACGAATGTTGCATTACAATTGTCAGCATCGGATGCTGGTTCCAACGCAAACCGGATTGAGTATAAAGAGCAGGGTAAGAATTGGACGACTTATACAGGAGATATTATTCTTTCTGCAGAAGGCGAAAATAAGGTCGAATATTGGAGCATTGATAACGCGGGAAATAGAGAAGAGAAAAAATCAATCATCATTAAAATTGATAAAACAAAGCCAAAACCAGCTTTTATTGATAGCTTTTCTGATGCCGATGACTACATAAGTGGAAAAGCAGAGAAGGATACAACAGCTATTATTTATTCGTCGAGAAGAATAATAGCAAAAGGGAAAGTAGACAAAAATGGAAATTTTAAAATGAAAATTCCAAAGCAGCAAGCGGGGAAAGTAGTATCTGTTTCTATTAAAGATGCAGCTAATAATACAAGCTTTTTAAAAAGCAAGAAAGTAAAAGATAAAACAGCCCCTATTGTAACAAAAGTAAATAAGCTTTATTCTTCCAACACTTCTGTCACAGGGAAAGCAGAAATAAGTGCAGAGATAGAAGTGAAAGCAAACGATAAAATAATAGGAACAAGCAAAGTGGATAAGAAAGGCAACTTTAAAGTAAAAATTCCAAAGCAAAAACGAAAGAAACAGGTAGTGGTTACTGCAAGCGATAAAGGCGGGAATGTAAGTGAAGGTTATGTTTTAAAGGTTAAATAGAAAAAACATAATTTTTGAGGATTAATGATTCATGAAATAGAAGAACGCATGGAAATCCAAGCGTTCTTCTATGTTTTATGGAAAATGGAAAAAAACATGGGTGGATTAAAAAATATTTGTCTATTTTTTAATTAGTACCTTGCAATGAATAATACTGAGTGTTATATTGTATCTATCAGGTGTTTTTATAAATCAGTACTATACAATAAATAGTACTATACAATAAACTGTACTAAACAATACCAAGGATAGGGTGATTTATCATTAACGTACAATTTAAAAAGGGAGTCTTAGAGCTATGTGTGCTGGTGCTTTTGGATAAGAAGGATCGTTATGGATATGAATTGGTTCAGAAAATATCGGATCAAATTGAAATTTCCGAAGGATCGGTTTATCCGCTGCTTAGACGACTAACGAAAGAAGAATACTTTACCACCTATTTACAGGAATCGACGGAAGGGCCATCGCGGAAATATTATAAACTAACAGAAAAAGGAAGGCTATATCTTCACGAGCTTATTGCTGAATGGAATGAATTTTCGAATGGTGTGAATCAATTGATAAAAGAAGGTGTAGACAATGACTAAAGAACAATTTTTAAAACAATTACATTCCGCTTTAAATAGGCTGTCTCACGAGGAACGTCAGGATATTATACAAGATTATGAGGAACATTTTCTAATCGGTTTGGAAGAAGGAAAAACAGAAAAGGAAATAGCAGATGCATTAGGATCGCCGAATCAAATCGCCAAGGAATTATTGGCTTCTTATCATCTGGAAAAGGTCGAATCGACTGTAACAACAGGGAATATATTTCGCGCTATTTGGGCTGTGATTGGATTAGGCTTCTTTAATTTAGTTATTGTCCTGGGTCCTTTTATCGCATTGGCTTCTTTGATCTTGTCAGGATGGGCCGTTAGTGTTTCCTTTGTTGTTTCACCAATACTTGTTCTTCTTACTATTGTAATTCAGCCAGACACATTTGAATACTTTTCTTTATTTTTTTCTGTTTTGCTTTGTGGAATAGGACTTTTTATTGGGATTGGAATGCTCTTTTCCACAAAAGCTGTGGTAAAAGGATTTGTTCGTTACTTGAAATTTAATGCAAAACTTGTGAAAGGCGGCTTAAAGCATGATTAATATAAAAAGGATATCGGTTATAGCACTTATACTAGTAGTGATAGGAATGATTGGAAGTATTTTAACCTTTCGCTTAATGGATAAAAGTGTTACCGTTGCAGAGGAAAAAACATTTGAGAATAATAACATTGCTGCAATTAAAGTGGATTCAGACAACACGCGTGTGGAAATAATGCCAACAAAGGAAAAGGTTGCGAAAGTTGAGCTATCTGGAAGGGGCTCTAAAGAAACGAAGAAAAGCTTTTCTGCAAATGTAGAAGGAAACAAACTAGTAGTCCAATTAAAGGATGAGCAATTTAAGTTAATTAGTTTAGACTTTCTGTCAGAATCTCTTACTTTAAAGATATATTTACCAGAAAAGCAATTCAAATCGATGGACATTAACAACGATAATGGGTATGTTCAACTAAGCGATTTAAAAGTGGATCAATTAGAAGCTGAAACGAATAATGGCCGTGTCGAGTTGCAAAATATTTCTTCAAAAAATGTAGAAGTAGAATCCGATAATGGAAGACTAGTGCTGGATCATGTTAGCGGGAAAATCAAAGCCAAAACAAATAATGGAAAAATCTCGATTAAGACAGCAGATTTAAATCGACCAATGCAATTAGAAACAGATAATGGCAGTATTGAAGTGGAGACAGAAAAAGAGCCATCCAACGTTAGCTTTGATGTGCATGTTGATAACGGCAGTATTAATATTTTAGATAAATATGAAGGAAATGCTGTTATTGGAGATGGTGACAATTTAATCAAACTAAAAACGAACAACGGAAGAATCACCGTTACAAAATAAGGACATATGAAAGAAGCCAATTTACTCGAAGGAGGGTGGCTTCTTTTTTATGGATAGATTTGCAAAAGCTAGATCAAATGAACGCGTTGGTTTATTTCCTTTAAAAATTTAAAAAAATATTTTCAAAAGCATTGACTTCCTATCATCTATGTAATATTATTATCTCATATTCAAGATAATTTAATTCGAGATAAATTGTTAGGGGTGGTGAGATGAATGAAGATTTAGCGCTTGAATCTTCCGTGGTGCTTTTAAAAGCAGCAAGGTCCATTCAGGATAAAATGAAACGCAACTTACATGGTTATGACTTAACAATGACAGAGTTTTCCGTAATGGAAATTCTCTACCAAAAAGGAAAACAGTCGGTTCAGCAAATTTCAAAAGGCGCACTTCTTGCTAGTAGCTCTATGACCTATGTTATTGATAAGCTGCAGGAAAGAGAGTTAGTCGAACGAACGGATTGTCGTCAGGATCGAAGAGCTGTTTATGTGTTTATTACCAATAAAGGGAAAACATTAATGGATCGATGTATTCCTGACCATCGAAAATGTATGCAGGAAATTTTTAGAGGGTTAAATCTTGAAGAGAAAAAAATGATGATCAGCTTACTTGGGAAAATGCAATAAAAAAAATATTATTTAGGAGGAAAAAAAGATGATGGATTTAGGATTATTAGTTATTCGTTTGGTGATTGGATTATTATTTATTGGTCATGGTGCTCAAAAGCTATTTGGATGGTTTGGCGGTTATGGTTTAAAAGGAACTGGAGGATGGTTTGAATCCATTGGAATGAAGCCTGGCTACACGGTGGCATTATTCGCTGGATTATCTGAATTGATCGGTGGTGTATTGTTTGCTGCAGGTCTGCTTACTCCTATAGGAGGCTTGCTAATAGCAGCAACGATGGTAATGGCAATCGCAAAGGTTCACGGGGCTAATGGAATTTGGGCAACTCAAAATGGATATGAGTATAATTTAACACTGATAGCAGTAGCAGTTGGAATTGCTCTTATTGGACCAGGTAAATATGCACTAGATGCTTTTTTATTCTAAAATATCTCGAAATAAAGATAGTTTAATTAAAGGTAAAAATGATGCTGATAATAAAAAACAATGAAAAGGATGGGAACGAAATGTCAAAACAATCAATAGGTATTCATCATATTACAGCAATTGTAGGTCACCCTCAAGAAAATGTAGATTTTTATGCAGGGGTATTAGGATTACGCTTAGTAAAGCAAACCGTTAATTTTGATGATCCTAAAACGTACCACCTTTATTTTGGGAATGAAGGTGGGAAGCCAGGAACGATTATTACGTTCTTCCCATGGCCAGGTGCGTATCGCGGAAAAATAGGAGATGGGCAGGTAGGAGTAACTTCTTATGTTGTTCCAAAAGGTGCCTTTGCATTTTGGGAAAAGAGACTAGATCAGTTTCATATTTCCTATAGCAAAATGCAGCGGTTTGGGGAGGAATATTTAGAGTTTGATGATCCACATGGACTGCATGTGGAAATAGTGGAAAGAGAAGAAGGGGAAAACAATACTTGGAGCGTTGGTGGGGTGACACCTGACGTAGCGATTAAAGGGTTTGGCGGAGCTACGCTATTGTCGGCTAATCCAGAAAAAACAGCTGAATTGCTGGAAAGCGTAATGGGTCTTACGAAAGTTGGGGTGGATGGTGATATTGTTCGATTCAGAGCTTCTGGTGATATTGGAAATATTATTGATTTGAAAGGGACTTCCATTGGGCGTGGACAAATGGGTGTTGGAACTGTTCACCATATTGCTTGGCGTGCAAAAGATGATCAAGATCAATTAGACTGGAAGCAGCATATTGAAAAAAACGGGTATGGCGTTACACCTGTTCAAGATCGAAATTATTTCAACGCCATTTACTTTAAAGAACATGGCGAAATTTTATTTGAAATTGCAACAGATCCTCCAGGGTTTGCCCATGATGAATCAGAAGAAACAATGGGAACGTCGTTAATGCTGCCAGCACAGTACGAACCTCATCGAGAAAAAATAGAACACGCTTTGATTCCGATTGAAGTGAAGGGGGTAAAGTAAAAGGTAGGGGTCAGGGCTTATGCGCCTGTCCCCCCATTGCTTTATAGGAAAAAAGAATAGGGAAAGTAGGCTTTATCCCACTCTTAACAGGCAGTAAGACCCCCACCTCGGGGATGCCGAGAAAACAAGGAAGCAAGGTGGGGGATAACTGCCCGTAAAGGTCCGATAAGTGAAACTAACCATCAGTGGGGGATGAGGAAAAACCCCCACTGATGGTTAGTTTGCAAAGGGGAGAGGCCCCTCATGAATGATAAGAGCAAATAGATTTTATCCATTGTATCTAGTCTGCTTCCCGTCGTTTTCTTTTTTCCCCTTTTTAATCGTGCGAGCTAGTGTCATACGTAGGAGTCTGATCACCACATAACATCCAAAAAACAGCAGAAATCCGTAAATGCCAATTACTGCATCTGCAAATTCCATATTCCCTCTGCCTGTTATTCCTTGTTGTATTTCGATCGCAAATACTAAAACTAAAATTAAAGTAAACGTATAGATAAAGGAAATGCTTGTTATACTCCATTTTGCCAACCTTTTAAAAACTGCTTGCACAATAAAAAAAGAAATGATTCCGATGATACCAATTATCCATAGATGCAGATCCTTATCTGTGGCCTGCCAGCCAATTCGAGCGGCTATTTCCATAATGATATCGTGAATAACATTTACTATTTCTGCGATAAATTTAATTATATCTTTCATAGTAGCCCTCCTTATAAATATTATAGTTTGAAAAAAACTACTTTTCTATAAATATATACAAGGGGAGACGCGATGTATTTACACGATTCAAACGTTTGTTTAAGATGTCCTGCTCGATTAAATTTGAATATCCAGCCTGTTGGAACAAACCTTCATTGTCATTCATTGAACTCTCTTTCAAATTTGTTTATGTTTAGTAAGAAGGAATTATTTTGGAGAAGAGGATGGTGGATAGTATGTTGAATAATTTTGATGAAGTAGTCAATCGCAGAAATACGTATTCGGTGAAATGGGATGGAGGCAAAATCATTAAAGAAATGAAGCTAACTGAAAGATATGATGAAGATACGATCCCATTATTTCTTGCAGATATGGATCTGCCAGTTCCGCAAGCTTTAGTGGATGCTTTGCATAAAACGGTTGATAACCGGATCTACGGCTATTCTCTTTTTCCTGACGAATATTATCATGCTATCCAGAATTGGTTTAAAAAAAGACATGATTGGGATATCAAAAGAGAAGAGATTGTCTACAGTCCAGGCACCGTTCATGCAATCAATATGGCAGTTCGGGCATATACCGAACCAGAAGATGGAATTATTATTCAACGTCCTGTGTATCCTCCGTTTACGACTGCCATCGAAAAGAATAATCGCAAGCTGTTAAATAATGCACTTGTTTGTGATGAGGAAGGATATTACACCATTGACTTTGAAGATTTTGAAGAGAAGGCGAAACAGCCAACAACGAAAATGTTTATTATGTGTAATCCTCATAATCCTACTGGAAGAATTTTTCAAGTGGATGAGTTAAAGAAATTATCTGCTATTTGTGCAGAGAATAATGTATTAATCGTGGCAGATGAAATACATGGTGATTTAATTAGAAAAAATCAAACCTTCCATCCAATTGCCAAAATCGTGGAAAATGATGATCATATCATTACTTGTACAGCGATTAATAAAACCTTTAATGTTGCTGGACTTCATTGTACAAATGTCATCATCCCAAGCTTTAAGCTCCGAAATAAATTTATAAGAACAATGGGGTATCAAATGGCATCTCCATTCACTATTGCAGCACTTATTGCTGTATATAATGATGGGGAAGGGTGGCTGGAGGATGTAAAAGAATATTTAGACGGAACCATCAAAATGGTAAAAGAATTTTTCGATGAAAAAATGCCAAAGCTAAAAGTGGCGATTCCAGAAGGGACGTATATTATGTGGCTGGATTTCAGTACATACGGTATTTCACCGGAAGAAGTCCACGATCGCATCTATAACAAAGCAAATGTGCTATTAGAGGATGGAAGCATGTTTGGAGAAGAAGGAATTTCCCACCAAAGAATTTGCATCCCATCTCCCAGGTCGATTGTAAAGGAAGCATTGGAGAGAATCGCGAAAGAGTTTGAAGATTTAGTTTGAACAGAGCGGTTTCGATATAGTTTGAAAGCCTATCTTTCTATAACCATTATATAGAGGTAGGTTTTTTGTGCTCGTCTAGGAAATTATAAACGAGATAGAGTTGTGGATAACTTAGCAGTTTGGTCCGCGTCCAGCTCCAGCGCCTATCGCCTATCAAACTTCAGGTCATCTCCCTACGATAAGTCAACATCGATTCGCTATCGCTCATCGTGTTTCCTTTATCTCAGTCGAAGCCTTTCCAGTTTGTACGGCGATGATCAAGGCGCTTGCGCTTTTGTTCTTCGAATGTTCTGAAACTTTAAAATTGCCGGAATATCAATTTGAATTTAAAACAATGGAATTTTCCAATCTATTACTAAGCCTTGAAACAAATAAAATAGATTTTATTGCCCATCAGATGGAAGTAAATGAAGAGCGTCAGAAAAAAATCTTATTTAATAAAGAACCATATAATATTTTTTCGCTTAAAGTTTCTGTTAATCAGAAAAATACGGATATACATTCCATTGAAGATTTAAAAGGGAAAAAAGTAGTGGTGAGTACGACAAGCAACTCCGCTGTATTTATTGAAAAATACAATAAAGAGCATAATGCAGGCATTAATATTGTGTACTCTGGCCAAGGTTCTGATGACACAACCAACCAAATTTGAACAGGGCGGGCGGATGCCACGATTACTACTCCGTTTGCGGTGGATTTTTTGAATAAACAAGTAGATGCCGGGCAAAAAGTATATCCCGTTTATATGGACGGCTTTAGCAGAAATTGTAAAAGTATTGTCTGTAACGATGATGTTGACCATTATCCTACTAATAGTTGGTTTTTTCATTGGGCCAAGCATGTTGGGTAGGAGGTAAGATATCAGTTTATACCAATCATTATTTTTTAAGAATCTCATAGCGTAAGGCATCGTTTTAATGGAAAAGGAAAAAGGGGGAAAATTATGTATCAGAAGGAATTAGAAGAACAGTTGATTTCAATCCGCCGTCATCTGCTTGAAATATCGGAATTATTTGTTATATTAAATATAATAAACTATAAAAGAAGAAGTTTTCATGAGTGATCTTATCACGATGATGCTGAAGCTATAACTTCCAAAGGTTATCCCCTTTTCTGCAGAAAAGAGGGATTTTCCTATTTTTCTAAAGGATTGAAAGAAGGAACGGAGAACCAAAAATGGATAGAGGGAGGTTGAAAAAGTGGATAAACAACTGAAGTCTTCCTGCTGCAGTGCAAGCAGACTAAGCTCCACCAAATTAGACGATAAAAGTAAATCATTGCTTCAAAACCAAAATAAATCAAAGCAGGACATGATTTATTTGCCAGGCGGGGAATTTTTGATGGGAACTAATTCACCGGAGGGGCATCCTGCAGATGGAGAAGGTCCAGTGCGAAAGGTAATCATTGATCCATTTTATATTGATTCTACTGCGGTAACAAATGCGCAATTTGCAGATTTTGTAAAGGAAACTGGATATGAAACGGAGGCAGAAACATTTGGGAACTCCTTTGTTTTTTACCGATTTTTATCAGAAAAGGCAGCAAAAGAGGTGAAAGGATCTGTTCAGCAAACACCTTGGTGGATGTTGGTGGAGGGGGCTTATTGGAAGCAGCCTGAAGGTGTTGATTCCTCCATTGAGGATCGTTTGGATCACCCTGTCATACATATTTCGTGGAATGATGCGAATTCATATTGCGGGTGGGCAGGCAAACGATTGCCTACTGAGGCGGAATGGGAATATGCTGCAAGAGGAGGGCTTGAACAAAAGCTGTATCCTTGGGGAGATACATTACTACCGAACGGAGAGCATCGATGCAACATCTGGCAAGGTGAATTTCCTACTCATAATCTTGCTGAAGATGGCTATAATGGAACAGCACCTGCCAAATCCTTTTTGCCAAATGCCTATGGGTTATATAACACAGTAGGAAATGTATGGGAATGGTGTTCAGATTGGTTTACTGCCCATGTTCAAACAGACCGTCCTTTAGTAAATCTGAAAGGTCCATCTACTGGCACGAAGAAGGTAATGAAAGGTGGTTCCTACCTTTGCCATAAGTCCTACTGCAACCGATATCGAGTAGCTGCTAGAAGCTCAAATACACCAGACAGCTCTACTGGGAACATTGGTTTTCGGTGTGCGGCTGATGTATAGAATATAGGGCATAAATAGAAGCTCGTGCAAAAACAAAAGAGGATTTGTTTTTGCACGAGTTTCTTCTATATTATTAGTCTCTCTTCTTTTGAAAATGTTCTTTTCCAGGATATGCATTATTGCTGCGTATCTCTTCTTCCCATCTTTTCGAACCGACTCCTGCTATCGGTCCCTGCAAGAGTGGATCATTCGTTTGAAGCATCCAATTTTCTACTTTTATGCGTAATTCATTTGCGATCCAAGCATAGGAAGCTTCATTAATAACATTGTTTTCTTCAAGTGGATCTTTCTCCAAATCATATAGCTCCTCTGGTACATTTGGAACATAGTATTGTTTCCGAACTTCTTTGCCGGAAAGGCTATTATGGGCATCAAAAGGCATATAAATAGCAGGTCCATCTTCAAAGTTTTTAACATATTTATAGTGATCTGTCCGGACTCCCCGCATAGGGTGATAGCGGTCATGCCAAGTTAATTCACAGAAAAACTCTTCTCGTATGTATGATTCTTCCCCTTTGATTAACGATGCAAAGCTTTTTCCATCCAGACCTTCGGGAATGGGTGCACCTGCTAATTCCAACAAGGTCGGCATCATATCAATATTACATAATAAACAGTTGTTTACTTGGGAACCGTTAATTTGCGGACCATTGATGATAAGCGCTGTTTCCAGCCCAGCATCTTTCAATGTTCCCTTCGCACGAGGAAAAGCAAGCCCATGGTCTGTGGTAAAAATAACGATTGTATTTTTAGCCAATTCCGTTTTATTTAAATAATCGATAATGCGCCCAATTGCAGTATCAAGAACTTTGGCTGAACCATTTAATAGAGAGATGTCTTTTCTAACATTCGGGGTATCCGGCAAATAGGGAAAGGTCTCTACATTGTTTATATGATCCGCATATGGCTCATATTCATCAAAATCTCGATGTGTTTCAAAAAAACCAACATTTAAATAGAAAGGCTGATTGGAGGATTGTGCGGATTTTTCCTGTAAAAATGAAATGACTTTGTCGGCTACAAGAGGACCTCTATCTCCCTCTACCTCTTCGAAGCGGTCATAGCCAAGTTTATAGGTAGAACTGAACACACGATTCTCAATAGGCGGAGGCGTTCCAATTGTTTCATGGCTTAATCCAATCAACGTCGTTTCATATCCTGCTTTTTGCATTTCTTGAGGAAGTGTTGCTACGTCGCCATTAATGGAAAATCCAAGGTGGGCAAGACCGATAAGTCCATTGTTATGTGGGTAAAGTCCAGTTAAAATACTGCCTCTGCTAGGACTGCATTGAGGTGCCGGGCAATAATAATTATCAAATCGTATCCCTTTTTCAGCTAATTGATCAATGTTTGGAGTTTCGACTTTGTGTCCATAACACCCAAGGTATCTTCCAGTATCATGGGAAATCATAAAAACAATGTTAGGTTTACTCATCACTAGTTCCTCCGTTAAAATTTACTATAATTGTGGGACCTGAGTAGTTAGACTCTTAGGTCCCCATTATGAAACAAAAAATACTAGATCTCCCTATACTATTTATTATATAACGTATAGCTATAGTAAAAATAGTTATATAGATTTATCCATAGAAAGGTAGAACATATCCTTACATGGCTTCTTCTATTTCCGCTTTTATAATAGATGACTTTGGACCGAAGATAACTTGAACGCCATCTCCCACTTTTAATACCCCTGAAGCGCCTAATTGTTTTAAACGCTTATCATCCACTAATGAAGTGTCTTTTACACCAACTCTCAGTCTAGTAATACATGCATCCAGATTGGTAATATTGGTTTTTCCTCCGAGTGCTGCCAAAACTTCAACTGGCAAAGAAGGGGATCCCGTTCTTTTTTTATTCTCTACGTCTTCTTTTGAATAGAGGCGAGTTTCCTCTTCATCGGATTCACGACCAGGTGTTTTATAATTATTTCTTTTAATTAAAAACTTAAAGACAAAATAATAGACGAAGAAGTACACGATGCCTAATAAAATAATGAAAATCCAATCTTTATTAATATTTGGAATGGCGTTAAATAAGGCGAAATCAATGATACCTGAACCACCTGCGAATCCAGCGTGAATATCAAGTGCACTGGATATAGCATAAGCTGATGCTGCCAGTAATGTATGGACTACATATAATAATGGCGCTACAAATAGAAAAGTATATTCAATTGGCTCTGAAATACCTGTTAGAAATGCTGTTAAAGAAGCTGCTAGTAATAATGATTTTGTTACTTGTTTTTTATTTGTCTTAGCGCAATGGTACATTGCCAGTGCAGCGCCGGGAAGCCCAAACATAAAAGGGATAAATTTCGCACCAATATACTGGCCGCCAGTTATATTGACAGAAGGATCTTTTAAAGCATCCATCACTTGAGCAATATAAATATTTTGATCTCCGACTATCTTTGTACCATCAAGCGTCGTATATACACCGCCAATATCGGTAAATAGAAGTGGTGCATTGTAAATATGCTGCAGGCCAAAAGGAACAAGCAATCTAACCACCCCACCGTATAATCCAACCGTAAACGGATTTGTATGGGTAGCTATGTATTGTCCGACTGAACCAATTCCTGTTTGAACAAAAGGCCAAATAAAATAAAAGACACATGCAGATAGTACCGCTGCAATGGAAGAAACAATCGGAACAAATCGTTCTCCTCCAAATAAAGCTAAGGAATCAGGGAATTTGGTTTTATAGAATTTATTGTATAGGTATGCAGTCAGAAAACCGATAAATATACCACCAAAAACACCTAGTTGAAGGGTTGGGATTCCAAGCTCGGTTCCTAGCATCTTTTCATTTAAATGAGGTTTATTAATTTCAATAAGTGCCCCAATAACCGTATGCATCACTAAAAATGCAATTAAACTGGAGAAGCCAGCCATTACTTTATTTGTCCAGCTTGCAGCAATCACCACAGCGAACAGTACGGCTAAGTTGGCAAATACGGCTTGCCCAGATTTCTGTAGTAATATTCCCGCTGTTTGAAACCCATCAGACGCAAGAAATGGCAATAGTTTTTGGATGTTGGGATTTAGGATAATCCCGCCAATTCCCATAAAAATAGACACTAAAGGCAAGATTAATACAACGCCCATCATTGCTTTTCCGATTCGTTGAAAAAAATCGAAGGATATTCTTTTCTTCATATATTTGCTTCCTCTCTAATGGATCTAATAGTTGGATTTTTATGAACTGAATGTAAATACATCTAAAAATATATTTTAGAAAGAAATGTATTAGCTTAAAAGATATTGAATATCTCACTGTATGGCTACTGGTTGTCCAATCACAAACATACTGAAATAAAAAGGAAAATTCCTAGATTAATTGCAATTAATTAAATGGATTATAAACCTATTATTCCTATAATTCAAGTAGGTTTAAATAGAATGATAATTTTCTTTTATTTAAAAGATAAGAAAGTATAAGTTTTCTGAAGTCAGAGAAGTGTCTAGCGCAAGCGCCCTATCGACTTCAACGCTTCCCTCACCTCGTCTACGATAAGTCAACATCGAATCACTACGTTCTTCGTGTTTCCTTTATCTCACTCGATTCAGTCCAGCTTATTCTGTCGATGAGCAAGGGCGCTTGCGCTTTTCTTATATAGGACATATTTTTTATAATTTTTGAAAAAATAAAAATGGAATGGGGAGGGAGGCGTAACAGTATATAGGGGTGATAAATCAAGTTGATTTTTATAAAAGGCCACTCCGGCTGATAATCCGGAGTGGCCTTGTCTAATCGTTATATAAAGTGAATCTTTCTATCAGTGGGGGTTTTCTTCATCCCCACTGATTGTTAGTTGAACTTATCGGACCTTTACGGGCAGTTATCCCCCACCTAGCTTCCTCGATTTCTCAGCATCCCCAAGGTGGGGGTCTTACTGCCCGTTAAGAGTGGGATAAAATTATCTCATACTCATTTCGTTTGGATGTGGTCCTTTGCGTCGATCTTTATTTAGCTCGTTAATTTGTCCCATTTCTTCTGCTGTTAGTTCGAAGTCAAACACATTAAAGTTTTCTTCGATTCTTGATGGAGTGACAGATTTAGGGATCACGATCGAGTTATTTTGCAAATGCCAGCGCAGCACAGTTTGAGCTGGAGTTTTGCTATGGGATTCCGCAATTGTTTTAATTACTTCGTCTTGCAGTACTTCTCCACCTTGATCTAGAGGACTCCATGCTTCTACAAAAATATCATGTTTAGCACAGAATTCTTTTAGCTCATTTTGCGCCAAGTATGGATGACATTCTACTTGGTTTAATACAGGCGTTACTTCACATTCTTTTAAAATTCGTTCTAAATGTTCAATTTCAAAGTTGCAAACGCCAATTGCTTTTACTTTTCCATCACTATAAAGCTTTTCTAACGCTTTATATGTATCTACATATTCATCAAACTCAGGCGTAGGCCAGTGAATTAAATATAAATCGACGTAATCAAGGCCTAATCTTTCTAAGCTTTCATCAAATGCTCGCAGTGTGTTGTCATAGCCTTGATCACTATTCCAGACTTTTGTCGTAATAAATAATTCTTCACGAGGAACGGAAGCTTCTTTTATTGCTTTCCCAACGCCTGCCTCATTTTTATAAATCATGGCTGTATCAATGGAGGTATAGCCAACTTCAATTGCTTTCGAAACAGCAGCAGTTGCTTGTGCGTCTTCCACTTGCCAAACACCAAATCCAAGCTGAGGCATTTTTAAACCGTTGTTTAATGTAACAATATTCATTTTACACTCTCCTTTTGCATTTGATTTCATATTCAGTCTAACTTTCATCCATCTATAATTCAAATATAAGGTTCTCATTAATGAGGATTCGCTTCAATTTTTCTCGAAAAATTTAGTTTAAGCACTACTAATGAAAAGATCTAAAAAAGTGCATCCATTCTACTTTGGTTGCAGCTTCTTATGCAAAAATGAGATGAAATTCCCAAGTGGAAGCGTTGTTACGAACGTTTTTAATTCCATCTCTGCATCATTGTTTCAATTTTGTCATCCATTGTTTGTTTTGTTTCAGTTTTCACCATATAGCTATTTTTCTACAAAACTAGACAATATTTACCCAATCTCACGTCCATGGTCAAGGCAGTTGCGCTTGTCTTACTTTTTTAATATTCCTAAATATTCTACCCACGGTCCAACATCCGTTCTGTATCTCTCCGCCATTACCCGTACAATTTGTGCAATATGGGTTAAATCATGAACAGCCCATGTGGAAATCAATTCGCTTGCTTTTACTGCGCCAAAAGCTGGGTGAGTCCCTGTTAATTCAAGGTGCAATGCAGGGTCTACTAGAGACTTGAGTTTTGTGATATTTTGTGTTCGAATCGTATTAAATTCCTGCAGCTTTTGTTCTAGTGATTTTTCACCCTTTTCATGTAAGTGCGAATAACGATCAAATGGAGGGAAAGGTTTGCTTTCTCCTTCTTGAAAAATAAATTCCAGCCTTGGTATCCAATTGTTTTTTTCTCCTTCGATAAGGTGATCGATTACCTCCGCAGCGTTCCAAGTTCCTTCTCCTTCGTTGCATTGCAGCCATCCATCGGATAAACCAGATAAAAACTGCTTCAATGTCTGCGGTGTGCGCTCCAAAATTTCAATAGCCTCTTCTAGATTAACATTCATTTAACTGCTCCTTTCTGTTCACTGCTATTACTGCCTCTAACTGATAATATAACATCTTGTCCATTCGCTGCGACATATTGATTTTAGGCCGTTTTATCAGGGGGAATTCTAATGTTTATCATCTAAATACATTGGAATAAAGTTTATTGATTTTATTTTTTTCAATTAGATAAAAATAAAATCAATTAGATATAAAATAGAGTCGATAGATTTTTTACGAGCTAACAAAAACCTTATATTATATATAGGTTAAGAGTGTTTTTAGTTATAAAAACAAACTGATAATGAATACTTAATTAAAATAATTATAAAAAAGTATTGACTTCAAATAGATATTTTATATAATAAATAGTGTGTTAGCGAGTAAAGGCGCTATAAAAATGAAAAAATAATAGTTTCAAAAAATATAAAAATGATCAAAAGGGAGAGATTTTAAATGGCAGAGCGTATGGTAGGGAAACCAGCACCGAAATTTGAGATGGAGGCTGTTTTACCGAATAAGGAATTTGGAAAAGTAAGTTTGGAAGAGAATATGAAAAACGGGAAATGGACGGTGTTATTTTTCTATCCAATGGATTTCACGTTTGTTTGTCCAACGGAAATTATTGCTTTATCCGATCGTTATGAGGAATTTTCTGACTTAGATACAGAAGTGATAGGTGTATCTACAGATACAATTCATACACACTTAGCTTGGATTAAGACAGATCGCAAGGATAATGGTTTAGGAGATTTAAACTATCCATTAGCGGCAGATACGAATCACCAAATCGCTCGCGACTATGGTGTATTAATTGAAGAAGAAGGAATCGCCTTGCGTGGGTTATTCATTATCAGCCCAGAAGGTGAGCTAATGTATCAAGTGGTATTCGACAACAATATCGGCCGTGATGCAGATGAAACATTGCGTGTTCTTCAAGCATTGCAAACGGGCGGATTATGTCCGATGAACTGGAAGCCTGGACAAAAAACATTATAATTTTTCAGCAAAAACGCAGGATCTGCTGCAGATCCTGTACATATAATACAAGTTTCACAAAAATATAAGTAGAGAATAAGGGGAATATAGGGATGAAATTAAGGGAACAAATGCCAGAGTTAGAAGGCGCAACAGCATGGATTAATGATGAGGTAACAAAAGCAGACTTAGTAGGGGAAAAAGCAACATTGATTCATTATTGGTCTGTTAGCTGCTACCTATGCAAGGAAGCAATGCCAGATGTAAATGAATTACGAGATGAATACGAAGACGATTTAAATGTAGTAGCGGTTCATATGCCACGCTCAGAGGACGATCTAGAGATGAGTGTCATTGAAGGAATGGCGATCGGCCACGATATTACACAGCCAATTTTTGTTGACAGTGAACATAAATTAACAGATGTATTTGAAAATAAATACGTTCCTGCTTATTATTTATTTGATAAAGAAGGAAAGCTGCGCCACTTCCAAGCAGGAGGACAAGGAATGCCAATGCTGCGTAAAAAAATTGAAAGAGTTTTAAATGAAGAGTAAGAAACGCTGATTTTCTTCGTTGCTTGCCCTGTGCGGATGCTCGTTGACCAAATAACGATACCTCCTTCAATGAAATTAAACGTTTTTCAACAACTGGAGAGTTACGGTTTTATCCCACACATAACGGGCAGTAAGACCCCCACCTCAAGATGCTGAGGAATCGAAGAAGCTAGGTGGGGGATAACTGCCCGTAAAGATCAGAACAATAGAATACAGACTAAGAGCGCCACGTCCTTATGTCTTCGTCTGCATGGCTTACATCCTGTAAGGCTCAACTAACCATCAGTGGGGATGAAGAAAACCCCCACTGATGGAAAGGTTCACTTTATACTTTTTTACACGCTGAAGCGGGGAAGATTCTCGACTTCAGCGTGTAATTTTTCATTTTCTAGGAATTTATTATAAACGAAATAGAGTAGTGGATAACTTAGCAGTATGGTCCGCGTCCAACTCCGACGTACAGGATGTACTAGTGCCGATGTTGTAACAGGACGTTGCGTACTTAATCGGCCAGCGCCTATCGCCTATCAAACTTCAGGTCATCTCTCTACGATAAGTCAACATCTACGCTTGCGCTCATTGTGTTTACTTTATCACGTTTTAACGGGCAGTAAGAGTACCTGAAAAAAGATGGTGGATGAAAAAACTGCCCGTAAAAACCTGATCGACTTGACTAACCATCATGGGAAAAAACATCCCATGATGGTTAGTCTCTCCTTATCTCAGTCGAAGCCCTTCCGACGTACAGGATGTACTAGTGCCGATGTTGCAACAGGACGTTGCGTAGTTAATCGGCCAGTTTGTACGACGATGATCAAGGCGCCTGCGATTTTGTTCTTTTGCTGTGATAAGAGTTATTTTGCTACAACTAACTCAGCAATAGTAAGTGTCTATTGATACTCTTTTTGTTAAGCCCAATCTGCTTTGCCGATAAAGGTTCTTGTGCCGAAGTTGAAAGGATCCCAAGACCAATCGATGGATAAACCTCTGCCAGATATGGCGCCTTTTCCAATTCCATAAGCAATTTTTGAGATAAATCCAGTAGCATAGCCAGCGGCAGTTCCTACAATCCAGCCAAGTGGTCCGCCAGTAAATTTCGCCCATTGTACAATTTTAGAAATGACGACTGCTCCTGCTGCTCCTGCGATTAATGCTCCCGGAGACATAGCAATGCTTGCAGCAATTTGTATACAATCATTAGCTGACAAATAGGCTCCGCCATCAAGGTACTGCATTTCCTCTTGCTCTAATTCTACATACTTTTCAGGTAATACTAATTCCATGATCATTCCTCCCATTATGTTTATTTATATAAAGTACATGTGTACGTTATACCAATTTACTAATCTATTAGATAAAATTTATTTGTTTAATTTTCCTTAGGAAAAATTATTTTTTTCATCATATACTTTGATCGCAATTCGTTTAATAAATATTTTGATCGTAATTAAACTAGAGCCCCCAATTAAAAGGGTTGAAAGGTTCGGGAAAAAAATAAACCATACAATAGAAATTAAATAACAGAAATAATAAGAGAAGAGAGAGAAATAGGTTTCCTTTGCAGAAATAAGCCCACTATTAAAAAACTCCTGCATTACTACTTTTAAATGTTTCATTGATAGAATCAAAATGATTCCTACAATAGAGGCAAATACATATAAATTATCTGCGACCCCAACAGCAACGGCATATCCAAAAAAGAAAATATCCATTTTGCTGCTAGCATTCATCAGTGGCGTTTTATCTAAGGAATGACCCATTTTAGAGAACAATTTAACTTCTTCCATTAGATCAAATTGATTATTTGCTAGATTATTTGTTATCTTAAATTGTAAAAGATGAGAACCTACAAATAATACACCAAATATAACTGCGAGTATGACAAAGCTGTTTGTTTTTCTATAAATCATATGGCCAAAAGTAAGGAATGAAACAATGCCAATAACCATACATACCACATTGGAATTTGCATATTTTTTGATTTCTGCGTACTTTCTATTAAAAGAAATCACAATATAAAAAGTACATAATAGAATAAAAATGCCGATTGTTAATAAAAACAATACAATCTTAAAAATGTTGGCATGGATCGAAGCCTGCGGAATGAAACAAATAAATGCTATTAGGCATATATAATACAATAGATGGAGTATCGAGGTTAATTTCATTTTCTTTGTTATACCTCCTTTTTAATATCACTGCATTTTAAAGTTGACCATCTTCAATAACCAATCGAAATACGTTTCTTTTTCATAAATTATCCTAGCTTCTACAGGCATGGATTTCATTACTTTTATCGTATCCCCGTTATTTGCCATAAGCCTTTCATTCGATAAACGGATTAAACATTTATAAAAAATCATGTTTCCTTTGCTGGATTCTTGGGTTAACGTACCTGAATCAATCGATAAAAGCTGACCGTTTAATGTTCCGTATTTTTGGCTGTTCACTCCATTTATGGAGATCTTCACTTTATCTCCAATTGTTACTTTTGATATATCTTTTGCGTCTATGTATGCTTCCACTTCCAAGTCTTTGCTTAAATTATGGGAAACCTCTGCTACTAGTTGGTTTCTTTGGATAGACATTCCCTTTTTTAATGGAACAAGATAGTGAATGATGCCATTATTTTTTGCTTTCACAACTAAAGGTGATTCCTGCCCCTTATAAATCGAAATCTGACCTTCCAATTCTGTTAATTTTGCTTCTGTTTCTGCTCTCTTGGAACCAAGCTCACTTATCAATTGATGATAAATTTGTTTCGATTGAGAGGAGGGATTGTTCATTTGGCCTTCCAACTGGCTGATTTCTCCTTGCATGCTGTCTATTTCGTTTTTCTTAGCATCTATTTCCCCTTTAATTTCATTTCTTTTTATCTCATTTTCTTCCGTATCTTCTAGTGAATTTAGCTCCTTTGTTAGAGTGGTAATAGTAGAATCCATCTCTGCTTTTTTTTGTCTTTTTTTAGATAACTGGTTGTTTATATTCCCTTTTTCAAAATTGTCCGTTTGCAGCTGGAGTAGATAGAGTTCTACTTTTCCGTAATATTCTTGCTCTAGCTCCGAGTTTTTCATCTTGTTTATTTGTTGATCTAACGACTTTTCATATCGATCCATCATCTTTAACTTTGCGTTCAGTTCATCCTTTTGCTCGGTTAATGCTGTATTTTGCAGACCTTCTTGTCCATTTGATATCGTGAATAATTCCTCCCCTTTGGAAACAGTTTGCCCTTCAGCTGCATGAATCGATTCTACCTCTCCATCTAATTGGACAGAAATAAGACGATTATCACTTGTTGTTACAACACCTTGTGCTTTCACAACATAAGGCTTTACCGAAACTTTAGAAAAATAGAGGGATGATAAAATAATTCCGAATAAAAAGAAAATAAAGATGCTTAAAAATACAGGTGGTTTTTTATCAAAAAATATTCGCGAATCCTTTAGTTCGTGTATATTATAAAGTTTCATTTCTTGTCACCGGTCTAAAAATGTCCACTACCATTTTCTCAGGTGTGTTTGATAGGAATACACTATACATTTCTCCATTTGTGAGTAAATCATTTTCAAATATATGCAAATCTAATTTTGAATGGGCGAAATTCAAGTGCTCCGCTTTTCCTTCATAGCGAAGATAAATACAATTTCTGCAACTGTATTCCTTTTTCACTTTAAATTGCTCTTTATGGAGATGATAATTATGTGCTTGGACAATAAGGTCATAGTCAAAAGTTAATGATCCATCATCATGTAAATTGGTTCCAACTAATTTGGTTATTAATGGACCGAATGTTTGCATATGCAGGATTTGCGTTAAGTTGATAAACTTTTGAATTTCAGCATCTAGCTTTTCGATTTGAATACTGCGCAATTCATTAATGATTACATTTTTTAGAACTAGCTTCTTATTCTCTTTTACTTCTAATTTACTCATACACTATTGCCTCCAGTTCATATTGCTCCTTCGCTTTCTGATTAGTCGCTCCGTATTGTAAACGAGTAAGCTCTGCATATTTTCCATTCAATCGCATCAAATCATCATGTGTTCCTTGTTCTATTATTTTTCCATTTTCAATAAAGCAAATTAAATCACAATGAACAATAGTAGATAGACGATGTGCAATAATAATGACTGTTTTTTCCCTGTTATGGCCAAAAATAAGATCTTGGATTTTTTGTTCACTAAATGAATCTAAATTAGAGGTTGCTTCATCGAAAATATAAATATCAGGTTTAGAAAGCAGGGCTCTTGCTATCGCTAGTCGCTGTTTTTCACCGCCTGAAAAGTTACTTCCAGATTCTTCAACAAATGCACCATATCTGTTTTGCAATTTTTCAATAAATGGTGTTGCACCAGCTTTTCTGCAAGCTGCTACTATTTCTTCATATGTGGCATTGGGATTTCCAACTTTTAAGTTATCCATAATAGTACCTGTAAATAGCTCGATATTTTGTGGGATATATGCCAGTTTAGATCTTAAGTAGTTATGGTCAATATCCTCTAGGTCATAGCCAGATATGGTTACTTTTCCATGTTGCGGGGAGATGAATTTTAAAAGCAGGCGTGAGATGGTGCTTTTTCCTGCACCGCTTTCCCCGACAAGTGCAACACGGGATCCTTTTAGAATTTTCAATGTTAAATCATTTACAACAGGCGGCCGGGATCCATAAGCAAAGGAAACACCCTTAAATTCTATTTCTCCGTTTAATTCAATATTTGTTAGTTTTTCCTTTTGGTTATCTTCTCGGTCTAATGTCATTAATTCGCTTAATCTTTTCATGGCTATTTGCGCTTCTTGAAAGGTTAGCTGCAAGGAAACTAAATTTTGAACCGGTTCTGTAAAATACTGACTTAAGGTTTGAAAAACGAGTAAGTCACCTATACTCATCTTTCCATCGATGATGCTGAGGGCTCCGATTGTCATAAATACCAAATTTCCCAATGAACCAATAAAATTGGAAATGGAACTTTGGAAATTATTGATGACTCCTTCTCGGTAATTGACCTTGAGGGAAGCAATGAATTTATTTTCCAGCTTATGGATTTGGTTCTGTTCATCATTCTGAGATTTGATTGTTTCTATATTTTTTATGGACTCGATTAAATGGGAATTAAGCTTAGCTGATGTTTCCATTTGTTCGTAATTTAACTTTTTATAAGGTTTTTTGAAAAAGTAAATTAAGAGAATATTGATAAAAACGATGATGATTAAAATGAAAAATAAATCAGCATTCAGTTTCCATAACACAAACCCGCTTACCGCAGCTAACAGCACATCCATTATTAAAGATAGGGATACCGTTGTAAAGATGTCTTTTATGGTCATTGCATCCTGAAATCTTGTAATGATATCTCCAACTTTTCGAGTAACAAAAAATCGATACGGCAAGTGTAAAATATGATTATAGTATCCCAGCAATAATGGGATATCTAATTTTCTAGATAAGAACAAAAGAATATGCTGTCGAAATGCAGATAGTAAAATTTGAAATAGAGTCGCAATTCCGAAAATTAATAAGAAAATATAAAGACTATGTTTTAATTCATACGGGATTATTTCATCCATCAATATTTTGGGAAATAAGCTTAAGAATATGCCTAGAATGCTTAGTAAAAGGGATGCGAATATGGTTGTTAATAACAGCTTTTTTTGCGGTAAGATGAGCTTGCGGAATAAGTCGAAGATTCGCATTTCTTTATATGTACTTTTTTCAAACTCACTGGAAGGGACCATAAGGATTAACACACCTGTAAATAAATGGTCAAAATCCTCCAAATCTATTTTTGATAATCCTCGCTCTGGATCCGCTACTAAAAATCTATGATTGCGAAGAACTTTATGTATAACGACAAAATGGTTTAACCCCTCACTCGTTCTAATTTGTGCTATAGCTGGAAATGTAATATCTTTGGTTATTTCATTTGCGGTAGTTCTTATTGCTTTCACTATAAAATGCAGGCTCTCTAACCCTTCTACCATACCCTTAACGCTTGTACCATAAGAATCTGTGCCAATAATTTCCCGTATTTTCATAATGGAAACTTCACTTTTATACTCTGATAAAATCGTTGAAATGGCAGCTGCAGCACAGTCAGAAGCGTCGTGCTGCATCGTGCAGGCATATTTTTTAAATAAACTCAACGTTTTCCTCCTTTTGACTTGATCTTATTCGAAGTTTACTAATTATTACAAAAAAGTATAAATTTTATGAAAATTGTCGTCAACAGGACTTTCGTACTTATGGTTGAATATCTCTTCCGTGAATCTATTGCAGCATTCATTGGCTTTTCTTTTTGAGTAAGGAAGGAAAATCCTTTCAGCAAGCAGGTTTTAGCCAGATAAGGAATAGTCATTTTTGTTGGATGAAAATGGAGAAATGATGATAACAAAATTAGGAAAATAGTACGATGATAAAATACAAGGGTATACTCCAAATATGGATAAAAGGAAAGGATTCTCTCTTGTAGATACATTGACGCTTGCGCTTTTCTTAATGGATTTGCCTGCTAAGATTTAAGGATTGGAGTTCTATTTTTTAAATCCATCAAACCTTTACATAGATTAATAGTATTTTACATTTATATGAATTTTGATTAACAATCACCCTCTAAAATTGTCGGTGGGTATCCACTAAGGATAATAAGGAGGAAGCAATGAATAAGCAGAAAGTAAAAAAATTAACGAAGCTTATTTTATTTATTTTTCTTTTCTCTATCATTTTGACAAACGTAAGTTTAGCTGTTCCATCCAAACGGATTTTTGCAGAGAGGGGTAGTGATGATGCAGGTTCTCCTGCTTCACAAAATACGGAACTGGATGCAGATTCGTCTGCTTCATCAATTAAAGCTTCCATCAATACAACACAGAGCAACAAGGAACCTGCTGCAAATCAAGCAGATTCAGGAGTAGAAGAGGAGGCAGATAAAGAGAAAGAACAATCCATCAATCTTTTGGAAACAGAAAAAAATAATTATCCTGAAAAAGAAGATTTTAATCGTTACCCTCAGCTGCTGATTACGGAATTATCGCCAAATTCAAGTGGCGGAGGTGTAGATTATTATGAGTTTTTTGAGGTTTATAACAATACGAATCAACCACTAACTTTATCAAACTATTCCTTTACATACCAATACATGGACACTGGAGTAGAAAAAAGATTTCAGCTGCCTGCCGTAACCATTGAGCCGCAGAAAGTAAAAGTCTTTTGGTTTAATAATGGAAATCGAACATTAGCTGATTTTAATAAAAACAATGGACTTTCGTTGACAAGTGATCAAGTAATTGCATTTAATGATGTATTCCCCGGGTTTATAAATGGGGGGAATCGCGTCATTATCATAAAGAATAGATCAGGAGCAGAAATTATTTCTGCTAGCTATCTTGCTGCTGAAAGTGATAATACAGGTGCGGATATTCAATACAAATATCCATTATCTCGAACAAAAATGGAAAAACATCAAGTATTGGCAGCATCAACACCAGGAACGATTGATTCTATTCAAGTTCCAGCGAAACCTGTTGAAATTGATCCGATTCAGGCAGACACAAAAGCACCTGTCATTACACATACACCTGTAACGAATGCCAATGTTTTCTCAAAGGTAAAAATAAAAGCTGTCATTAAAGATAACGTGGCAGACCCATTTGTCACACTTTATTATAAAAAAGAAGGAGACAAAACATTCACTTCTTTAGCAATGGACGAATCTGCAAAAGGTTCAACGAAGTATTCTGCTGAAATTCCAAGCATGAGTGTGGAATCAAAGATCGTTTACTATATTGAGGCAGCAGATGGTACAAATCATGCTAAAACGAAGAAATATACGTTAAGTATTAAAAAACCTAAAGTAGATTATCGTAAAATTCCATCCTTTCTGATAACAGAGTTAGTACCTGATTCTACGAATGTAGGTTTAGGTGATGGGTATGAATTTGTAGAAATCTATAACAATACGGATAAGGATCTTAACTTTAGAGATTATAAGATTCACTACAGAAACGGGATAGACCCAAATACAGATATCATTTGGCCTTCAAGTCCAGATAATGTAGTGATTCCTTCTCGGAAAACACTCGTATTTTGGATGATGAATGGACAAAATGGTGATAAAACAGTCGCGGATTTTAATGCAAATTACAAGACAAAATTAGTGGAAAACAAGGATATTGTTAAAATATATAGAGATGGAATGGCAAATGGTGCAGCAAAAGGCTTGGCTGTTGCTACCAATTCTAATCAAGAAATCGCTGTTTCTTATTATAATGATGAATTCAATGTAGATGATACCCACTCAAATAAAGGAATCATTTACACATATCCTGTTGACGGATCGACTAGATTAAAGAAAATAAGTGCAGGTGTGAAAAAGGCTACTCCAGGAAAAGTGGAACGGGTTCAAGTACCCGAAGAAGTCGTTCACATAGAAGAAGATAATGTAAAACCTACTATTAAAAATATGACTGGGATAAAAACGATTGATCAAAAAGAAGATATTAATATTGTTGCTGATGCAACTGATAATATTGGCATAAAATCAGTACGATTATTTTACAAAACAAATACGGATAAAAAATATAAACAAGCCATTTTAGCGGAAAATTTTGATGATTTGATGTATCACTATACAATCCACCCACCTGAAATACTTGGGAAAAAATATGTGGAATATTATTTTGTCGTTTCAGATGGAACGAATAAAGTAACAAGCAACAAGTTTAAAGTGAAGATTACAAGAGATCTCAACAATGCTAGTCTGCGTTTAAATGTGAAAAATGGTGATATTTTAAGAGGGGAAAAAATACTGAAAGGAACATCCAAGACAGATTCACCAGATCATGTGAAATTATCGATTGATAAGACTGAAGCAGCTGAAAATATATATAAATCTGTGGAAAATTCAGCGTATTTCGCTTTTGAAGCGAGTGGAGTGAATACATTTTTTCAAAATGGTGTGACAATTGGGAAAGATATAATCCGAATTTTTGATGATGGTGTGAATGATTGGGACACCATTACGGTCCCTATTGATGCTGATCGTCTTCAATTAGGGGAAAATATCATGACGATACGTGCGGGAAATAAGGTATCACCATTTCAATTAGATGTATTAGAAGAAAATCGTGATAATTTTAAAATACGTAATGTTCGCTTAATGTTGCCAAATGGAACCGTAATAAAGGATCCAACACACAAGGATGCCAAAAAAACGTATGATATGGGAGAAAGTCGACCATTTGAAGATTTCACCTTTACGATCCCTGAAAAATATACACCTTCTAAATCATATAAATGGGATACTATGTCTGTTTCTGATGGAAAACATGTTATTGATGTTCAAGACGCAGATGAAAAAGCAAGTGCTGCAGTATTAGTAGATAACACAGCACCAGTAATAAAAACAAACCTAGTGGAAGGTAAAGTGTACAAAGGGAAATTTACCATCAATGTAGATGCAACGGATGCAATTGCTGATGTTCAAACATTAAAAATTATGATGGATGAAAAAGAAATTGCGGTTCCATTAAATACAGCGTCATCCAAGCTCTCACCAGGGGAACATAAGTTGACAATTGCAGCTTTTGATAAAGTAGGAAACAAAGCAGAGAAAACCGTTCATTTTTCTGTTGTAAATGAAAATCCGAGTAAGCCTGAGCTTATTTCAACTACTGCAAAAGTAGATGTGAATCCAAAGTTAAAGGTAAAAGTAACGGATCCAACAAATGATGCTTTACATGTGTCATTTTATAAAGGATTCCAATATGATTCGTCTAAAACACAATATGTTAAAGCCTATAAAAATGCGGCGGATGTTGAACCGCCAAATACAATGGTCCCGAAAGGAGAACAACCTTTTACAACGGAAGATATATCGCTTGTCTCTAAAGAAGATCAACAATATTTAATAACAGATTCAAAAACAAAATTTCCTTATCACCGATTTGATGTAACGGTCGATTCTGCTGTTGATAAAACCGATGTTGTTGAATTGGTGTGGAAAGGGAAATCTTTAAAAGGCAGAAAAGTATCCATGTATGCATGGAATCATTTGACCAATAAATGGACGACAATTGATTTCAAAATTGCTGGCCAAGGAGACTTTGAGTTAAAAGGAAATGCCGCAGTTCGTGAGTTCGTGAAAAACAATAAAATAAATGTATTAATCCAAGATGAAATTCCAATTTCACCTAATCAGTATGATTATACTTTTGTTTGGATGTCTGACACGCAATACTATGCTGACAGCTATCCATGGATTTATGAAAGAGAGACGAACTGGATTGCCGAAATGAAAGATGAAATGAAAATTAAATATGTATTCCATACAGGGGATATTGTCGATAAATCCAACCAAGAGTATCAATGGAAAGATGCAGATAAATTTATGAAAGTGCTGGAGGACAATCATATTCCTTACGGTGTACTAGCAGGAAACCATGATGTTGATCATAAAACAAGTGACTATACACAATTTAGCAAATGGTTTGGTGAAGATAGGTTCAAGGATAAGCCCTACTATGGTGGTTCTTATAAGAACAATCGAGGACACTATGACTTAATTTCAGCAAATGGAAACGATTATATTATGTTATACATGGGCTGGGGCGTTCAGGATGAAGATATAAAATGGATGAGTGATATCTTAAAGCAATTCCCAGATCGAAAAGCGATTTTAAACTTCCATGAGTATTTGCTAGTTTCAGGAACTCGTAGTCCGCTAGGGGATAAAATTTATAATCAGGTTGTATTGCCAAATAAAAATGTCATCACTGTACTAAGCGGGCACTATCATGACTCTGAAACATTGATTGATCCAATTGACGATAATGGGGATGGAAATCCTGATCGCCAAGTCTATCAAATGCTTGGAGACTACCAAAGCGGCCCTGAAGGTGGTCAAGGATATATGAAATTATTACATGTAGATCAAAAAAATAACAAAATAATGGTTAATACGTATTCACCGTATTTAGACGATTATAATTTCTATGATACAAATCTTTTTCCTGAAAAAGACGAGAGAAACATACAGGTAGATCTTCAGCCAAATGAAAAGCGTGTTGCTACCGACTACTTTGCTGTAAATATATATACAGATACAGAAATTGGGAAGGATAAAAATGTTCAAAGTGGCGAGATTGCGGAGACAGTTTGGAAAGATCTAGCTGAAAATAATCCATATTCTTGGTACGCGGTTGCTGAGGATCGTTTTACGGGAAGAACCGTTTCTGATATTTGGACATTGTCGAAAGGGAAAAATACTCTGCCGTAGACTCATCAGATAATCGAAGAAGGGAAAATCCAAAGGGTAGACAAAAGGAGAATCAACATCCAACTCCTTCCTAGTATAAGAATTTGTTTTCACAATTTCCGGATACAGCAAGTTTATATGGAGATAAACAGTAAAAAAATGCAGCTGACTAAAAAAGACCATTAAAAAGGATCTTTATAGTTAGCTTTCCTTTTCAAAATAGTAAATATATATGGAGGGTTATCATTTAACTTCAATAACAAACACATAGCTTGAACTTCCTTTTTCCCAGTGCGCATATACATCATATATACATATAAGGTTTCTTTTTTGGTAATAATCGCAAAAAGATGTTTACGCTACACTCTCACGGGTACACTCAAATATGCCTAAAATATTCATGGGAAAAGGAGAGATAGTTATGTCTAGTTTGAATACTAAAAATCCTTTAACGGAATTTTTTAACGGGGAGTTTCCTACACAGTATCAAGAACCACCTGGACTGCAAGGACAAATGGATCCTCTGCCGGATTGCGGGGAAGAAAGTTATGTCGGCAGTGGAAAATTAATTGGCAGAAAAGCGCTTGTAACAGGAGGTGATTCTGGTATCGGCCGTGCTGCTGCTATTGCATATGCTCGTGAAGGTGCTGATGTTGCCATAAACTATTTACCTGTTGAGCAGCCTGATGCGGAAGAAGTTAAAGCACTTGTTGAAGCAGAAGGACGAAAAGCAATACTCATTCCAGGTGATTTAAGTGATGAAGCATTTTGTAAGGAATTAGTGGAAAAAGCTCATGCGGAAATGGGTGGATTGGATGTTTTAACATTGGTTGCAGGCAAACAGCAAGCAGTGGGAAATATTGCTGATCTTACAACAGAGCAACTCCGGAAAACATTTGAAATCAATGTCTTTTCCTTATTCTGGGTTGTAAAAGCAGCGCTGCCATACTTGCCGAAAGGTGCTTCTATCATCACGACAAGTTCAGTAGAAGGCTACAATCCAAATCCTGCTTTATTAGATTACGCTACAACCAAAAAAGCTATTATAGGATTTACCCAAGCGTTGGCAAAACAATTAGCTGCAAAAGGGGTTCGTGTAAATTCAGTGGCTCCAGGACCAATTTGGACACCACTGCAAATTTCAGGGGGACAACCGAGTGAAAATATTCCGAAATTTGGAGAAAGTACACCTCCTACTCCTTTAAAACGTGCTGGCCAGCCAGTAGAATTGGCAAGCGTATATGTATTCTTAGCTTCTAAGGATGCAAATTATGTGACAGCACAAGTTTATGGAGTGACAGGCGGAATTCCAACAGCATAAGGAACTCTCCATATATAAAACAGCTTTTCGAGTTACTCGAGAAGCTGTTTTTTCTGGTATAATCTATAAGAGATAATACATACTTATATAATAGAGGAAAATAACGGAATTTTAACAAAAAATAAATAGACAAACGTCGAATTTTGAAGTAAATTGGAAGAGAAATACATCTCAAAAAGAAAGTGAGAACTGCATGAGAGCGAAAAAGAAAAGCAAAAAGAAAAAAATTCTCCTAACTATTTTGTCGATTATTGGTATTTTTGTGATTGCTGCCGGTGCTTATGTTTATTATTTGTATCATAATGTCGAAAAAGCAGCGGATGATATGTATAAGCCTATTGAAGAGGAATCAAAGTCTGAAACGAAAAAAAGACAGGAAACAATTGATCAAAAAGAACCTATTTCCATTTTGCTTATGGGGGTAGATGAAAGAGAAGGGGATGTCGGCAGATCGGATACGCTTATTGCCATGACCCTGAATCCATCGAAAGAAAAAATGCAAATGATCAGTATTCCTCGTGATACGAAAACCGAAATTGTTGGTAATGGCACGGTGAATAAAATTAATGCTGCTTACGCCTTTGGCGGAGTAAAGATGGCTAAGGATACAGTAGAAGCCTTTACTGGTGTTCCGATGGATTATTATATTCAAGTAAATATGGAAGCACTCAGCGCCCTTGTCGATGCAGTAGGCGGCATTACCGTGCAAAACAATCTTGATTGGATCGATGAAGGCTACTATAAAAAAGGCTATCATTATCAAAAAGGTACACTGCAGCTGGATGGTCCAAAAGCTTTAGGGTTTGTCCGAATGCGCCATTTAGATCCAAATGGGGACTTTGGCAGAAATGAACGCCAAAGGGAAGTAATTAATGGAATTATCAATAAAGCAATGAGTGTGACTTCTGTCACCCATTTTAATGATATTCTTAATGCTTTAGGACAAAATGTAAAAACGAATATTACGTTTGATCAAATGATGGATATTCAAAAAAGCTATCGAAATGTCCGGAACAATATCGAACAATATGAAGTAAAAGGGCAAGGAACTCCACCTGGTCAAACTTACTATCTTAATGTTTCAGAAGAAGAAAAAGCCAAAGTTAATAAAATGCTGACAGATAATTTATCGAAGTAAGAAAAGAAGGCACCGTTTTTTGGCTGCCTTCTCTTTCATTCACAATCTGTACTTATTCATGAATAAAAAAGGAGAATGTTTCAGCCAAAATGCTGGAGCATTCCTTTTTTGTCAGTTCTTACTAAGTTGTTCTGCTACTAGCTGATATTCCGTTTCCAACTCGTTTACTGTTAGCTCATATAATTGTCGGTTATCTGCCGATTTATACCATTCCAGTTGAAGCAATTGAGAAATTAACTGCTCTTTTTCCTGTGCTCCCTCTCTATTTGAAAAATCTACCATTTGTGTCACTTCCTTAAATGAGTCCTCCCATTTAGGTTTCACTATTTTTTGTCATAATATTCCTTCCTGTTAAATTATTCCTATATCCTTCATTTCACAACAAATACATTGATTGACAAGAATTGAATCTTCTTCTTTTATAAAGAGAACCATCAGTGGGGGTTTTGTTCATCCCCCACTGATGGTTAGTTGCGGTCCACAGGATGTGGATCACACAAACGTTGCCACAGGAAGTGGCGACCTTAGTTTGTGTACATTCCTCGGACCTTTACGGGCAGTTATCCCCCACCTGGCTTCCTCGATTCCTCAACATCCCCGAGGTGGGGGTCTTACTGCCCGTTAAGTGTGGGATAAAAAGAGAAAGAAGTTTTAAAAGATAGTCTGTATATTTTAAAGGCAGCCTGCAGAATATGGATTTTTTCCAAAATAAGAAAAGTAGTAGAAAAGGTTTAAATTTAAAAAAAATATGATTATAATGAGAGTATTTGTTAGACGTCCTACATCTAAAATAGACAGAAAACGATAGGGTATTTACAAAAATAGCAAGATAATTGTTTGGAGGCATTTATGAAATTTTTAATAGGAATTTTAGGATTACTTGTCGTTTTTGGACTAGCTTTCTTGGCAAGTAATAACCGTAGACAAATCAAGTATAAACAACTCATTCTTATGATTGTCATTCAGCTTGGATTAGCCATGCTGCTGCTGAACACAAAGTTCGGTTTGGTTATTATAAATGGGATAGCAAGTGTATTTGCTAAATTGCTTTCTTATGCAAGCGTTGGAATAGAATTTGTTTTTGGAGGGCTTGCAAATGAAGGGGCAAGCTCCTTTTTCCTAAACGTATTACTTCCAATTGTGTTTGTTTCTATGCTGATTGGAATCCTTCAGTATGTTAAAATCCTTCCGTTTATTATGAAATGGATTGGCTATTTGCTGAGCAAAATAAACGGCATGGGGAAATTAGAATCGTATAATGCAGTCGCTTCCTTGATGGTGGGGCAATCTGAAGTGTTTATTACCATAAAAAAACAGCTAGGCCAGCTGCCAGCAAATCGTCTATACACCCTTTGTGCTTCCGCGATGTCAACCGTTTCTATGGGGATTGTTGGTGCATATATGACGATGATCGAACCGAAATATGTCGTAACAGCAATTGTTCTTAATTTGTTTGGAGGATTTATTATTGCTTCTATTATTAATCCATATACGACTAAGGAAGAAGAAGATATTTTAGTAGTGCAAGAGGAAGAAAAACAGTCTTTCTTTGAAATGTTGGGAGAATATATATTAGATGGATTTAAAGTAGCTGTTATTGTCGGCGCCATGTTAATTGGTTTTGTTGCCTTAATGGCAGGAATTGATAATTTATTTGAAATGATTTTTGGGATTTCTTTTCAGCGTATGCTTGGTTATGTGTTTGCGCCATTTGCCTTTATTATGGGGATTCCAGCAGGAGAAGTGGTAAAAGCAGGCAGCGTGATGGCAACAAAATTGGTGACAAACGAATTTGTGGCCATGATGAACTTATCAAACATGGCATCCGAATTCAGTGCTAAGACATTAGGAATAGTCTCTGTATTTTTAGTCTCATTCGCTAACTTCTCTTCCATCGGCATTATCTCTGGAGCGGTAAAAGGGTTAGATGAAAAACAAGCAAATGTGGTTGCTCGTTTTGGACTGCGTTTGTTGTACGGCGCAACGTTAGTTAGTATTTTATCTGCGATTATTGTAAGTTTTATTTTGTAATAGATCATTTTTAGATGCTAAGAAAAACTAAAAGATGTCAGAGTGTCGAAAAAGTAAGGCTGCAAAATTTCAGGCCTAATAAGGATTAAAACCACAAAAAATACATCACCAATTGTTATACACATTAACAATGGCGATGTATTTTCTTTTATATCAAATAAAGAAAAACGAACATTATTTTTTCGAAAGCTTAAAGCGAGACACGATCCGTCTTAATGTGGAAACCACGAGCGAGCTTTGTTCGGAATCAAAACGGGAATCTTGGATAAGATTGACCATTTTTGCTGTAGACTGATCGATGCTTTGGACGGTTTCAGCATTTTTTTCGTTAATGTCTGCGATATTGGTAATGATCTCTTTCATTTGGTCTGTTACGTTTGGACCAGTTGCAGATGATTGAGCCATTGAGCTCAGTACGCTCCGAACAACATTGACGTAATCGGAACCCTTTTCCACTTCTACGCTGCTCTCTTGAATTGCTTTTTGGACAAGCGCAGAGCTGCCTTCAATTTTTTCTAATGTTTGGCTGATTTCCTTTGTTGCGACAGTTGTTTGATCCGCCAGTTTGCGGATTTCCATTGCGACAACTGTAAAGCCTTTTCCGTATTCCCCTGCTCTGGCTGCTTCAATCGTTGCATTCAAGGCTAATAAATTCGTTTGCTGTGCAATGGAGATAATGGATTCTACAATTCGGCTGATATTATTGGAAAGATCGGTGAAATTATTTGTTAAGTTTAATGCACTATGCACCTTTTGAACAATGTGATTCATTTTTTCATCAATGCTTTCCACATGATCCTGTGCTTGTACTAATTGCTGCTGGGACAGATTTTCCAATCCTTCCAGTGTAGCACTGATTTGATCCACTTGACTCATTGCCTGCTCCACATCCTGCAACTGCTGGTTCATTCCGAGGAGCATATCTTCTATTTGATTAATAACGGAAACGGAATCTTTTTCGACCAATTCGGTTTTTTTCCGTAATGATTGGTTTGTTTGTTCAACATCAAGTGTCACTGACTTTACTTTGCTCATCAGCTCGTCCTGACTGTCAATTAAATTGTTAACCCAGCGTCCTAAAGAGCCTGTCTCATCATTTAATAAAAGCTTGTTGTCCAGGCGAATGGTTAAATCGCCTCCGCCTTCTGCAATTTTCCGAATGATGCTGGTCATTTCCTGCAGTCGTGCAACAATTGGAACAAGTGCCTTTTTGTAAAAATAGCGGGTGGAAAAAAGAGCATATAATACGTTCATAGCTAGTATATAGTAAGATGGAATAGGAAAAATCATCGTAAAACATGTATTTAATAGAATCGCAATTAATAGGAGAAGGGCAAAGCTTTTTCCGAGTTTCCAACTGAGGGAGCGGTTGCGGTAAACTTCTTCCAAATCCCCTTCACACATCATTCCCCACATATCCTTTGAGCCAGGGAGTTGAAAAGTAATGCCCTTTCCAATAACAGGGATATGGCGATAGTCGGAATACCCTGGGAACTCAACAAATAAATTTTCGCCTTTTTGAATCGTATTCATCACACCTGGATGCAATTCCTGAGTAGCTGGATCTGTAAAGCGAATTTCAAATTCTGTATGCTTCTTAATTTGAACGGTACCCCAATGCTTCGTATGAACTCCATCTTTTAAATTTTCGCCAAAAGTAAACGTATGATCCTCAAACCGGCTTCGTGATAATGCGATGCCTTGTGCGATTGTTGGGTTGAAATGGGACTTTGCCATAAATAAATAATTATCGCCAGAATCCTGATAAACATGGCCTGCTTCCCTTTGAATCAAATCTCCGACAACGTCATTTGGAATACGTCCAGCCAATATATACTTCAACACTCCTTCTTCAAAAACAGGCTGCAGGAACAGTAATGTCACTTCATCGTGAAATTTAGAGCTTCGTGGTCCAATTTCCAATGTAAGTGCATCGGTAAAAGGTCCAAATAAGAAAGGCTCTTTCGTATCAATAACCGCATCTATTGCTTTTCGATAATAGCTGTTAAAATGATTTTGATAGGAAATTCCTTTATGTTGGAAATAAGTAGTTGCTTCCACTTGTTTTTCTGTATTCAGCAAAAATAACTCAGTGAAATCGTTGCTTTTCTTTAACTTGTTGTTCAGATAATCACTTAGATTTTCTTGTGAGACCCTATCCATTTCCACAGATGTTTTTGCTAAATAGTCCCATTGTTCATTTGCCCATTCTGTCAGTACTGCTAATCTTGTCTTGGCAATGCCTTCAAATATTTCTTCAACCGATGCTGTCATATCTTTGTTTAACTTACAGGACCACCAAAGTGGAAGGCCTTCACGAAAGTCTAACCAATCAAAGAACCCCATATTTACCTCCAACAATAAGCTACTTACAGAAAAGACTAATGATCTATCAAGCTATTTCCTTCTCCCTTTGAAAGGTCATCATTCACGCTTCTGAAGTAACTTGTTTTTTATTTTATCTATGAAAAAAGAACTAGTAATATAGTGCTATTATTAATTATATTCAGATGTTTCAGAAACTTCAATAGGGTATGTCTAAATGATCCAATCATTAATAAAATTATGATAAGTTTGAAGATATTAGAATCTAGCGATAGCTGTGGAATTAAGCAGATGAATGCTAATAAAAATACATAATAAAATAGATGAAGATGGAAAAAAATTTCATTTTATCCCCCTTTATTGACTATATTCTTTGTATCTATTTCATTAGTATAATATAATCTATATAGAAATTCTATGTATTATAAAATTGCTTAAAAGGAGTAAGGCAAAATGGAATCATCCGTTCATTTTTATTTGAAGCAATTATTTCAGAAATATAAGAATGCTAAAATACCAAATCATTTTACAATGGAGTCCATTATTCACCATTTGAAGGAAAAATACCAAGCGAAGGAGGTTGACACTAAATATTATGAAGATTTAAAAGCAGATCCTTTTGTAGATTTTGAAAGTATTATTGGAATGTATTCCATTACCAATTTAAATATACTTGAAAATCTATATAGTGAAGAGGAAAAAATAGATATATTCGAGTTAATAGGGATGAATAAAACTATAGAAACACATCCAGATGAAACGGAAAATGATATAGTTGCGATGTGGGTCGATGTACAAGAGGGAAGAAGGATCAATATTATTTTAGAAAGCGAAAATGGCTGCAATTTAAGTGGTTTTACCATTCAAGGCCATTGTCAAAGGATCTTCGATGAATTGTCGGTTCTGCAAGGGTTGGAAAAAGAAGAGTGTGTGTTAGGAAATGAAAAATTTCACATCTACCTTAAATCTCTAGTGCGTACAGGATATTTGAGCTGAAAATAGAGAGTTAGAGTAGTGTAATACTAATTTTGAAGGCGATTCTAATGTAGGATGGAGTATGAAACAAATAACTGTATGATGCGTTTCTTTACCAAGCAATCCTTTTTTAAAAGATAAGAAAGTATAAAATTTTTGAAGTTAGACTAGTGTCTAGCTCCAGCGCCTATTGCCTATCGAACTTTAGATCTTCTCCCTACGATAAGTCAACATCGATTCGCTAACGCTCATCGTGTTTCCTTTATCTCAGTCGAAGCCCTTCCAGTTCGTACGGCAATGAGCAAGGCGCTTGCGCTTTTTTTAATCAATGCCTTATTTGTAGTAAAACTTGTTTGTAATAGCATGTGATAAATCATACAATATAACTATCTTATTATATGTAAATTTTATCCCACGCTTAACGGGCTGTAAGACCCCCACCTCGGGGATGCCGAGAAATCGAGGAAGCTAGGTGTTGAAACTCGCCCGTAAAGGTCCGATAAGTGCAACTAACCATCAGTGGGGGATGAGGAAAAACCCCCACTAATGGAAGTTTACTTTATTTTAAAGATAAGGTATACCTATCATAATCAGTTTAATGAAAATAAAAGATAGATAACGGAGGGATTAACTTGCCGCATATTATGTTTCGTGGTATTACTATTCAACAATTAAAGAATATTAGCAAGCCATTAGTAGAAGATCTCGCAAAGATTTGTGAATGCGGTACGGATAACTTCACGTTTGAACTGCAACATTCTACCTTTGTATTTGATGAGAAAGAAATAGAAGCTTTTCCGCTTATAGAGGTTAAATGGTTCGAGCGTGGACAAGAAATTCGTGATAAAGTTGCTCAAAAGATTACTACTTACATAATGGGATTTGATCTTCCAGAATTAGAAGTTGTATTCACTGTTTATTCGGAATCATCCTATTATATTAATGGAAAGCACTGTGATAACTAAAAGGCTTCAAAAGTATCGAGAATGAAATATTTAGCATAAGTACAGAACATAGTGAATTATGTTCTGTATTTTTTTAGAATCAATAATTCCTCTTGTTTCCTTTTTTTACAAATTCCCAATCCACCTCTATATTCTTTCTAACTCTTTTTAGTAGGCTGAACATTGTTTCTATTTCATTAGAGGACAATCCGGATAGTGCGACCTTTTCGGAGTAATCTCCCTCTCTTTTTAAGAAAGGATAAACTTCTTTTCCTTTTTCAGTAGGAAATAATTTTTTTATTTTTTTGTTAATAGGATTATCTTTTTTAAAAATTAATCCTTGAATTTCCAATTTTTTAATTGCTCTAGCAGCTGTAGTACGATCTACCTTTATCATTTCTGCTAGCTTTTCTTGAATGACTCCTTGATTTTCACATATACGTACTAGGTACAAATATTATCCTTTTGTAAGGTTTAATTCTTTAAATTCTATATTACTTATAGAATCTAATGTTCTAGCTATCATTCCAATTTCGCGTAGAATTTCCTTCATGAATAAATTCTCCTAACTAAATAATTTTTGTTGTATTTACAACAAAAATGGGTTATTAATAGTATAAGACGCAATATTAATTTTGGCTAGTCTCGTTTTCAATAAATCTAGAAAGGAATGAAAAAATGAGTTCCAAAAGAATAACGCTGGAAAATGATTTTAAAAAAGCTTTTTCTATTCGAAAAGAAGTATTTGTGGAAGAACAAGGAGTACCATTAGAAGATGAGTATGATGAATTTGACAAAATGAATGGGCTTGCTGAACACATTTTGGTTTATTATAACGAAGAACCTGCTGGAACTGGAAGAATAAGATGGGTGGATGGCTTAGGAAAATTGGAGAGAATCTGCATCTTAAAGCCTTATCGTAGATTTGGTCTAGGAAAAGTTATTATTAAATCGTTAGAAGAAATCGCAAAAGAACAAGGAGTATCCGAGGTTAAATTACACGGCCAAACACAGGCAGAAGGTTTTTATCAAAAACTAGGCTATCAAACTGCATCTAGTATCTTTATAGAAGATGGGATTCCGCATATCATTATGGCAAAAAAAATATCGACCTAAATCCTATTAATCTGATGAGCTGTATTCTACCACGAAATACAAAAAAATACCGCCCAATTTGTTAAGACCGCCTAACAGCAATTGGGCCGAAGTAAGTGATCTTGTATTCAAGATATTCTCTCGTTTGATAAATAGATTGATAAATATTACAAAAAACCAAGTTGACAACGTGGAAAACTTTGTATTACAATGCTATTCAAGATATCTTAATAGCTGATCGGAAAACCGAAGGCATATTTTCTCCATTTAGATGGCGGAAATATGCCTTTTTTATAAGCTATAAAGAGAAAGGGGACTAGTATGGTTTTAAAACCGATTAAATTTATCAGAATTATTTGTTTTTGTTGATATATATAAATTTTGCTTATTTGGGAGAAGTGGAAAGGAGAGATAAAATGGCCATTTCAGTGGTTGTGAAGAATAAATCATTTACGCAGGGAAGTAAAAAAGTAAAAGCACTGGAAACTATTAATCTAGTAATTGAGGAACAGGATTTTCTTACGATAATTGGTCCGAGTGGCTGTGGAAAAAGCACCTTGCTAAAAATCATTGCTGGTCTTGATACTGACTATGAAGGGGAAATTACGATTAATGACCGAACAGTAAAAGGAGCTGGCATTCAACAAGGGTTTATTTTTCAAGAACATCGGTTGTTTCCATGGCTTACAGTAGAAGAAAATATTGCAGCAGACCTTTCTTTGAAAAATAAGGAAGTGCGTAGGAAAGTGGATGAATTAATTGAAATTGTTCGATTAAAAGGATCAGAGAAATTGTACCCGAAAGAATTGTCTGGTGGGATGTCACAGCGGGTAGCCATTGCGAGAGCACTTCTGCGTGAACCGGAAGTTTTATTGTTGGATGAACCCTTTGGAGCACTTGATGCTTTTACAAGGAAGCATTTGCAGGACGTTCTTTTGGATATTTGGCAAAAGAAAAAAATGGCGATGATCTTAGTGACACATGATATTGAGGAATCGGTCTACCTTGGAAACCGCCTGGCGATAATGAAGGCAAAGCCAGGAAAGGTTTATAAAGAACTGAAAATTCCGCTATCTTATCCAAGAAATCGAACTTCGCCGGATTTTCAAACATTCAGGCAAAGTGTTTTAAAAGAGTTTGAACATACAGAGAGTGAGTCTTATAAAGAGGGACTAGGCATCTAACTATTTGGGGGAATCAACGATGAAAAAGATAACCATTATTTTTACAGTATTTCTGCTTTTGCTTTTAACAGGATGCGGTGCTAAACAAAATGCCAGCAGCAAGGAAAAGCTAAAAGTGATTAATATCGCTATCCAACAAAGCTTAACGCCGCTTTTATTAGCGAAGGAGAAAGGCTGGTTTGAAGAAGAATTTAAAAAGGATGGCATTCAAGTAAAGTGGACAGAGTTTCAAAGTGGTCCGCCGCAATTTGAAGGAGTTTCAGCAGGGAAAATTGACTTTGCCGGTGTTGGAAATTCGCCAGTTATTGCTGCACAGGCAGCCGGAATTGGATTTAAAGAGCTGTCTGTTTATCAAGATGGGTTAAAAGGAAATGCAATTTTAGTAAATAAAGATAGCAAGATTAAGAGCATTCGTGATTTAAAAGGCAAAAAAGTAGCAGTAGCAAAAGGAAGCAGTGGATTTGATTTTCTTTATAAAGCAATCGATAAAGCAGGGTTGAAGCCAAATGATGTGCAAGTAATTCAATTGCAGCCAGATGAAGCAAAGCCGGCTTTTGATAATGGGTCTGTAGATGCGTGGTCCATATGGGAACCGTTTATCTCGATTGAAACCATTAATAATGGGGCAAAGGTGCTTACAAATGGAGAATCGCTAGATAACCTATACTCTCCAGCCTTCTTCCTTGTTAGAAGTGACTTTTCCAATCAACATCCTAAGGAAACAGTGCGATTTTTAAAAGTGATACAAAAAGCAGTTACCTACCAAAAAGAACATAGGGAAGAGGTTGTCGACATTTATGCAAATGCAAAGAAGTTAGATAAAAAGATAATAGAGAGTGTTCTTGATAATACAGAGGCAACGAATAACCCTGTAACAGATGAAATAGTAAAGGCACAGCAGGAAACAGCGGATTTCCAATATAAAATTGGAGCGATCCGCAAAAAAATTGATGTAAAAGAAGTAGTGGATAATACGTTTATTAAGGAAGCATTAGAGTCTTCCAAAGAGGAAGGGGCGAAATGATGAGTGACATAAAGGCAATTACTGGTCAAACTCGACCAGTAAAGTTTACAGCGAGTAAACGAAACAAAGCGAAAAAGGGCTTTGGTCAAACGATTCTAAAGGGGCTGGTGCTCCCTATTCTTATCCTTGCTGTTTGGCAGTTGGCTGGAAACATGCAATTAGTTTCTTCTATTGTATTGCCGACACCAAAGGACATTGCCTTATCGTTTAAAGATTTGATTGCTTCAGGTGAATTATGGGCCAATTTGAAAATAAGCATTTGGCGTGCTGCCGTTGGTTTCTTATTAGGGGGAAGCATAGGAATTATTTTAGGTGCAATCGTAGGGTTTTCCAGAAAATCAGAGGATTATTTAGATCCTTCTTTACAAATGCTGCGAACTGTTCCGCATTTGGCAGTCACCCCCCTATTCATTTTATGGTTCGGATTTGGCGAGATTTCGAAGATTTTGTTGATTAGCATGGGTGCTTTTTTTCCTATCTATATTAATACGTTTCAAGGAATAAGAGGGGTGGATAAAAAGCTATTTGAAGTAGCAAAAGTATTAGAATTCAGTCCGCTAAAACAGATGACCAAGTTAATTTTGCCAGCAGCCCTTCCAAATATCTTGTTAGGTGTTCGCTTATCGCTTGGCGTCGCTTGGCTGGGGCTGGTTGTTGCAGAGTTGATGGGATCTACTGCCGGCATTGGCTATATGATTATGGATGCCAGACAATTTTCACAAACAAGTGTTGTGTTTGTAGGAATTATTATTTTCGCAGTAGTAGGAAAGCTGACAGACTCCTTTGTCAGATTGCTTGAAACCAGATTATTAAGATGGCGCGACAGTTATCAAGGGAAAAATTAATGATGGGAGAGATGAAAATGGAAATACTTTGGTTTATACCTACTCACGGGGACGGTCATTATCTTGGTACACCTAGAGGAGGAAGATCATTTAAATATTCGTATTTAAAGCAAATAGCACAAGCAGCAGATCAATTAGGCTACACTGGGGTTCTATTGCCGACAGGTAGATCCTGCCAAGATCCTTGGATCACAGCATCCGCTTTAGCAGCTGAAACAAGATATCTAAAGTTTTTAGTGGCTGTTCGTCCAGGATTAATGCAGCCTCCTGTTGCCGCAAGAATGGCTTCTGCATTAGATCATATTTCGGAAGGAAGACTGCTGATTAATGTTGTAGCTGGTGGAGATCCAGTAGAATTAGCGGGCGACGGTGTTTTCTTGTCACATGATGAAAGATATAAAGAAACAGATGAATTTATGACAGTATGGAAATCTCTTTTAGAAGGAGAGAACGTAAATTTTGAGGGAGATCATATAAAAGTGGAAAATAGCAGTCTGCTGTTTCCTGCCTATCAATCACCAAGACCACCGATTTATTTTGGAGGATCATCCGAAGCAGGGCAGGAAGTGGCAGCTGAACATACAGATGTTTATTTGACTTGGGGGGAGCCAATCGAACAAGTAAAAGAAAAAATTGCATCTGTAAAAGCGAAGGCAGCGAAAAAAGGGAGAACGGTGCGCTTTGGCATCCGCCTTCACGTGATTGTGAGAGAAACAGAAGCGGAAGCATGGGAAGCCGCTGAAAGATTAATTAAGTATGTAGATGACGATGTGATTGCAAAAGCGCAAGCAACCCTTAGCCGCCAAGATTCAACAGGGCAAAAAAGAATGTTTGAACTGCATAAAGGTGATCGCAGCAAATTGGAAATCAGTCCTAACTTGTGGGCAGGAGTAGGATTAACGAGAGGCGGTGCAGGAACTGCGCTGGTTGGCAGTCCTGAATCTGTGGCAGCACGGATAAAAGAATACCAGGAAATTGGGATAGAATCCTTTATCTTCTCGGGATATCCACATTTGGAAGAAGCGTATCATTTTGCCGAACTGGTTTTTCCATTGCTGAATTTTAAAGGGAATAGGGAGAATAATGATTCGTTGGCTTTCTTGCAGGGAGAAACAGTAGGGAACGATTATTTTCCGCAGACTGCTAATGTAAAATAAGAAAAGGGAAGGGAAGGGTGCTCAGTGATGGGCGCCTTTTTATTATGAGAAGCGGCGGAAAAACCGGGGAGAGTGGCGGAAAAACAGGGGAGAGTGGCGGGAAAACAGGGGAGAGTGGCGGAAAAACAGGGGAGAGCGGCAGAAAAACAGGGGAGAGCAGCGGAAAAAACAGGGGGGAGCGGCGGAAAAACAGGGGAGAGTGGCGGAAAAACAGGGGAGAGCGGCGGAAAAACAGGGGGGAGCGGCGGAAAAACAGGGGAGAGCGGCGGAAAAACAGGGGGGAGCGGCGGAAAAACAGGGGAGAGCAGCGGAAAAAACAGGGGGGAGCGGCGGAAAAACAGGGGAGAGCGGCGGAAAAAACAGGGGGGAGCGGCGGAAAAACAGGGGAGAGCGGCGGAAAAACCGGGGAGAGTGGCGGGAAAAGCCGTGAAACAAGGAAAAAACGAAATTAATGCAGGAAAAAACGAAATTCCCCTCAAAAAATCATAGGTTATTCAATGCACGAAAAAAAATATTTTCTGTGGACATAATAATAGGAAGGAAATGCTCATTTTAAGAGCGAAATAGTATTAGTAAGCAAATAAATTGCTTAATCAAAATGGAAGGATGATTTTTATTGTTACTCAAGAGGAAAAACTAAACCAGTTGATTAAAGAGTATTGGGAAATGTATGAAACACATAAGGATTACTCGTATGTTATTAAACCTTCTATGCCAATTATATACTTTGGCGACAGCAAAGAATATTTTGATTCCCCCATCCGCATCATAACTGTTGGATTGAACCCTTCTAAGAGGGATTTTCCTAATGACGACCCTTTCCAAAGATTTCAATCAATGAAACAGGACCATTATTATCATTTCAATCAACAATATATTGCCGCGTTAGATCATTATTTTAAAGAAAATCCATATAAATCTTGGTATGATCCTTCTTTTGAACCGTTATTGAATGGATTAGATGCCAGTTTCTATGGAGGGAAAGAAAATACTGCCCTTCATACTGATATATGCTCGCCTTTAGCCACTATGCCGATCTGGGAGGACTTGAGCAAAGAGGAAAAACATCAACTGCAAGCAAAAGGTGTGCAGCTATGGCACCAGCTAGTGGAGTATCTACAGCCGGATATTATCTTAATCTCTGTCGCTGGGGAACATCTCACTAAAATTAAATTTGAAACAGTAAGAGATTGGGAAACCATTTATACGGTACCAAGCTACAGGCCATACTTAATGAATAGCAAAAAGGTCAAACTAAGCAGCAAGAAAGAAACCGCCGTATATTTCGGAAGAGCAGCTGAATTGCCTTTTGGAATGGTCTCTCCTGACATACAATACACAATCGGAAGCTGTATCAAAACGCTGACCGAAAAATCAAAGCATAAATCTTCCTATTTACCGTTTTTGCATCCAGAATTGGAGGCAGAACAAAACGACACGGGGCTTTTTAACTGGACGGAAGAAGCACAATAAAGTGAACCTTTCCATCAGTGGGGGTTTTCTTTATCCCCCACCTAGCTTCCTCGATTCCTCAGCATCTCCGAGGTGGGGGTTTTACTGCCCGTTAAGAGTGGGATAAATTTAGTTAGTATGAAAGTATAATGCTATCGGTAAAAATTAATAAGCCAAACTAGCTGGAAAACAAAATGATATTTATCCACTAGTTTGGCTTAATCTTTGTAACCTTTGGAAAGACGATCGCCGCTTTTCTTATATAGCTACTCTTTTTTTCTTCGAATCCAGAAACTAAAAATATCATTTCTTAAATAGTCCAAAGAATACATCACTGGCTGGTTTTTTTCATTAAAATGAAGGAGCTTCAGCATCAGTACGGTTGTAGTTGGTGTGCACATTAACTTCTGAGCATTTCGATCAGTAGAGAGAGGCACAACAATTTCTGTATCTGCATGTAAGATGGAGATGCCTTTTTGCATTTGCAGAAAACGAAACAGGGATCCTGAAAATGGAATACGTTCAAATAGATCTCCTACAATTGCTTCTGGCAAAACATTGATGGAAAATGCAACTGGTTCATTATCTGCCGTTCTTATTCGCTTTAGGAGATATACGGGATCCCCTTCTTGGATGCCTAATTTATCCGCCCATTCTTTTGTGCACTTCTCTTTTGTTATACTTTCCTGCCTTTCTCCCTCACTTAAGCCAGAGAGTTTAATCAAATCTCCTATACTTTGCAATTTTTCTAAGCTCTTTGGAATAGAAGGGGGAGGCTTAATCACGAACGTGCCCACCCCATGTTTTACAAGCAATTTTCTTTCTTGCTCCAGTAGCTTTACAGCAGATCGAAACGTGTCTCTGCTAACACCGAACGATTTCGCCATATTATATTCGGAGGGAAGTTTTTCTCCTATTTTCAGCTTTCCGTCCATTATCATTTTTTCAAGTGTTTCTTTAATTTTTAAGTAACTTGACATATTTCTATTACACTCCCAATTACATTTCCCTGCTTTTTCCTATTTATAATATAGCTTATCGATTCATCGTCTATCAAGGTAAAAGTATGCTTGGATTGTATGTTCCTAATCAAGTCTCCCATTTGCTTTCTTTCAAATTGGAATAAATATAGACAATTGCTGAAATGGAGCAGATAAGAAACATGATGACAGATAAAGCCGCGGCCCTTTCGTAAGCCATATAACTGTTAAATTGATCAAACAATGCAATGCCTAACATTTTTGGAGCATTTCCGCCTACTAGATACGGAGTAGTGAATGATCCAATATTACTCATAAATACAAACGTTACGGCAATAAGTGCATCTTTATAGGATAATGGTAAAATTATTTTTCTGAAAATAGTTAGTTTACTTGCTCCAATATCTTTTGCACTTTCTAATAAAGATTCTTTAACCCCGGTTAAAGCGGCAGTAATAATCAACGTTGCAAACGGAATATTAAACCATAAATTTAAAAGAATAATACTTTTATAGCTGTACAATACACCTAATTTCCAATCGAATCCAAGTAGTTTGCTGAATCTATTAATAACGCCAGCATCATTAATAATTAGCATGACCGCATACACGGCTACCATTCCTGGTATAAATCGCGGCAGTAAATTTAAATTATAAAGCCATTTGCTTAATTTTGATTTGCTGAAACGCAGATAAATAGAAAATGGATAAGTAAAGAGCAACGTCAACACTACTGTCGCTATAGAGATAAGTATCGTGTATTCTATATTATCCAGCTGGATTGGTTCGGTAAAAAAATAAGTATAATTAGTAAAGGTAAGAGATCCAGTTTCTGGATCTCGAAAACTTCTAATAACAGCGTTAAGAATCGGATAGACAACAAATAGAATGACTATCGCAAAAGATGGAAGAATGAGAACGTAAGGCGTAAGTTTTTTCATGAATTCTTTTGTCATGTTATCTCCTTTTCCATAAGTCCTATTTTAGTGTGGCAATTTCTTCATCCCATTTTTTAATAAGGTCGGTGCCTAATATTCCTGTACTTGATGTTCTAAATTTACTAATATCAAATTTTGAAATCATTTTTGTATTATCCGATTTAACATTGCTTGTATCTATAACTGGGAAAGCCCCCATTTGATCAAGTAAGATCGTTTGTGCTTCTGACGAAACCATAAAGTCCATTACCGCATGAGCACCCTCTGAATTTCCGCCGATTTTTGGAATAGCTAATGTCGCTAAATTTCCTGTGAATGCTGGATCAATTTGAGCCATTTTAATTGATTCTGGCAAGATGCCTGTATTTATTCCATTTACCACTTGGTCCACCCAAGCAGGAGTTATATCAATTTCTTGATTCGCTAAAAGATCTAATGCACCTTGGTTCTTGTGTGGATAAACTGTTTTTCCACCTGTTTGATACAAATATGGGTGTAATTCCGTTAATAAATCAAATCCAGGCTGCCACTGTTCTTTCCATTTTGCATCGGAAGACATTAGCGCTTCAGCAGGCAGTTTATTATAAACAGATGTAGTGACAAAAGATCCACCTGCTCCACCTGTGCCTGGAGAGTTATAAGCAAATTTGCCTTTATGCTCTTTAATCCACTGATACAATTCTTCGCTTGTTTTTGGAGGATTCTTCACTTTATCAGAATTGTATGCTAAAACTACTGTTGTTCCTCTATAAGGCAAAAGGATATCTTGGCCAGTGGATGTTTGTGCGATCACATTTTTAGCGTTCGGAACCTTGCTTTTGTCAATTTTTTCAAAAAAGTCTTCTCCTCCTTCAGACATATAAGCAGATAATTCCGCATCAGCCACTTCAATAATGTCATAGTCTGTGTCTTTTTTTCCTGCTTTTTCCGCAGCGATTGTTCTATCTCTTAAGCTCTGAGCATTTGTTCCAGAGGAGATAAATTCAACATTCAGTTCATATTTCTTTCCATAGTCACTTTTATTAAAGGAATCAGCAAGCATTTCATACGTATTTTTGACATTATCGGAACCATATGACCAAATAGTAACCGTTTCTTTTTTTGTATTTGACTTCTCCGAATTTGTTGAACAACCTACTAATAATGCACTGGCTAACGAAAGAACTCCTATTGATTTCATTATCTTTTTCATTTGTTATGCTCCTTTTTTATAAGTTTGATATTTTTCGATATGAAAAGAAACTGCCATTCCTTCACTTAAAGTTTGAGATTCTAATCTTGGTACAAAGGCTTTTATATCTTGTTCATCATAGTTGATATGAACGGATGCAAAATGTCCAAGGATCATAACGCTTTGTATCTTTCCTTTGTAGTCCCCAGTTTCATCTATATAGATTTTAATATCTTCTGGTCTAACTGCTAATAGAGCATTCGCTTGAGGAATAAAGTTCATTTCCCCAATAAAGGAAGCAACGTATTGAGAATTCGGGTTGTCATATATTTCAGTAGGTGTTCCAATCTGAGCAATTTTTCCTTTTTCCATAACAACGATTCGATGGGAGAGGGACATTGCTTCTTCTTGATCATGTGTAACAAACACGACTGTAATATTTAATTCTGATTGAATTCTTTTTAATTCTTCTCTCATCTGCATCCGAATTTTTGCATCCAACGCAGAGAAGGGTTCATCTAGCAGCAATACGGATGGTTTAAGCAGCAGCGATCTTGCTATGGCAATTCGCTGTTGTTGACCACCTGATAATTGATTTGGGTATTTTTTCTCTGATTCACCCATTTTGACCATTTCCAGCATTTCGGCTATTTTTGCTTTTATTTGAGCTTTTGGAATTTTTCTCAATTTCATGCCAAACGCTAGATTTTCATAAACGGTCATATGCGGCCATAGGTTATAGCTCTGAAACACCATAGCTGTTGGTCTCTTCTCTGGCACTAAATCGACCACATTTTTACCATCGATAATGACCTTTCCATCATCAATGTCATTAAATCCACCGAGGATTCTTAGTATTGTTGTTTTTCCACAACCTGAAGGACCAAGTAATGTAAGGATTTCACCTTCATAGATTTCAAGATTAATATTTTCTACACCGTCTCCGTTCGGATATTTTTTTGTTAAACCTTCAATTTGTACTTTTAGTGGCAGAGTAGTCATTTCAACACTCCATTCTATTTATTTAACTTTTATTCCACCAGAAATCGAATTCGGATTAATATACTTCTTTAATATCGAAATAATAAAAATGGCAGGGACGATTAAAATTAAGGCAAATACTGCTCCTGCGGTTGCAGGGTAGTCGCTGATGATACCGTACATTTCCGTAGCCATTGTATTAATTTGCGGAAATCCAACCAGCATGGTTCCTTCTGCTTCTTCCAACGATCCTAAAAAAGTAAAGATAGATGCAACGGCTATACCCGGCATGGCCAGTGGCAATGTTATTTTTATAAAGACCTGGAAAGGAGAGGCTCCTACATCTCTCGCTGCTTCTTCCTGTTGAGAGTGAACATTTCTAAATGCTCCCATAGGCAGCCAGACCATAAACATTAGCGTGTTAATAATATGGACGATGATAACTCCTGTAAAAGTCCCCATCAAATTAAACTTGTAAAAGAGAATTCCCATGGAAACGTAAAGCCCCATTTTAGGAAAAGCATTAGATAACAGAAAGGAAAACATCATAATTTTTCTACCCTTGAACTGATATCTTGCTAGAGCATAAGCTGCTGGTATACAGACAAGTAAGGAAACAACGGTTGCAATTGCTGCAATCATGAACGAATTTGTGATGGAAGACATTATGGAATCTTTCGATAAAATAAACTCCCACCATCGAAAACCAAACTCTTGGGGTATAACAGCAGGCACTTGATAGATATTTGCAAATGCAAGCATAAATGTATTAAGCAGCGGACTATAGAAAAATAATAAAAATATCGAAAATAGGGTGAATTCTAAGAATCTTCGTTTTCCTAACGCATGATAGAGTCTATTTGGATTTAAATATTTCATGTTTCCCTCCCTTTTTTTATTCTTTTAGGTATTTCAATCCTTTCTATAGAAGAGAATACTTTACAATTGGTCACAGAATCTGGTACCCATATACTGTCCATTGCAACTGTTAAGTAAGCTGCTGCTTTTTCTCTACCTTTTTCATTACATCAGGAATATTTGTTTCCGCCATATCAATGCCCAATGATTGCAATTCTGCCCATTTTTCTGGATCGTCGCAATGGCCTCCACAAACAAGGTAGCCTTCGTTATGAAGTTCATCTATCACTGCTTTTGAATGAAACATCCAAGTAGTATTGAAAAAATCGGCGTTTACTTCCTTTACAAGGTGTATCGGATTATAAGCTTCCGCAAAAAGAATAATTCCAGCAAACACATTTGCATCTAAATCCTTCATTTTTTTCACTGCTTTATGATTAAACGACATTACTTGAATTTGATTGATTGTTTTCGTTTTTCTAATAACCTCTAAAACTTTTTCTTCTAGATGTGCGTATTTTTCAACATCTTGCTTTAATTCGATATTTACACCCATCCGGCCTTTAGACCACTGAAGCACTTCCTCCAAAGTTGGGATTTCCAATCCAGTAAATTCTTTCCCGAACCAGCTTCCAGCATCGAACCGTTTTAATTCTTCCATCGTGTAGTCTCTTATTTTTCCTTTTCCATCAGTTGTTCGTTCCAATGTGGAATCATGGATTACGACCGGAACTTCATCTTTTGTTAAATGAACATCCAGTTCGATGTAATCGGCGCCTAATTCTAATGCTTTATGAAAGGAAAGCATGGTATTCTCCGGGTAATATTGAGATGCCCCTCTATGTGCTCCTACTAATGAATTCTTATTAGATTGAAATAGTTCTCTCATCTTCATCCACCTCTGATAGAATAGTTTTAAGCTGCTGTTGAATACTTCCATTTGTAGCCATTACATCGCCAGTTTTTAGATCAAGTACACTTCCATCCACTCCTGATACTGTACCGCCTGCTTCTGTTACGAGCAGTATACCAGCAGCAATATCCCATGGAGACAATCCTCTTTGCCAAAATCCATCAATTCTTCCGCAAGCTACATAGGCTAAATCCAAGCTTGCTGATCCGGCTATTTTGATGTTGCGCGATTTTGCGTAGCATTTTGCAAATTCATGACGCAGGGGGCTGGTTGTCGTCCAATCACTTGCACAATAGCCAGTGTGCAATACACTTTCTTTTAAGGAACGACTAGAAACCTGCAGTTTCTTTCCATTTACATAAGCACCTAATCCTTGTCCAGCTGAAAATAATTCGTCTCGATTCGGATCATACACAACCCCCACAATTGGTTTGCCATTTTTCACTATGCCAATGGAAATAGAATAATAGGGGATATCGTGCACATAATTTACGGTGCCGTCAATCGGATCAACAATCCAACAATACTCATCCCTATCAAGGCTGGTAAAGTCTTTATGGATGGATTGAGTTTCTTCCGATATAATCGCATGTTCCGGAAAAATTTCTAGGATTTTGCGCGTAATTCTTTCCTCGCTTAAGCGGTCGATATCTGTAACTAAGTCCAAATGATTTTTCTTGTACTGTATTTTGTCCATATTGCTGCGGTTTTGCACAATCCATTTTCCAGCATCGACTGCAATTTGTTCTGCGTATTTCTTTAACGTTTGTATCAATAGTAAAATCCTTCCTTTTTAACATTTTTCAAAATTATGAGTCGGCATAGCCTGCTTATCTTTATCCTCCTTTAATAGATGTATAGACATCTCAACCTCTATGTGGATAATAGTAATGCTTGTTTATTTAGTTAATGTGAATGGAGTATTAAGATATTATTTTGGTCTTGTAAAGTAGTGCAGTGGTAATGGAACATTACTGAGATAAGGTGTAGTTTTGAATTTTCATCTAATGACAACAGTAGGGAGAAGTTAGTTATAGATGGTAGGAAGCTCTATTTCAGTAATTTATCCCACTCTTAACGGGCAGTAAGACCTCCACCACCTCAAGATGCTGAAAAAATTGAGGAAGCTAGGTGAGGGACAACTGCCCGTAAAAGTCCGAACAATAGAATACAGACTAAGAGCGCCACGTCCTTATGTCTTCGTCTGCATGGCTTACATCCTGTAAGGCTCAAGCTTTCCATCAGTGGGGATGAAGAAAACCCCCACTGATGGAAAGGTTCACTTTATATCCTTGAAATAAATTCTGTTTTATGTTAAATTTTAACTATGTTGTAATGCAAAGTAGTTTAAGAATTTTTTTGCGCAACTATATTGTAAAACAAGATAGTTGAAAGGAGGGGATTTGTTGTCTTCCAGTCAAATACTAAAGGGAATTTTAGAGGGATGCCTTCTGTCGATTATTGCCAAAGGAGATGTCTATGGATATGAAATGATGGAAAAATTAAATACCTATGGATTTACAATGGTTAGTGAAGGGAGTATTTATCCTTTATTACTAAGAATGAAAAAAGAGGGGCTAGTGACTACAAGTCAAAAAGAACTTCCTTCAGGAGGTCCTAAGCGAAAATATTATTCTTTAACAGGAAAAGGAAGAGAAGAATTGGAAGGGTTTAAAGAGAAATGGTGTACTATCTCCATTAGTGTTAATAATTTATTGGGGGAGGAAGATTAATTTGATGAACATCTCGAAAGAAAGTCGTGGTTTTTTAGAAGATTTACGGCTTTATTTATTTTCTAGCGGGAAAAATGAAAAGGAGACGGAAGAAATCATTGGAGAATTAGAAGACCATTTGTATGAGGCTGAAAAAAATGGAAAGAACATTGAAGATATAATTGGAAAGACACCGAAAGAGTATATGGCACAATTAGCAAAAGAAATGTCTTTTGACTTTAAGGCTGTACTAAAATATATCCCTATTATAGTCCTAGGTGGATTTTCTTATATTTTAATGGGGGATGCTTTACACGGAGGAATAAAATACTCCTTGCTTGATATAGTTGGCTATCTGTTTATCTTCTTATTAACTTTGTTTCTTACAGCGGTTTTATTTAAGTATGTTGCAAGCAATGAAATTTCCAAAACAAAAGAATGGCTAATATTTGGTTTGGTCGGCATTACTCCAACGACTTTATTTGTTGCTCTCATGTATTTAGATAGATACTATTACACTCCAGTTATTCAGTTTGGAACAGTTGGGAATATTATAGCAATTGTTTTTTCCATTCTCATTTTCATTGGCATATCGATTTGGAGCAAAACATGGATATCTATTATTCTTCCAATTATTTTATTTTTACCAGAGATCCTTATTAATAAAACTAGCGTTCAAGAGAGTACAAAATTAATCGTGATCGGTATTTTATTTCCGGTTTGTATGGGGATTTATTTTCTTATAATACGAAAAAAAGAAAAACGTTTGTAAAAAAGAGCTACTCCTTTATGTGGCTGAGAGGGCGTTCTTGTGGAAAAAAGTCTTTTTTTACTGTAAGCTGATGCTCATAAAATTAGTGTTAAATAAAAGAGAAAGAGCTAAAGGTCACTTTTAACTCTTCCTCTTTATCAATAATTTGATTAGCTATATCCGAGCATTTCTTATAACCTTGATCATCATTTCTGCATTTGGATAGTTTGCCTCTGTATATTGTTGAATCACTTTTTCTAAATCAAAATCAACTCGTTCGATGGAGGTGCTGATATTTCTTTCCTTTATTTCTACTAAACCATAGGAAGCTTTGGTTAATCCATCAAAAGGCAGACCCACACTGCCGATATTCATGATGATTTTACCGTTTATATATCGAATATACGGTTTATGAATATGTGCATAAATGTAGACTTCCGAATCCGTTCCCGACATTAATATTTCTTCGATCACTGCATCCTCTGTTTGGGGAAGTACGACATCAAATAAACTAGTTGGTGTTGCATGGAAAGCATGGATGGATATGCCTTCTGTTTCAAAATGGAGTTCAGTTGGTAAGCTGTTCAAGTAGTCCCGATCACTTTGCTGTAGTTTGGATACGATCCACTCTCTTTCAAGATTCATTAATTCCAACACTTTATCAGGAACTTCGCCTTTTTGAACGCCACGAATAACCCATTCATCGGCATTTCCCTTAATAATATCTGTGTTTAAGCTTCGAACTAAGTCAAGCGAACGTTTAGGCTCCGGTCCTCGATAACAAATGTCGCCAAGAACATAAATCTTATCAACCTTTTTCTTCTTTATATCTTCTAATACAGATTCGAGTGCAACCGCATTTCCATGAATATCTGAAATGAACGCAATTTTCATCGGCAATAAACGCTCCTTTTAAAATAATGATATTTGACTTTATCCCACTCTTAACGGGCAGTAAACCCCCACTGATGGAAGTTTCACTTTATCGTATCATTTCTTTAGGAAGAAGTTAACTAAGACAATGTAAAGAGAAGTCTGGACATAAAAAAGTCCCCTTCTTATTCAATTATTATTGAACAAAAAGGGGAGAGGACCATCTCGTTAATTATCAATTAGACTAATCCCAGCTTCATGATACCGTTCACCAGCTGCTATGCCGATTGGCGCTATTTCATCTAATTTATTTTTGATTTCTTCTGGCAGGTGAATATCAACAGCACCAATGTTTTCATCTAAATATTCTTTTCTTTTCGTTCCTGGAATCGGGACAATTTGATCGTCTTTTGCTAATAGACAAGCAAGCGCTAATTGGGTAGTAGATATGTTCAATTGTTTGGCCAGTTCCTCCATCATTGTTATTAACTGCAGATTTTTGTGCAAGTTCTCCTCTTGAAACCGTGGGGATTTTCTTCTGAAATCGCTGGCGTCCAGTCCTTCAACCGATTGAATTTTTCCAGTAAGGAATCCTCTTCCTAATGGGCTGTATGGCACCATAGCTATGCCAAGTGTTTGGCAGGTTGGCAATATTTCTTTTTCCACATCTCTTGTCCAAATCGAAAATTCTGATTGTAATGCGGCGATTGGATGAACATTATTTGCACGTATTAATGTTTGGGAAGAAACCTCGGAAAGGGCAATATTGCTATGCATTCAGTCATTATAGTGCTTCAACTTAATGAAATGTTACATCTAGTATTGCTCTACCCCTCTTTAAAATTCTTTTAATCGTAGTATCCCCTAATATAATTTATAGTTCCTTTATCACCTTATTTAAGTACCATTAAATTTTTCTATTACTTACTGTATAATTATGGACAAAAAGATAAAGGTGGACCTCCATGATTCGAACTCTCCGGTTTTTCAACCGTTTTGTATTTAAGATAATACTCGTTTTTTTATTTGTTATCTTATTTCCAACCTTTATTTTAAGCCTGGCTTTTAATATGGAATCTACTTCTGTTGTTAAAAAAAGCGTTCGTGAAAATACGATTCAAATTGCGAAGCAAACAGCAGATTCCCTTTCTTTTATTTTTAAATCGGGTAGTGACACATCGGATTTTATTTTTAGCAGTACAGACATTCAGAACGCAGTTTTGAATATAAACAAAAATGAGGTTGAAAAACAAGGTCAGATTTTTCAATATATGAATAGTATTCTAAACCAGGTTGTTTACTCAAACTCCTTCATTGAAAATGTTTATGTATGGAAAGAAGGTGACAGTGATTGGGCTGGAAGCATCTTTTCTCCATATATGTATAATACGTCCATGTACAAGCTAATACGAGTGCGTGCGTCAGATCAGGAATGGATAAAGGAAGCAAAACAGAAGAACGGTGATTTAGTTTGGCAGGAGTTGCAGTATGACCGTTTAATTGGCGGTGGGGAAAATACCGATTTAATCCTTCCTATAGGTAGGGTATTAAAAAATTATCAGGATATGAAGCGCATTGGATATATACAGGTGAATTTGAATGGGAGATCTATCTTAAACGTTCTGGAACAAATACAGTTGGGAAAGACGGGGAAGTTTTTCGTTGTAGATTCCAAAGGGAAAATCATGATTCACCCTAATCTCCACTTAATAAACAAGAGAGTGGAAAACAAAAACTTACTTAACCGTATTATGGAGAATGACTTATCCGAATTCGAATATACTTTGAAAGGAATTTCATATTATGGAGTTAAGCAGCAGCTAAGCAATGGGTGGAAGATCGTGGGTACTGTGCCTGTTCAAGAAATCACAGGACCATTGGAGCGGCTGCAGACCTTCATATTCCTTTCCTCTGGTTTTCTCGCCATGCTTTCTATAGGCATCGGCCTGCTGATGGTTCGCAGAATAACAAAGCCAATTAACCAGCTCACTCTCGATATGCAGAAGGTGAAGAATGGCGATTTAACGGTAAGGACAAATGTGAGATCCAAAGATGAAATAGGTCTCTTGAGTCAGCAATTTAACAGTATGCTTCAAGAAATTGAACAACTGGTTGATCAGGTGAAGGAGGAGCAGGATGAAAAGCTTCAAGCGAAACTAAGGGCTGTTATGCATAGGATACATCCCCATTTCCTGCTAAATACACTTAATATGCTATGGTGGTTTATTAAATCTGATGATAAAGATCGTGCATCTCTGTGTTTGAAAGCATTAATCCGTCTATTGGATTCTCATATGGGCAAAAGCGGTGTTATGATAACTTTTAAAGAGGAATTGGACTTTCTGAAGAAATATATTGCCATTTTGGAAATGCGATACGAACGGACCATTCTATTAGAATTGGACGTTGATTCGGAAGCAATGGAACTAGTCATCCCTCGGATGTTGTTGCAGCCATTAGTGGAAAATGCTATTTTTCATGGAATTGTTCCTAAGGAATCGAACGGCCTTATCAAGATTCAGGTTCTTACAAGGGGAGATTATACAGAATTTATCGTCTCAGACAACGGACTTGGAATCGGGGAGGAGAAGATAAAAATATTATCTCAACCAGAGATTGCTATAGCCAAGGGAGAAATGGGCATCGGCCTTCTTCATATTTACGATACGCTTCGTTTCTATTATGCTGGCAGTTCTAAATGGATGATAACCAGCACCCTTGGGAAAGGAACAACTGTACGTATCTTACTTGGAAATCCTTTTGCATTCAACTCTCAGGAAGGAAAGAGAAAAGCATAATGATAAGGAAATGGATATTTATTTTGTTGATCATTGTTCTTGCAGGATGTGAAAAATCGAAATTTATCACTTCAGATGAGACTCAAACATTTCATGAGAATAAAGGACAAGTGATCGAGTTTTGGCATACATACAGCGATAAAGAAAGCAGGATTTTAGAACAGGAGATGATACCCGCTTTTGAACGAAAATTTCCTACTATTAAAGTAATTCCTGTAAGAAAACCTTTCAATAATGGGCTGAAGAATACATTAATTGCCCGCGCTTTTTCCAACCGTGGACCAGACGTAGTTCGGATGAAAATGGAATGGGTTCCAGATTTTTATCAAAATGATTTGCTTTTTCCTTTGAATCACTTTCCAGATTTCCAAAAAGTCCTGAATACACTTAATAGCAAGACCATGTGGGCAGGTTTTCATCAGAATAAATACTATTCTCTTCCAATGGATTTGTACGTGCAGGTGGCCATCTTTAACCAGAAGCTTTTGAAGAGGGCTGGGTATTCGAGGCCACCCCATACAATGGAGGAAACTCTGGATTTGGCAAGACAAGAGCATTATCGCATCGGACTAGGGGGGCTTAATATCTGGAGGACTATGCCATTTATATATGGTCTTGGTGGTTCATTGACCGATGATAAGTTTAGAATGGCGACCGGTTATTTGAATGGAGAAGCAACTGTACGTGCTGTGGAAAAACTATTGTCTCTATATGAAGACGGTTTAATTGATCGTATGGTTGGAGAAGAAGGAGGAGACAACTGGGAGGGAGTAAAAAGCGGAAACGTGCTGATTACGGGTGAAGGTCCATGGTTTTATAATATATGGAACGGGAAAGAATTGCATAGAGCTTTAAATAGTACGATATCTGTTCCTTTTCCTCATGATAAAGGGCCTTCTTCCCTCCTGGATGGGGAGAATTTGGTTATTATGAAGGGAAGCAAGCATAAAGAAGCTGCTTGGGTATTTTTGAAATGGATGACAAGTAAAGAGGCTCAGTTGATGATGTCGAAAGCAGGGATTTTTCCGACTAATTTAGAAGCAGCAGATTCATTGAATTTTAAGCAGAATTCATATAATCTTCCTTATCAAGAGGCGCTGGATTTTACTTTCCAAAGACCTTCGGTGGAAAATTGGGATGAAATGGATGAAGTATACACGATCTATATGAATAAAATTTTTCAGGGTGAAATCTCCGTGAAAGAGGGATTAACAAAGGCGGCAGAAGAGATTGATCATTTTTTAGCTGATTCCGATTCTGAATGAAAACGGGTTGGACATTGTAGTGTTCATCTCGTTTGTTGACCGCCTACTGTTTGTACAAATACTATTTTGTCTATACTCTTAAAGAGGCAATCCCAAAAGGTTATACTTTTGGGATTTCCTTTTCTTTTCCTGTTAACTATCGTTTTTCCCTTTATTTGAGTTCTCTTAACGAATTTGAACTTCTTTCTTCTCGTCAGATGGGATGCTTACATAAAGTATTTTAGTACTTGCATCATAGAAGAAGGTATTTGTTTTTCTTTGTGTATCCACAAGTGTTTCAACCTCTTGATATTTGTGGTTTCCAGCTTGAATTCTAGATGGCTTTTCCACTTTATTTAATTTCAGTGTATATTGCTCCAATTTAGATTCTTCGTAGTTGTCAACCTCTTGTTTTTGTTTAAATGTAATTGCGTTAGGCTTGCGCTCTACCTTAAATGTTGTTTGGTTGTATTCGCCTCTCGTGTAATCCTCTGTTTCTGCATCGTCCTCGTAGAAAGTCTGTGAAGCCTCCTTGTCAAGGTATGTTTCGAGAATCAAGTTGGTAAGTGGCTTCTCTCCTGTATGCTGCTGAACTTCGCGGCGAGGGATGATCGAGTCTTGCTTTACATAGATTGGAAGAGTTGCGAGATCGGCTTGTCTATGAATCGTTTGACCGCCCTCAAACTCTTCTCCAGTCCAGTAATCTATCCATTTTGCTCCGTCTGGCAAGTACACAGAACGGGACGTCTCTCCTTGAGTTACTACTGGAGCAATCATCAATGAATCCCCGAACATGTATTGATCATCAATATTAAAAGTATTCCGGTCATGCTGGAATTTGTATACAAGCGGCTGCTGTACAGGCTGCCCGCTTTCCTGCGCATGTTTGAATTGGTTATACAAGTAAGGAAGCAGTTCATAGCGCAGGGAAATATATTTACGGCTAATATCCTCCACTTCCTTGCCGAATGCCCACGGCTCTTGCTCCTTATCCCAACTGTAATGGTCGCGGGAGAATGGTACAAAGGCGCCAACTTCCATCCATCGGGCAAACAGTTCTGGCGTTGGTATGTCCTGTGATGTAGGTTTTGCAAATCCGCCGATATCATTGCCTACAAACGCTGCACCGGATAATCCAAGATTTGAGTTCATTGGGATTGTCATGCGGAGATGATCCCAGTTGCTGGTGTTATCTCCAGTCCAGATAGCGGCGTAGCGCTGAGTTCCCGCATATGCGGCACGTGTCAGCACAAAAGGACGGATATTCGGCTTATTTATTTTGAATGCGTTATACGTCGCTTCGTTTTCCAGATGGCCATAGATGTTATGAACTTCCATGTTCAATTTTTTGCTGCCGTCATCTGCATCATAGAATGTATCCAGCGGCATAGACCATCCGGGACCGCCAAACACGGCAGGTTCGTTCATATCGTTCCAAATGCCGGATACGCCCTTGTCAAACAGGGCTTTGTGCTTTTTCGCCCACCATTCTCGAACATCGTTTTTTAGGAAATTTGGGAAAACGGACTCGCCCGGCCAAACATAACCGACATAGGGGCTTCCATTCGAATTTTTAACCCAGAAATTATTCTTGGTACCTTCCTGGTACGTATCGAAAACTTCATCCACTTTAACACCTGGGTCGTTAATCGTTACATATCTGAAACCGAGCTTGTCCATATCTTCCTTCAGCTTGTCGGGATTGGAATATTTCGGTCCCCAAGTAAAGACGCGGTAGTCATTCATATAATCGATGTCCGCATACATTGCATCTGCAGGAATTTGCTTTTCTCGAAATGTTTTGGCTACCTTTACCATGTCATCTTGCCAATAGCCCCATTTGCTTTGATGGAAACCAAGAGACCATTCCGGCGGCAGGTTGATTTTCCCCGTTAAATCGGTATATCGGTCCACAACATTTTTAATTTCCGGACCTTGAATGAAATAATAGGTAAGTTTTCCGCCGTCCGCGTAAAAATAATAATAATCATCGCTTTCTTTGGCCATGTTGAAGTGGGAGCGATACGTATTATCGAAGAAAATCCCGTAAGCTGTTTCATCCTTCAAACCGATAAAAAACGGAATAGTTGCATACACATATTTCGTTTCTTTTGTATACGAATAGGCATCTGTGTTCCACATGCCGATATCATAGCCGCGTTTATTCAATCCGCCGGTTTGTTCGCCGAAGCCGTAAAAGTTTTCGTTCTTGTCTGTTTTTTTGAATACGTAAGGCTTTCCGCTTTCATAACCGGAGCCTTTCATATCGTCTTCGTTAATCACGTTTCCGTTTTTATCTAAATATTTGATTCCAAAAGGGTTTTTCTTGATGTCTACCGTTAAACTTTCGGTAGTTAGGAGGATTCTATTATCGTCTTCCTTTATTTTGAGGTTAGGAGCTGGCCAATCCTTTTTGGCAATTCCAGGAGAAATAAATTCATCCTCTCCTTTGTTTAAGAGAGACACTTTGGCCATATCGGAAGTAAGCAGCCGTATATAAGCTTCTTGATCGCCTAAATTAAGCTTGATGCCATTCTCCAACTTTTCTATGTTTTTTACGGTCATAGGCTGCTGCAGTTTGTTTTTATCTAGAGGCGTATCAGGAGCAGGCTGCTGGACTTCCGCTGAAACCGGTTGAGCAAAGTAAAGCTGTGTTATAGCATTTCCTGACAATACAACGGAAGCTGCTAAAACTAATGCCGACCATTTTTTGATTCTTTTCATCAAGATTTCCTCCAATGACATATGATTTTTATGAATGTTAAAAAAGTGATTGGAGACAAGAGTCTCCAATCAATAGATGATGGTTTGACAATATTTGCATACAGTAAGATTTCCCGTATATCGTTTGAATATTGAAATAGGTATTGCTGTTATTCAAGTGAACAGCTACTTTCTTTTACTTTTGAATCTTCACTTTGTGAAACTCATTAACAGGGATTTTAACATACAATACGTCTTCATTAGCATCGAAGTAGTAGGCTCTTTCTTGTTGGTTCATTTCATCCATGCTGTCTGTTTTTTTATATTTATAGTTGGCAGATTGAACTTTCTTTGGTTTCTCGGTGTTATGAAGCTTCAACGTATAATTCTGTATGTCGGATTCATATTTTTGAACTTTTTTATCTTGTTGGAATTCGATATGGTTTTCTTTGTTTTCAACATGGAAGTCGGTTATGTTGAATTCGCCTCTTGTGTAGTCCTCAGTAGTTGCATCGTCCTGATAGTAGCTATAGGAAGCATCGCTTTTCAGGTGGGTATCGAGAACTAGATTTGTCAGTTTCTTCTCGCCTGCATATTGCTGAACTTCGCGGCGCGGAATGATTGAGTCCTGCTTCACGTAGATTGGAAGAGTTCCCAGATCGGCTTCCTTATGGATTGTTTGTCCGCCTTCAAGCTCTTCTCCAGTCCAGTAATCGACCCATTTTACGCCAGTTGGCAGATATACGTCACGGGATGTAGATCCTTTATGAACGATCGGTGCAATCATCAGAGAATCCCCGAACATAAATTGGTCTTCATTGTTATAGGTGTTCGGATCGTTTTGGAATTGGAACACGAGTGGCTGTTGAATTAGATTACCGGTTTCATTTGCTTGTTTAAATGCATTTTGCAGGTATGGCATTAGTTCATAGCGCAAGGAAATATACTTGCGGCTGATGTCCTCAACATCCTTGCCGAATTGCCATGGTTCTTGTCTATTTGTATTTTGTTTAACAGATGGGCTGTCACCGTCATTATTATAATGGTCACGAGAGAACGGCAGGAAGGCACCAAGTTCTACCCAGCGTGCAAATAACTCAGGTGTAGTTATTTCACCTAATTCTTTATTTTTTGTAAATCCGCCGATGTCATTTCCCACAAATGGGTGACCGGATAATCCGAGGTTCGAATTCATCGGTATGGACATTTGCAGATGTTCCCACGTGCTGTGGTTATCACCTGTCCATGTTGCAGCGTATCGCTGTGTACCTGTATACCCGGAACGCGTTAATATAAAGGGACGGACGTTCGGTTTAAGATATTTGAATGCGTTATAAGATGCTTCTTCCTCCATATGTGCGTAAATGTTGTGTACTTCTTCATGGGTATGTTTAACCCCGTTGTCATCTTCCAACACAGCATCCAGCGGCAGTGTCCAGTGGTCTTCAGGAATGAAGCTGACTGGTTCATTCACATCATTCCAAATACCGTCAATACCTGTATCAAAAAATGGCTTATATTGCATAGACCACCAGTCTCGCGTTTCCTTTTTCATAAAATTCGGGTAAACGGAGGATGGTGGAGCCGATGGATCCCAAGGCCATAGTTTTCCAAGGAAATTGCTGCCGTCTGGATTTTTTACCCAAAGATCTTTTTTAGTCCCTTCATCATATACGCTATAGCCTGGCAAGGCTCTGATAGCCGGATCAAAGATATTCACTTGATGGAAGCCCATCTCATCCATTTTTTTGCCCAGTCCAGCTGGATCAGGAACTTTTTTCCCCCATGTAAAGGCTTTATAGTCGTCCATGTATTCAATGTCAAAGAATAATCCATCCGCTGGAATTTTCTTTTCCCGGTATCCTTGAGCTACTTCTTCCATGTCGTTTTGAGAATAAGCCCAACTTGATTGATGAAAGCCCAATGACCATTCAGGAGGCAGATTAATTTTGCCAGTTAAATCGGTATAACGGTCAACGACGTCTTTGATTTGAGGTCCATTGAAGAAATAATAAGTTAGTTTTCCGCCATCTGCATAGAAGTAATAGTAGTCGTCGCTTTCCTTTGCAAAGTTATAATAAGTACGATATGTATTATCAAACAAAATACCGTACGCTTTTTTGTCTTTTAAGCCGATAAAGAACGGAACGGATTGGTAAATGTATTTTGACTCATATGGGAACGGATCCTGATGCCAGATTCCTTCTTCCTTGCCCCGTTTGTTTAAGCCGTCGGTTTTTTCCCCTAAACCGTAAAAATTCTCGTTTTTATCTGTTTTCTTAAAGACGTAAGGCTTGCCATTTTCGTAGCCTAGACCTTGATCCCCATCCTCATTAATGACGTTGCCATCTTGATCTAAATATTTAATTCCAAATTGGCTTTTCTTGATGTCTACCGTTAAGCTGTCGGTAGTGAGGACGATTTGATTGTCGTCTTCCTTTATTTTGAACTTCGGAGCAGGCCAATCTGTTTTAGCGATTCCGACTGAGGTATATTCTTGATCCCCTTTATTTAAGATCGATATTTTTGCCATATCGGAAGTAAGCAATCTTATATAAGCTTCGTGGTCGCCCAAATCAAGCTTTACTCCGTTTTCCAGCTTCTCTACACTTTGCACAGTCATCGGTTTTTGAAGATTGTTCTTATCCAAAGGCCTGTCTGGGGTAGGCTTAAATGCTTCTATAGGGAACTGCAGATCCGCAGAAACGGGTTTGGCAGAAAAGAGCGTGGTAGACGCAATGCCAGTGAATAAAACAGTGGTTGCAAATGCTAATGATAAACCTTTCTTCATAAAGACTTCACTCCTGTCTGAAATAAAAATTTAATACTGAACCATGATTAATTGAAGTTAATTGAGGAATAATGAAATTTTTTCTTATAAATTCCCACCTTTCTGTTTTTGGAATGTTCCTCAAAAGTTGAGGTTACTAATAACACTAAATAGTAAAGGCCTTAGAAACAATGGAGATAACGCACCAAAAAATTGTAAAAGAACAGAGAAGAGTAAAGAAAGCGTTTTTATTTAACGTGTTCGGAATAGGAAGTAAATGGCACAAATAATGGAATAAAGCGGGTTTGTACATCTTTAGAAGATTTAGAACGTTTGCTTAAAAAAATTTATTTTGAGTGCTTTTGGTTGGAATAATATGTAATTGTTTAGTTCTTTCGTATATGGGATAGTAGAATATATCATTTGACATTTTTCTCTGAATTCCACTATGTTCCTACTAAAACAGTAATATTTTGCGTTGTATCAAGACATGAACTTACTATAGTTATTTAATAGGAAAATAGAAAAATGGATCTTCATCAAAAGTCTAAATTTTCTGGTGGATAATATTGAATGTTTGTCTACGCAATTATGTGAACTTAAAAGAAATATAATGCCAAAAAGCAATGTAGAATTTTGAATCTGACAGATATGGGGGAACTGCCATGTATCGAGTTGTTATTGTGGATGATGAGCCGATTAGCCGCAATGGAATTGAAGCATTTATCGATTGGAATAGGGAAGGTATGATGGCAGTAGCCATATGTGCTAATGGAGAAGAAGCTCTAACTGCATTAAATGCCTGTTCTGCCGATATTCTTATTACGGATATTAAAATGCCTTTAATGAATGGCATTGAACTCATGAAACAAGCGTTAGAGCTTTATCCTAGTTTAAAAGTGATCATGTTAAGCAGCTACAGTGATTATGAATATGTTAGAGAGGGGCTTAAACTTGGGGCGGTCGACTACTTGCTAAAGTCGGCTTTAGATCCTGAAGAGCTTCTTGAAGTCCTTCACCGGTGCATATCTATGTTGAAGGAAGAAAGAAAGAAGGAACTAGAATTTAATCATTATCAACATGAGGCTATTTACAAAGAAAGGAAATGCCTGGAGCAGCAAATCAAAAGAATGATGGTTCAAGCAAAATTATCTTTCTCTTCAATTGATTGGGCTCCTTCCTGGATGAGACAACAGTATGCTTGTATTTATCTAATGCTGGACAGTGCGGAGGAATTAAGAGAAAAACACGGTTATCTGCATGTTCAATTATTGTTGGAGGAATTCCAGGAAGTGTTTTATGAGAATATGCCTGAAGGTGCTGCGGTGTTGTCGGGAGAAAGAAGCTTGTTTCTTTTATTGCCAGTCAGTGTTTGCAATTGGGATATAAGGATTCTCCGATTGAAACGATCCGTTGAAGCGGAATTAAACCTTTCGATTTCTGTTGGCTTTGCAGTAGAGGAAGGCATTTATGGAGTTTTGAATGGATTAGCCAATAGCCGGATGGCTTGCCAAAGACGATTTTTTGAAGGAGTTGGAGGTATTTACGAGTGGAAAGAAAATCAGGCAGCAATAAACGTTTCAAAAATGGAAATAGAAGCGCTTGATTGGTCCCCCTTTTTCGAAATTATCCGCAATGGGGATCCAGTTTCCTCTGCGGTTGAATATGCAATTGATCAATGGAAAGGCTTATGCTTGAATCCTGAGCAAATAAAGAAAGCGGCTTACGATCTTCTTCTCCATATTAAGGAGCTTCAGGCAGATACAGGATCCCTGCTCACGGATCAGTTTGATTTGCTTGAACAGGCAGAGACGCTGGATCAAATAGCATCACTTTTTAAATGTGTATTGGAGGAGATGGAGCCATCTTTTACCCCAAGAATTCCTGACAACGGCAACGGCGGGCAGTTGATTACAAAAGCGCTGGAGTATATCGACGCCTATTATAGGGAGAATTTAACGCTTCAGATGGTGGCGGATTCCATACATATTAGTAAAAACTATTTTAGTATCCTTTTTAAACAACAAACAGGTTATAACTTTATCGATTATTTAATTGAGCTGCGAATCCGGGAAGCGAAACGGCTCTTGGCTGAGGAGGATGACCGGATATATGATGTTGCTGAAACTTTAGGATTCAATGGAGTGAAATATTTCAGCAGACTTTTTAAAAAAATGACCGGTTTAACTCCGTTGGAATATCGAAAAAAATACAAGGAAACATGTTCTCCTATCACGTAAAAACACTTATTTATATTTTTAAATGATGATTATTCAGGATTATATCGGAAAAATAAACCTGCTCAGCTGTGAAAAGGGAGCAGGTTTTGATTTTTCTATGATGTTTTGTTTAGTCGTTTTTTGCTGTCACTCGGTTATTTTCCAAATGAATAATAGTAAATCCATAAGGAGCCAGCTCCAGATTTGAAGATTCCTCCAACGGTTCACCGTTCCATAGATTCACTGGTTTTTTATGGGTGAAATCAATTGGTATCGTGATTGCTAAATCATTCGCTGCGTTGTTAATAGCAATAATAATGGTTTCATCCGCAGTTTGTTTGCTGTACACAAGATGGTTTGACTCTTTAGATGCTTCTAGTATTCTGAACTCACCCTTATTTCGTAAAAGGGCATGATTATTTCTTAGTGAAATTAATTTTTTTACATAGGAAAGAAGCTTTTCGTTTTGTTCACTTCTTTCCCATTTCATGCATTCTCGGCAGCCTGGATCATTTTCGCCGGTTAATCCAATTTCATCTCCATAGTAAATACAAGGTGTTCCTATAAAGGTAAACTGGAATAAAAAGAGCAATTTCAGCTTGTCCATATTTTCCTGGCAGGTAGTTAAAATTCTTTGTGTATCATGGCTTCCTAATAAATTGAATGCAACATGATTTACGTTTGCCGGATAAGAGGCAACAACTTTTGTAATTTGCTGGGCAAATTGTTCCGCATTTATTTTGTCTTTTGCTAAAAAGTTTAAAACAGCGTCTGTAAATGGATAGTTCATGACTGCATCAAATTGATCTCCATGAAGCCACGGCATGGAGTCATGCCACACTTCCCCGAGAATATAGGCATCCTTTTTAATTTCTTTGACAGCATTTCGAAAGGATCTCCAAAAGGCATGATCCACTTCATTTGCTACATCAAGGCGCCAGCCATCGATATCAAATTCCTCTATCCAGTATTTTGCCACAGTGAGAAGGTACTTTTTCACTTCGTCATTTTCGGTATTTAATTTCGGCATCATATGGGTAAAGGCAAATGTGTCATAATTTGGTTCAGGAAAGGCTTGAACAGGGAATTCTTTTAGATGAAACCAATCTTTATAGACAGATTTTTCTTGATTTTCGATCACATCCTGAAATGGAGGGAACTGATATCCGCTGTGGTTGAAAACAGCATCCAGCATCACACGAATTCCTTTTTCATGACAGGTTTTCACTAATTGTTTTAGTGTATCTTTGTCACCGAACTGCGGGTCAATTTCCATATAGTCGATGGTGTCATACTTATGATTGGTAGTTGCTTTAAAGATAGGGGTAAAGTAAATGCCGGTAATTCCCAGCTCAACTAAATAATCCAGCTTGTTCATAACCCCTTGCAAATCACCGCCAAAAAAAGAATCAGGCTTTGGCTTTTCGCTTCCCCAAGGAAGAGTGTTTTCCGGATTTAAATCAGGATTGCCATTGCAAAAACGTTCAGGAAAAATCTGATACCAAACTGTATCTTTAACCCATTCAGGCGCCTGGAAAATATCTGCAGCATTTAAAAATGGAAAACAAAAATAAAAACTGCCATCTCGAGGATCTTTATCGAGGAATCCTCTTTCCCCGTATACGGCAGATTCTGTATCTGAATAAACTTCAAATCCGTATCGTAAACGGCGGAATTCAGGTGTCACTTCTGCAAACCAATAATCAAATAATTCATCAGATCCTTCTAGTTTCATCGGCTTCTTTTTGTTATTCCAAAGATTATCTGTCCAATCATATGGATCCCCGTATATTAAATCAACTTTTATTAAATCGCTTTTTTTTGTTCGCAAGCGAATATGCAGCAGTTGATTGTTGAATGCATATGCAAAATTATCTTTTGGTCTATGGTAAATCGCTTCTTTTATCATCTATTTCCTCCGAATATATTAGTTTAGTTGTCTAGGACAAACGTTTGCATTAATTAAGTCTAGTTTTACTATAAAGGCAATGGGAGGAAAATTTCAATGAAAATTCAGAAAAAAGTACATTTAATTGTTTAGTGTCCGAAAGAATCGAAGATCAATTGGAAGATGAATATAGGAGTAACGAGGAGAGGGAAGAAATAAGAAATAGTTTCTGAAATTTTCCAAAAAAAAAATTGCTCCCGCATTGATAAAGTGTAAAAATCAATAGGGAGCAGTTCTAATCAAGCTTCTTGTACTAGCTGATATTTTTCTTTAAAGTTTTTATATTGATCGACGACTTTTTGATGGATGGGATGTGAGCTTGGAATTCCTAAATATTTGGTAATAACGTGATGAATGCCGTTTTTTCGTATTGCTTTTTTTAGTTTGACAGCTTCTGGATCTTTATCATAATCAAACAACAGTCCGGCAGCCATTGCCTTTGTAAGATTGGATACGTCCATGCCTAAATCATAGGTTAGAAGGGCTGGGCGGACGAGGCGGTCGCCGATCGAAAGCTTGCGGAGCGGGGATCGTCCAACACGGACAACTTTATCAATTAATTTCGGATTAATGAAACGATTAAGGATTTTTTGGATGTATTCGTCGTGTTTTGATTCATCCAGCTCATATTTCTCTGTTAACATATTTCCCGTTTCGTGCATCACTTGTTCAATTTGACTTTTTAATTTAGGGTCAGCCATTACCTCTTGGATTGTAGTGTATCCTTCCAGGTAGCCATAATAAGCGGCGCAGCAATGACCAGTATTGACAGTAAATAGCTTGCGTTCAATAAAGGCTTCAAGGGAATCTACCAATTTGACATCTTTGATTTCTGGCAGTCCTCCAAGCATCGCAGAACGGTCAATCACCCATTCGAAATAGGGCTCAACGGTCACTTCTAAAGGATCTTCATGGTGTTGTGCAGGAACAATTCTATCTACTGCTGCATTCGGAAAGGCGATAAAGCGGTCAGCTGGTTCATGCCATTCTGCTGGCAGATGCTCATAAACGAATTCTTTTAGTTGGGAGCTTCCACCTATCGCATTTTCGCAGGCGATGATATGAAGAGGGTTAGTATTGTTGGTTTTCAGCCTATGCTCGATTCCTAATGCAATCTTCTTAGCGATATTTGGCAAATTTGATACACCAATTGCAGTAGTGATCAAATCAGCTTCTGCAATCTGTTTCAAGACGGATTCTTTATTTTGAGAAGATATAGCTGTAACGTTTTGAACAAGGATTTTCTCGTTCGATTGATTGGCGATGTGGACGGAGTAGTTGTTTCTTTGTTTGAGAAGGGATATTTTCTTTTTATTGCGTGTAGCAAAGCAAACATCATAACCAGATTTTGTTAAAAGCAATCCGATAAAACCTCTGCCAATATTTCCAGCTCCAAAATGAACTGCAAGTGGTCTGCGCACCCTGTTGATTGAATCATTCTTTTCTTTCGTTAACCTATTCACATACGTTCTCTCCTTTTGGTTTGTTCTTTGAAAATTCAGATATTTCAGGAGGTATGCAGCCGCCGCACCAACGTAATTTAGATGGCAGGACGACTAAAAATCTACCTGAAATAAAGTAAACTTCTATCAGTGGGGGTTTTTCCTCATCCCCGACTGATAGTTAGTTGCACTTATCGGACCTTAACGGGCAGTTATCCCCTACCTAGCTTCCTCGACTTCTCGGTATCTTGAGGTAAGGGTCTTGCCTGTTAAGAGTGGGATAAACGAACGTTATCCAATTTTTTGTGTTAAATTTTCAATTAAATCATTTAATTTATAGTTTTCTAAAGAATCATAAGTGTAATGCCCTGTACCGAATGGCAATTGATTGGTAATGGTATTTTTTACAACGATCGTATGAATGCCCGCTGCAACTGCAGCACGAGATCCGTTTGGTGAGTCTTCGATTGCGATTGCTTCGCTTGCCTTTACTCCTAAACATTCTAATGCTTGATGATAGAGCTCAGGATCTGGTTTTACATTTTTTACACTATCCGCTGTGCAGAAGCATTCAAAATAGTCTCTAATGCCAAGTAGGTCTACGAATTTATCAATCCATGCCTTTTCAGAACTAGTCGCCAAGCCAATTTTCAGCCCTGCCTCTTTTGCTGCTTGTAAATAATCTAGAATACCAGGCCTAATAGCTTCTTTCTCCATCATTTCAGTGTGTGCGTTTTGGATTCTTGTTCTGAACTCATCCAGATCAATCGGAATATTGTGATGTGTGCTTAAATAAGTGTAAGGATTAAAGGAGTTAAGGCTAGTGCCGAGGCATTCTGAGTATTTTTCCAGTGTTAAATCAACACCGTGTTCCTTATAGGCATCTCTAAAAGCGATATACCAAGCTGTTTCTGTATCAATAATCGTACCATCGAAATCAAAAATAATTGCTTTAATCATATCCGTTTCATTTCTCCCTTCAGAATAAAATAGTTATGTCAGAATAGATGACAAAGAAAAATAAAAATAAATAAAATTCACCTTGAAATTATTCGGAAAATGTGAATCTCCTATATAACCGTAACATTAATTTACAAACTGTTCAAGGAATGAAGGCTCAGAAAGGAGTTGATGGTAAGAAAATATAACATACAGAACTATCTATATAATAGCAATGGAACCGCTATTATAAAAAAATTCGAAAAAATTTAAAATGGGCAGTTTTTTTAGTGGATTTAGGTGGATGCCTCGTTTAAAACAGTCTGTGTAATCATTGGAAAATGGATTGATTAGGTTTTAAAAGTTATTATCATGATTTGACCTCAAGATGCCGAGAAATCAAGGAAGCTAGGTGGTGAAACTTGCCCGTAAAGGTCCGATAAGTTCAACTAGCCATCAGTGGAGGATGAAGAAAACCCCCACTGATGGAAAGGTTCGCTTTATTGAAACAGCTAATATATAAAATAAGAAATTTGATAAAAGGGGAGGGTATTTCCCAATGATTCATATCGTAAATGGGGATATTGTTGGAGAAAAAATTAAAAATCTTGTTGGGGAAGTGCTCGTTTGGAGGGAAATGTACGATGTTGGGCCTTTAAGCAGAGATGATTCTAAGGAAGAATGGATAAAGCGTCGTGCCCGCTTTTTCGAGGAAAAGATGGAAATTCCATATTCTCTGTTTATGGATAATTGTACTGCACAAAATCAATTTCTGTTTGATCTGCCAAGAACTGAAGAAATTACATTATGGTTCGAACATGATCGATATGATCAAACGATGCTGCTCTATTTATTGGAAGAATTATCTGTGCTTGGATTTCAAAAAATGAGCATGGTAAGCATTAACAAGTATCCTGGCATAGAACCATTTTTCGGGTTGGGACAATTATCTTCGTCTCAGTTGGAACAACTTTATGAAAATAGCAAACAATCTATTTCACTGGAACAAATTAATGAGGCTAAATCGGCATGGAAAGCATACACTTCTTCTAATCTAAATGATTTGGAGAATTGGATTGATTCGTCACAGGACAAGCTGCCTTTTTTAAAACAAGCGATGGTGGCACATACAAGTTATTTCTCTTCACGTAACGATAGATTAAACGAAGTCGATCTATTGATCCTAGCTTTTTTAAAAGTGAAGCAATGCACTTTTGCCGAGTTATTTAACTATATCAGCAGCCAGCGAATAAAGGATGGATTAAGCGATCTTCATGTTGCTTTTATTCTAAATGGACTCATCAAGCGTGACCATCCATTGTTGCAGAGTGACCATCCATTGCCATCCTATAAAAATTCAACTCCTCATTCTGCTATTTGGATCACATCATATGGTTTGGAAGTGCTTATGGAAATAAATGAAAATTAATAATATTGTTAGAGCTTAAGGACTCTCCTTAAGCTTTTTTTATCGTCTAGGAAATTATAAACGAGATAGAGTTGTGGATAACTTAGCAGTTTGGTCCGCGTCCAGCTCCAGCGCCTATCGCCTATCAAACTTCAGGTCATCTCCCTACGATAAGTCAACATCGATTCGCTATCGCTCATCGTGTTTCCTTTATCACGTTATAACGGGCAGTAAGGTATCGCCTAAGAATTGTGAAGTAGGTGAAAAAACTGCCCGTAAAAACCTGATAGACTCAACTAACCATCAGGGGGAAATCGCCCTGATAGAAGGTTCGTCTTATCTCAGTCGAAGCCTTTCCGAAGTATAAGGAAGTACAAGTGCCGATGTTGCCACAGGACGTGGCGTAGTTAATCGGCCAGTTTGTACGGCGATGATCAAGGCGCTTGCGCTTTTGTTCTTGTCCTGAATAATATCAGTTTTAAAAGTAAAGAAGCATTTTCCAAATCTTGACGTTTATTTACGCTAAGACAACATGGAGTTAATAATTCAACTTTAGCATTAGTTATGAAAAGGGTATGGAATTCTCTTAATAAAAGGGGGCAAGATGCTGCAAGTTTTTTTGTAAATTAAAACAAAAAGTTTTTGCCAAAAGGAATTTTCAAGCTAAAAAATGGAGGAATTAAAAAGTGAAAAAATTAAAAGCAATCTTTCTTACATTATTGTCCGTTTCTATTTTAACAGCTTGTCAATCGAACAAAACATCAGGAGAAGCGCAAGCAAATTCGGATGAAAAAAGTGGAAAGAAAATTGAACTTACATACTGGTATGCGTGGGGAGATAAAATCGGAGAGAACAATCAAAACCTTGCAAAGATGTTTAATGAATCACAAGATAAAATTCACGTAACTGCCGAATTTCAAGGAACGTATGATGATCTTCAAGCGAAAACACAGGCTGCATTTGCTGCCAAAAATGCTCCTGAAGTTACCATGAATGAAATATCATCCATTGGTGTATTCGCCAAATCAGGAATGACTGAAAATTTGACGCCGTTTGTAGAGAAGGATGATATTCAGTTGGATGACTTTAATCCAGGACTTATGGGGAACTCTTATGTAGATGGAAAGTTGTATGGTCTTCCATACTTGCGAAGTACACCAATCCTTTATTTAAACACAACGATGTTGAAGGAAGCAGGCTTAGATCCATCGGGGCCAAAAAACTGGAAAGAGTTTGAAGAATATGCTCGAAAGCTTACTGTAAAAGGAAAGCGCGTTGGCATCAGTATGCCGGCAGATATTTGGTTTTTTGAAGCGTTTGTAGCGCAAAGCGGCGGGAAAATGATTTCGGAAGATGGAAAAAAAGCTGAATTTAATAGCGAAGCAGGAGTTAAAGCTCTTTCTTTTTGGAAAAAACTCGCGAAAGAAGGAATCATTAAAGTGCCTGGAGGAGATGAAGCTGGCGTTATATCTAAACAGGATTTTGCAAATGGGCGTGCTGCGATGGTGTTTTCTTCTACAGCTGACCTATCTTACATGTTGTCCATTGCACAGGAGCAAAAATTTGATTTGAATACAGCGTTTATGCCGGCAAATGATTCTTATGGAGTTCCAACAGGAGGAGCAAATCTTGTAATGACTGCAGGGCTGGATAAAGAAAAACAAGAAGCTGCCTGGGAATTTATTAAATGGATGACAGCGAAAGAACAAACGATTTATGCAAGCAAGTACACAGGCTATCTTCCAAGCCGTATTTCAGCTGGCAATTCAGATGAGATGCAGAACTTGTATAAAGAGAAGCCGCAATTTAAAGTGGCTGTTGATCAATTGCAGTACGGACATGCTAGACCAATGGAAGAAGCCTATCCAGAGGTTGTGAATATTGTGAAGGATGAACTGGCAAGAACCATTTTACAAGCTGATTTAGAACCGAAAAAGGCATTGGATGATGCAGCAGAAAAGGCCAATTCATTGCTTAAATAGTTTGATAGATAAATAGAGAAGGTAAGAAAAGCGCAAGCGCCCTTGCTCATCGACAGAATAAGCTGAGGTCCACAGGATGTGGATTACACAAACGAAGACATAAGGACGTGGCGGTTTTAGTTTTGTGTTCCTTGAAGAGATATAGGAAACACGAAGAACGTAGTGATTCGATGTTGACTACGCAAGCGAGGTGAGGGAAGCGTTGAAGTCGATAGGGCGCTTGCGCTAGACACCTGTCAGACTTCAGAAAACTTATACTTTCTTATCTTTGGACAAAAAGCATCTGCTTCTAAGTATGTTAAGAGAAGTGGATGCTTTAAAGGAGATGATACAAATGGCAGAAATCAAGCTGATAAATGTTTCAAAAAAATATAAAGAAGATGTGGTAGTAGATGACCTGAATGTAACAATTCGCGATGGGTCATTTACTGTGCTTGTCGGACCATCAGGCTGTGGGAAATCAACAACACTTCGAATGATTGCAGGGCTTGAACAGCAATCCGGCGGGGAGATATGGATTGGAAACGAGTGTGTCAATGATACACCTCCTGGAAAACGGAATATTGCGATGGTATTTCAAAACTACGCATTATATCCAACCATGACAGTTAGAGGCAATATTGAGTTTGGTCTTATTAATAAAAAAATTCCTAAAACAGAACGGGAGCAGCTGATCGAAGAGATCTCCGAGATTGTTGGATTGACAGAATACCTGGATAAAAAACCGCAGCAGTTGTCGGGAGGGCAGCGGCAGCGTGTCGCATTAGCCCGAGCAATGGTGAAGAAGCCCAAAGTTTTTATTTTAGATGAACCTTTATCCAACCTAGATGCCAAGCTACGTGGTCAAATGCGCACGGAACTAATCCAACTGCATGAGAAATTAGGCACGACTTTTGTATACGTTACCCATGATCAAGTGGAAGCAATGTCGATGGGTGATGAAATTATTATTTTAAATAAAGGAAAGATCCAGCAAATGGATATTCCAATGAAGGTGTATCATGATCCGAATAATATTTTTACTGCTGAATTTATTGGGACTCCTGCAATGAATATATTCGAATATGAAAAAGTGATGCAGCGTATACCTCAAGTAGAAAAAGATGTTTCGTTTGTTGGCTTTAGACCTGAACATGCCATTTTGCATTTTTCGGAAAAAGTAGAAGAAATCAATAAATTAACGCTTCCCAGCGAGATTTTAACAATGGAAACGTTAGGGGCAGAAACGATCTATACAGTAAAAAACTTTGCAGGGAAAATGAATATTAAAAGCTTTCAGACACCAGTTGAAAAAGGGAAAAAAGCGATCGTTTCCATTCCTTATGAAAAGCTGTATTTTTTTGATAGGGAAGGGGTTAGAATCCGCCATGCTTCCATAAAAAAAGCAAGTCCTGCAGTTATTGGAGGAGTTTAAGATGGAATGGAGCCGATTTCGTCCTTATGCCATGATCCTTCCGGCCATGCTAGTATTTGGTTTGTTTTTTCTATATCCGATCGGCTATATGATTTATTTAAGCGTGCACGATTGGAATTTTGTCAGTCCAGTGAAAAACTTTGTTGGACTTGAAAATTTCAGTGGGTTAATGTCGGAGCCGAAATTTATGGAAGTTATGCAAAATACGTTTACCTACACGGTTTTAACAGTATCCCTTACGATTGTTATTTCTCTTTGTTTAGCAGTCTGGCTCAATAAACAAGGAGCAGTATATGGATTTGTCCAAGGTGCCATATTTAGTCCTCATATTATTTCACTCGTGTCCATTTCCATGCTTTGGATGTGGCTGATGGATACAGATTATGGTTTGTTAAATTGGTTTTTGAATTTACTTGGGATATCCAATGTTCCATGGCTTACAGATCCGAGTACATCGCTGTTATCTCTTGTTATTGTTGCTGTATGGAAAGGAATTGGTTTTAATACCCTTATTTTTATCGCAGGACTTCAAAGTATTCCGCAAGATATGTATGAAGCTGCTGCATTGGATGAAGCGAGTAAATTACGCACATTCATCAAACTGACATTGCCGATGCTGTCGCCTACGTTATTTTTTTTAACTATTATAAGCATTATCAACTCTTTTCAAGTATTTGAAACGATTTCGATCATGACGCAGGGCGGCCCGATTAACTCTACGAATACATTTGTTTATTTCATTTATGAATATGGTTTTCGCTTTTTTAAGATAGGCTTTGCCTCAGCAGCAGGTGTCCTATTATTAATCATTATAAGTCTACTAACCGTTCTGTACTTTAAAGTGCTTGCAAGCCGGGTGCATTACCGCTAAGAAAGGAAGGAAAGAAATGAAAATATCATTGCCTATTAGAATAATGAACGGAATAGGTCTTCTTATCGTAGTATGTATTTTTGCACTCCCCTTTGTTTGGATGCTGTCAACCGCTTTTAAAACATTGGGAGAGACCATGACATTTCCGCCAGAATGGCTGCCAAAAACGATTCATTGGGAAAACTTTGAAACAGCATGGAGTTCTGGTCCGTTTTTAAACTATTTTATTAATAGCATTTTCGTAGCGATTAGCATTCTAATCCTGCAATTTTTAACAATTATTCCTGCAGCCTATGCCTTTGCACGGTATCAATTTAAAGGAAAGAATTTCTTTTTTGCCATTACCATGATTACCTTAATGATTCCGGCACAGCTTATTTTTCTTCCTGTTTATTTGCAAATGAGTGCATGGGGGCTGCTTGATTCACTATGGGCGCTTATTCTTCCTTTTGCTTCTAGTGCCTTTGGAATCTTCTTATTGCGTCAATCTTTTAATCAGGTACCAGAAGAATTATTGGAGGCGGCACGATTAGATGAGGCAAGCGAATGGAAAATTATTGTGAAAATTATGGTTCCAATTGCAAAACCAGTACTGATTACATTTGCCCTTTTTAGTTTTATCACACATTGGAATGACTATTTTTGGCCGCTTGTTATGACAACAAGCGATGCTTCCCGCACACTCCCCCTAGGTATCTCCAAGCTCCGAGAAGTAGAAGGCGGAGTTGCATGGAATATCCTAATGGCTGGAAATATGATATTAGTCCTTCCCATATTAATCGTATTTTTCTTCGCACAACGCCAAATTATCAGAGCATTTGTGTATACAGGAGTTAAGTAAGAAAAGCGGAAGCGAATCGATGTTGACTTATCGTAGGGAGAAGACCTAAAGTATGATAGTCGATAGGCGCTGGAGCTAGACAAAGAAAAGCGGAAGCGCCTTGATCATCGACGCCTGCCCCATGGAAAGCGAAGTGTATGCCAGCTGAGGACTACTCGCAAGAACACCATACTTTTCAGGGAAGACTTCCATGCTAATAGAAATTCACACCATGTCGTATGAAAAAAAGCAGTCTCCCTTCCCTATTTTTTAGCACGGAGCAGCAGGCATATACGAAGACTCCTATGGGATTAGCGGGACAGACGAGACCCCGCAGGAGCGAAGCTTCGAGGAGGCTCGACGCCCGCCCCATGGAAAGCGAAGTATATGCCTGCTGCGGAACCCTTTTTTCATGGTAGGATATCTAAAATAAAAGAAAAGAAATGAGGATGAGAAGATGAATAAATGTGTAGCACACCGTGGATGGTCAGGAAGAGCTCCTGAAAATACCCTTATAGCGTTTAAGCTGGCTCTTTTGGAACCTCAAATAGATGCAATTGAATTGGATGTTCACCTTTCAAAAGATGGTGTTCCTGTAGTCATTCATGATCATTCTTTGGAACGAACAACAAATGGAAATGGTGCAGTAATCGATCATACGGTAGAAGAGCTGCAAGCATTGGATGCAGGGAAATGGTTTAGTCAGCCATTTGAAAGGGAGGGGATTCCCTTATTAGAAGAAGTGCTGTATTTAGCGAAGGGAAGAAAACATCTTCTTATTGAATTAAAGCAGCTTGGAAATCTTTATAATGGGTTAGAAGAAAAGGTAGTAAGAATGATTCATTCCATTGATATGCAGGATCAAGTGACCATCATTTCATTTGATCATGAATCGCTTCGGAAAATAAAGGAACTCGATCATAAAATGGAAGTGGGTTTGCTGTTTTTTGGCTGTCCTACAAAAATAGTGGAGCAGATGGACCATATTGGTGCTAATCATTTATCCATTCATCACCATTTTATTACAAAAGAATTAGTGGATTCGTTGAAGCATCATCCGATTCAAATTGGAGCATGGACGGTGAATGACAGCAAAGCCATTTTGAGAATAAAGAATATAAGCAAAGATATTATGATTACCACCAATCATCCAGAATTGCTGATGATGGATAAAACCGAGCAGCTTTCCTCTCCTTCTATATGATGATAAAAAACAATAAGTGGGTGTGAAAATAATGAATCATTTAACCATTTCTTTTATTATCCCTGCCTTTAATGAAGAAGCGAATATTGCTGGGGTGATTGATGCTATATATACGGAAATGAAGCTGCTTGCGTATCACTTTGAAATTTTATTTATTGATGATGGAAGCACAGATGGAACGATTGAAACGATTCAACAGCTTGCTTTTGATTTCCCGGAAGTGAAGTACCTTTCTTTTACAAGAAATTTTGGAAAAGAAGCCGCTGTTTTAGCGGGACTTCAGCATGCAAAGGGAGAAGCTGTCATTATGATGGATGCTGACTTGCAGCACCCTCCTTCTTTGATAGATCCACTAATTCGAGGCTTTGAAGAAGGCTACGATCAGGTGATAGCAAAACGAAATCGAAAAGGAGATTCCCGAATTCGCTCGCTCCTCTCTTCTAGTTATTATCGCTTGGTGAATAAGGCGGTTGATGTTCGTTTATCCGATGGAGAAGGGGATTTCAGGCTGCTGAGCAGAAGAGCGGTTCAAGCATTATTGACTCTAAGTGAAGGAAATCGGTTTTCAAAAGGTCTGTATTCTTGGATTGGTTTAGAGCAGAAAACGATTTGTTATGAAAATGTAGCTAGAGAGCACGGGGAAACAAAATGGTCCTTTTCCAAACTATTGAATTACGGCATTGATGGCATTATTTCATTCAATAATAAGCCACTGAGATTATGTTTTTATATGGGAACATTTATCCTCCTGTTATCCCTTCTGTATATTGGCATTACTTTTTTTCAAATTCTGCAAAACGGCATTGCCGTTCCAGGTTATTTCACTACCATATCAGCCGTTCTATTTTTAGGCGGTATTCAGCTCGTGTGCATGGGGATTATTGGAGAATATATTGGACGCATCTATTATGAAACAAAAAAACGTCCTCATTATTTAATTAAGCAGACAAATATGGATAAGAGGGAGAATAATGCCATACATCAATCATGAGTTTACTAGATTTGCAGTAGTTGGAGGCATTAATACATTTACTTATTATGCAATTTATCTAGGGTGCCTTCACTTGCTGCATTTGAACTATTTTTTATCCCATATAATCGGGTTTCTTGTCAGCATGGTTGGATCATTTTTTTTGAATGCTTATTTTACTTATAAAATAAAGCCAACTCTCGTAAAGTTTTTGCAGTTCCCGCTGACGCAGCTCGCTAATACTTTATTGACTGCAATGCTGTTATTTCTTTTTGTTGGAATTTTTCATCTTAACAGCAGCTTTGCTCCCATTGCGGTCGTGTTTTTTACTGTTCCTATTACTTTTATGATGACAAGGAGAGTTATGAAACCATCATGATACGAGTTGATAAACAAACATCGCATAAGGAATTGCTGAATCAGGAGAAAGAGGCTGCCAAGGGGAAGAAGAAATTTTTAGTTGTTCTTTTAATAAGTAGTTTTTTAGTGGCTTTTTTAAGTCACTTATTCTTTTTGTCTGAATGGTTTAATGGGAGATATATGGCAGGCGTCGGTGATGGCCTTTCGCAAATGATTCCTTTTAAGCAGCTGCTTTATAAGGAATATACAGAAGGAAATTTTTTTTATTCGAATGAATTTGGTTTGGGAGGAGGAATTTATTCTCAACTCGGCTATTATTTTTCTACCGCTATTGTTTTTCTTATTACAGCGGCAATCACCTTTTTCTTAGAAAGTATTCATCTTATCGATAAACCGGATCTTTTTTACTGGGCCAATATCATTCTTGTTGTCAGTATAATCCGGATGACTTTTATCATTAGCTTTACCGCAATATTTTTCCGATACATAAAATTCCGTGCAACTCCAGCATTTATTGGTGCTTCTTTATATGGAACGAGTGTGATTTATTTTCGTCATGCTGCGTATTGGGATTTTTTTGCAGATGCAATGCTGTGGCTCCCGTTGCTGCTTGTTGGGATTGAAAAAATAATCAGGGAGAAAAAAGCAGGCTGGTTTATAGTCGCTATTGCTGTTAATTTAGTAAATAATTTTTATTTTTCGTATATCAATTTGCTGCTGGCAGGTTTGTATATCATTTTTCGATGGCTGTTTCCATTAAAGGAAAAGGAAACAGGAAAAATGCAGCAAGTAAAAATATATGCATGTAGCGGGGTGGCTGCATTTGGCATAAGTTCCGTCTCTTTTATTCCTGCTGTGAGCGGGTATTTACATAATTATCGTCCTCCATACGAAGGAGATATTCGTATTTATGCGTTTACGGATAATCCATTATGGAGTGGAAAGATAGTGAGTTTGCCGATCTTTGCTGTTCTCTGTCTTTTCCTGTTTTCTTTTTATAAAGACCGTTTATTTCGCTTATTTGCGTGCATGACGATTTTGTTGTTTTTTATGCATTTTAGTCCCTTGGTAGCAAGTGCTTTTAATGGATTTTCGGCACCACAGTACCGCTGGGAATATTTTTTATCCTTAACAGCGGGAGGAGTTGCGGCAGCCGGATTGCAAAATATGCATAAAGTGAAAAGCTGGGAAGTGGCTCTTTCCATTGGAGGAGCAGTTGCATTATATATAGTTATATTTCTAAACGATGCAGGAGCTTCTGTTGCTTCTGTGCTGGAATCTTATGAAGTTTATCCCACATTAGGTGTTGCCTTTCTTTTTGTTTGCTATAGTTGGAAAAAAAATAAAAAGATATTTGCTGGCTTAACGATTGCATTGTTCATTTCGTGTGTATACATAGCAAACCAGTATCAAAAAGAAAAACTTTCTGATAAAGGATTGATGAAAGAAGCTTCAAAAAATTTTATGCAAAGTGATGCATATAATGGAAAAGATCAATTGGAATTAGTAAAAAAGATACAATCACAGGAAAAAGACCCTTTTGCACGAATTGATTGGATGATTGATATGCGCAATAATACGCCTATTGTCCAAAACTTTAAAGGATTCAGTATATATTCGAGCATCCTAAATAAACAACTGCTGTTTTTCTATTTATTTGACTTGGAGATAGATATGGGGCGGGAGAGTGTCAGCCGGTACGGAACACTCGGCGACAGAGCTAATTTATACAGTTTATTAAATGGCACTTATTATATAGCGGAAAAAGGATATAAAAGCATTCCTTATGGATTTGAAAAGGTGCTGACGAGTGGAAAGTATGTTGCTTATAAAAATACAAATAGTCTGCCGTTTTTTCGGACAACGGACACTGTTTATCTTGAGAATGAACTTGCCAATGCCTCTCCTGTTGCCAAAGAAAGAGCTATGCTTGAAGGGATTGTTTTAAAAGAAGGAGCTGGAGGAGAAGAGAATATTCCTGAAACCGAGAATAGGATTGGCGAAGCAACAATAAAGGATGCAGGTGCTTCTTATCATGGAAATATTTTGGCTGTAACAGCTGATGAAGGTGGAGTGGATTTAAGATTGGATGATCCTAACTCCGCTGTTAAGGACTATTATCTATCTTTTTACTTAAAAAGTTTAAAAGACAAAAAAGATGATGAATATAGTTTAAAAGTAAATGACTATGTGACTACAAGGAAATCAAATCATTCGATTTATAAAACGAACGTCAACAAGGTTAACATCCGAGTGCCAAAAGCGAACCGGATTTCTATCCGAGTTCCTAAAGGAACCTATAAATTGACTGATTTTGCACTTTATGAAGAAGATTATCATGTATTAGAATCAATAAAACAGGAAACGGATAAGAAACCAAATGTGCCTATTGCTTTTTCAGGGAATAAAATAACTATTTCCTATAACAACCAAACAAATCAAGAATATATGATTCTACCTGTTCCTTTTGAGAAGGGGTGGAATGCTTCAATTAATGGAAAAAAGCAAGAAGTTCTGCAAGCTAATTATGCATTTACTGGAATGAAGCTGCAGAAAGGGATAAATGAAATCGAACTGGTGTATGAACCGCCGTATTTCCGATGGTCCCTTTTTATAACGATTAGTTCGTTAATCATCGTTCTGTTTGTTTTTAGAAGAAGGAAAGCAGTTGCTGTTTCCGCTCGCTTGCCACATTCCATGTAGTTTGTTTATTTTATTTAGTGAGTGAATCTGTTTAGGTTCCTGAGATGTAACATTTATCAATGGTTCACGTCTAACAAGGAAAAAGGGGGAATCAGGCGTGAACCATAAGAGATATTTAATCGGTATTTACATGTTCTTTTTACTTATTGTAACTGGCTGTACGGTTCAATCGAGTGACGAACCGCCAGCAGCTATTGTAAAAATAAAGGATGAAAAGATGGCAACAACAAAAGGAGGCTATAGCTGGGAAAAGAAGGGGTTATTTTCAAATCATGCCGTTATCGCGGATGCTGCTGCACCATTACAAATAGCCGAAGATTTGAACGTAAATTTAGTAAAACCAAATTCAGCAGCAGATGTAGTGTTTAGTGACGGATCCCATCCGCAATTACACGCCTATTTATGGGAGGGAGAACAAAGAGGGAAAGAATTAGCTGTGAAAAAACAGCAGTTAAGCTTACCTTCAGAGGAAGGAAAATATGTCATTGAATTATTCGCTGAATGGCCGAACGGTGACTCTTCCTATACATTTGTTGTAGAAATAAAATAAAACACCCACTATATGAAGTGAATGGAAGGGGAATCCCGCCAATTTTTTCATATAGTGGGTGTTTTTATTCTTGTATTCTACTAAATAAAGGATATTATGTAACTTTCTTAAGATGAAGCCAAATCCTTTTACAGTAAATGTTTAACTTGCGGCATGGAGATGCGGCAGTGACGATCTGTTTCCATTCCTCGAGCATCTGGTGAATGGTTAAAATGTTTGATATTGTTGTAAATAGTTGCCGCATTATCTACAACGTCTTTATCCGTAATATCAATGGAAGAAATGTTAATTTCATCTGCTTCCACCTCGATTATTCGGAATGCATGTTGGTCCAGGCATGCTGAGGTTTGGACAAAAGTCCAATTTTTTTGCTGTACGATGGAATCAACATGGGTATGACCATTTACATATATGCCAATCCCATCTTTTTGTTCTAAAATTTTCCACATATCGATGCTAGGATGAATGGAGCCTTTATCCATATCAGAGTTTTTCGTCGTGTTATATACAGGATGATGTGCAAACACGATTAATGGTTTTGTTCCGGATGTCCATACTACTTCCTGAAACCAATTTAATTGTTCCTCGTCGATCCAGCCTCCCCAATCTTCAAAATCCATTTCTTTCGCCGTATCTAAAAAGGCAAATACTGCAGTTTCTGTAGTAATAGAATGATAGCGAGGTTGATCCGTAATAGCGAGAACTTCTCTTCTTGTTAGGCCATATAAATCGTGATTTCCTAAAACGTGGAAAAAATTCCGGTCTCTTTTTCTTAATAGTTTATAAACACCCTCTAATTCCAGCTTAAGACCAAAATTAGTTAAATCTCCAACTGATACATGCATATCCGCATCCACCTCTAAAAAACGTTCAATAAATACTCGATAGAAATTAGCACGTGCATCCAATAAACCTGTTACTGACTCATCAATTGCCGGAAAATGCAAATCACCCATTACAACAATTTTCATCCTCATTCTCCTATCTGTTATTTATTAGTGAACATCATCAGCTAGGATAAAATTGGCTCCCTAACTAGTTATAGGTTAATGGATGAATATTAATGGGGAGTTGGAATCGTATTAATAAAATGTAAAATCTGGATGTTTTCCTAATGAATTTCGTATTATTTTAAAGAGATTCATTAATAAAAACGAAAAACTTAACACCATCTATAGTATTATTTTTGTTTATAAATGTAAAAAACAAGAAAATTTAAAGTGGATTTTGGAGAAAGTAGAGATGGTTGGTTTATTTTATAATAGAAGAGGTAGGTCCCAATTGAAGTATAAGGAAATATAAAGTGAACCTTCCATCAGTGGAGGTTTGGTTCATCCTTCACTGATGGAAAGCTTGAGGTCCACAGGAAGTGGATCACACAAACGAGACATAAGGAAGTGGCGATCTTAGTTTGTGTACCTCCCTCGGATCTTTACGGGCGAGTTTCAACACCTAGCTTCCTCGATTTCTCAGCATCTTGAGGCGGGGGTTTTACTGCCCGTTAAGAGTGGGATAAAAGCAAGCCTCCAGTCAGACGAAAGGTCATTCGTTTACTGGGGACTTGCTTTTTATGTTATAAATTCCATTTCTTTTTCATTTTTTCTTTTAAATTATCAGCCATTTCTTTTCCTTTTTCTTGGACCTTTTCATTATGCTGCGCCTTTTTTGCTGCATCCACTGCTTTTTCTTTTAATTGTTCCATTTTACTCATGTAGCAAAAAACCTCCTTTTATTTTCTACTTACTATATAGACGGTATAGAACATTTTAAACATGATGTATAGAAAATGGGTGGTGAGCGGCCGGAAAAAAGCGGGTGAGCAACGAGAAAAAGCTGGTGCATTTCACTTCCTTATGACATTTGTCATTTTAGATTGGTGACATCTGCGACTAATCAAGTGTTGTCATCCGTCTTACAATGGAAGTACAAAGTTGGAGGTGTTGAGCATGGAAAATATTATTCAATTACAGAATGTTTCCAAATTATTTCACAATCATAAGGCAGTAGATGCTATTTCTTTTACCATAAAAAAAGGAGAAACAGTGGCTATTTTAGGTGCGAATGGTGCGGGCAAAACGACCACTATTTTAATGCTGCTTGGTCTGATGAAGGCAAGCACTGGTTCGGTACGGTTATTTCAGTCAGATTTTCCCCTATATGCTTCTAATTTATCTTATTTTGTCAGTTGTCTGTGCTTTTAACACTTTGTCTACACTCTGGGGGAAGTTATTTAACTACCCTAATTATTATATTTTCATCATTTTTTTAAATCCTGTAAAAAAAGTGCTTGTTAAAACTAATGGTATTAGTTATTATAAAACTAACAGCATTAGTTTTATTAGAAAGGGTGAAAAGAATGAGATTAGTAAGAAGAAATTTTTTGTATCAATTAACTTTTTTGCCTCATGTATTTCCAGTGAACTGCTACATTATTGAGGAAGAAAACGAGCTTACATTAATCGATGCAGCATTGCCTCCAAGCCATAAGAAAATACTGGAGACTGCGGAGAAATTAAAAAAGAAAATAACAAGAATACTACTAACACATGCCCATGGAGACCATATTGGATCATTAGATGTATTAAAACAACATCTTCCTGATGCAAAAGTGTATATTTCGGAAAGAGATGCCCGCATTTTAAATGGAGATCACTCCATTGATAAAGAGGAAGAGCCTTTTCCATTAAGAGGAGGGCTTCCGAAAAATGTAGTGACTAAGCCAGATGTTTTGCTAAAAGAGGGAGATCGAATAGGATCGTTGACTTGTATTAAAATGCCGGGCCACACTCCTGGCAGCATGGCTTTTTTAGACACTAGGGATAATAGTTTAATCGCTGGAGATGCGTTTCAAACACAAGGCGGTTTAGCAATTTCTGGACAGCGGAAACTCTTATTTCCTTTCCCAGCCATGGCAACGTGGAATAAGGAAGCAGCAGCAAATAGCGCTAAAAAAATATTGCTGCTTCCCATTTCGCTTTTAGCTGTAGGACATGGGAACTTGCTGGAAAACCCGCAAGATCAATTGCAAAAAATAATAAAGTAAACTTCCATCAGTGGGTTTTTCCTCATCCCCCACTGATAGTTAGTTGCACTTATCGGACCTTTACGGGCGAGTTTCAACACCTAGCTTCCTCGATTTCTCGTAATCTTGAGGCGGGGGTCTTACTGCCCAGTTAAGAGTGAGATAAATAGCTAAGTAAAGGAGAAGTATATTATGTCACCAAGAGCAGGAATCGTACTAGAAGATATTATAAGAGCAGCTGTAGAAATAGCAGATAAACAAGGGCTGCAGGAGGTGACGATGGCAAATTTAGCAAAACGCCTGAATATAAAATCACCGTCTCTTTATAATCATATCAACGGCTTGTCGGAATTGTTTAATCGTTTGACACTTCTTGGAGGGGAAAGTTTATACGCAGAATTAAAGCAGGCTGCAGAAGGATTGGAAAAAGAAGAATCTATTCATTCTTTAGGCAAGGCATATATCGCTTTTTCAAGGAAGCATCCTGGATTATATGATTTAACTTTACAGGCTCCAGACCCAGAACAAACAGAACTTGTTGCAATATCCGATAAAATTATCGCTCTGCTTGTTGATGTGCTGCAAGATTATGATTTAGATGAGAGGGCATCCATTCATGCTATTCGTGGATTCAGAAGCATTCTTCATGGATTTGCCTCCATCGAGCTGAAAAATGGATTTGGCATTCCACTGGATATAGATAAAAGCTTCCGACTATTGATTGACACTTTTTTAGCTGGAATAGAAAAAATGAAGGGATAAATTAGGGAGTGACCTTAGGCCTTAACTCGAATTTGTCCCAATAAAACGGGAGGGCAACATTAATGAATTTTATTGTCTTTACACTTCTTTTTACTATAGTCTGTGGGATTTTAGATAGCAAGGCAAGAAGAAAGGAGATGAACTAGTTATGTTTGCAGGGCATTTTGGACTCGCAGCCATAGTTAAAGCGAAAAACCCGGATATTCCATTATGGACACTAATGGCAGGATCGCAGCTGCTTGATATTGCTTTTGTTCCATTATTGTTGACAGGTTCAGAAAGTATAGAAACGGTAGGAGATGGGGGCTATGGTGCCGGCATTTTTTCCATCGATTATTCTCATTCATTCGTTAGTTCCATCATTATTTCCCTTATTGTCGGGCTCATTGCTTCACGATTTTTAGGGAAAAAACAGGCATTTGTTATCGGATCTGTCGTTTTCAGCCACTGGATATTGGATGTCATTGTTCACCGTCCTGATTTAAGCATACTCCCAGGCAATCTTGGGCGTTTACCACAAATAGGATTTGGGTTGTGGCAATGGCCAGTTGCTTCGATGCTGCTTGAGCTGCTGATTGTTGTAATAGGGGGAATGATGTATTATCGCTCCATGAAAAAGGATATAAATAAACAAAGCAAAAAACTTGGCCTCTTTACAAGTGGTTTAGTGAGTGTATTATTGATTTTAGCATTGATAAGTGATTTTATGGCTAGATAGAATATATAGGGTAAGACAGTATTGCTGGGAAGGGTGGCTTAATTAGTTGCCCTTTTTTTGTGCCAAGAGGCGGAAAAAAAGAGCATATTCGTTAAAAACTATAGGACTACATTTATCACCTCTAAATACTTTTGAGTTATTTATTTTTAGAATATTTTAAATAATAAATAAAATAAAGGAAGATAGGTTTACAAAACAACCTTTAAATAGTATATTATTGATAACTAATATACTATAGGGGGGTATAGTAAAAAGGACTTCGTTTGTAATGAGAAATATTTAACTAGAATGGAGTGGTTGTCTTGAATAAAAGAATAAAAATAGCAGTTAATGGTGGTATTCATTTTGGAGCAAAACTGAATGCAAAGCAGCTAATTTTACTGGCAAAATATATAGGAGCTGGAGAGGAGCTGGAGTTGACCACTTTTCAACAGCTTTATTTGGAAATCGAAGAAGGAAAAAAGGAAGAGATTATTGCTGAATTGGAAGATGCTGGACTCAGCTGTTATGAAGTTGGAAACTTCGTCAAGAGTTTAAGAACATGCAACTTTTGCAAAGGTTCAGAGGAGGAGGGAATGCCTGTTGCTATCGAGCTAAATAAAAGAATTGCAGGGATTCCTGTTCCTTTTACGCTAAAACCGGCTTATACGGGATGTCCAATCGGATGTGGGGAGCCTTTAGTTAACGATATAGGAATTATGAAAATAAAAGATACGTACAATTTATATATTGGCGGAAAAGCAAAGGGCAAAGATGCAACGGTGGGCAGTCTCGTAATGGAAAAACTAACACCGGAAGAATTATATTCAGCAGTTGAGCAAATAATCCATTTATACAAGGAAAGTGGGAAAAAACGAGAGCAATTCCACCGATTTGTTAATAGAATGGGCAAGGACAACATTATTGCGAGTATAAGTTAACGTTTCAAGCATAATAGAATTGAAAGCTGATAGAATCAAAAAAGGATGGATGTGCCAACTTGTTCAAGGCACACCCATCCTTTTTTATCCCACTCTTAACGGGCAGTAAGACCCCCACCTCGGGGATGTTGAGGAATGTCTCATGTTGCGAATCTTTATTTGCATGGGTGTCTATCCTGAAAAAAGGGTCCGCAGGTTGAATACACTTCGCTTTCCTTCTCCATACTAAATACCCTTCGTATTAAGTGTAATGACTTTCAATTCCGTCATTTCTTCCATTGCGAAACGAGGACCTTCTTTTCCGATGCCGCTCTGCTTTATCCCACCATATGGCATAGAGTCCGCTCTTGAAATAGAAGCATTGTTGATATTAACTCCTCCTACTTTGAAACGTTTTGCCAGGCTGATTGCTGTATGTATATTACTTGTAAATACACCTGCTTGAAGCCCATATTTACTATTATTTACCATTTCGATAAGCTGATTTAAATCGTTGTACACTTGAATATTTACAATTGGACCAAAAATTTCTTCACACATTACTTTACTTAAACTATCTGCATTTATTAGAATGGTAGGATCATATAAAGAACCTGTGCGCTTTCCTCCGTATATGATTTCTGCTCCATCTGAAACAGCTTCTTTCACCCATTCTTCCATGCGTTCTGCCTGCGATCGATTAATTAGCGGTCCAACGTCCGTAGTGGGTAATTGAGGGTCTCCCACCTGCAGTTTTTTTGTTAACGCAACAAATGATTCGATAAATGTTTGGGCAATATCAGAATGAACATAAATCCGCTGTGCTGATATGCAGACTTGTCCAGCACATGCAAACGCTGCTTTCACTAACGTCTCAGCTGCAAGTTTAATATCTGCATCGAAATGAACAACATTAGGGGCATTGGAGCCTAATTCTAAGGCTACTCTTCGGAAGCCTGATTTATTCTTAATATGGAGTCCTACTTTGGCGCTTCCAGTAAAAGAGTAAAAGTTTATTCTTTCGTCTTCTAATAGAATATCTCCCACATTTTTACCGGTGCCAACGACCATATTTAGGAAGCCTTTTGGCAATCCAGCTTCGGCTAATAGATTGACAAGGAGCTCTCCCGTTCTGGTAGTTTGCTCAGAGGGTTTGAAAATTACTGTATTTCCTGCTGCAAGGGCAGGGGCAATTTTGTGTGCTGCTAAATTTAAAGGAAAATTAAAGGGAGTTATCGCGCAGACCACTCCAACTGGTTCTCGAATGGTTATTCCTAGAGAGGAATCGGATCCGGCAGAAGGCATTAAACTTTCCGTATACCCATACATTCTTTTTACTTCCTCGGAAGAACTTTGAAATGTATCAATGGCTCTATTCACTTCCGCTTCTGCATCTTTGATTGTTTTGCCGCAATCTTCTACAATAATAACAGCTATTTCTTTTCTTCGTTCTTTTAGTAGAGTTGCAGTCATGGCTAATATTTCTGATCTTTCATTCAAAGAAAGCTTGTTGGTGTGAAAGGTTTCAACAGAGTTTTTAATTAACTGTTTCATTTCGGTAAAAGTAGGTTCTATTAATGTAGCGAGTTTTTCCTTATTCCAAGGGTTATATATATCCAGCCTTGCATCATTAGCAGATATGATCCATTCACCGTTTTTATACATGCTGATTACGTTATCTATATTCATTTCTTTTTCTACCTTAGCCTCATTAGCAGATACCATTGATTTACTGTTTACGTTCATGTTCATTAATTTTTCCATATTGATTCCTCCAGAGCCAGCTCTAATATATTTAACCCTTTTTGTACTTCCTCTTCTGTCGCAATAAGAGGCACTAATAAACGAATGACATTATCGTATTGTCCACATTTTATTATTAGCAAGCCATTATCACGGCAATTTTTTAGTATTTGGTTCGTCAATTCCACATGAGGCTCCTTGCTTACAGGGTCTTTTACTATTTCAATCGCATTCATGGCACCAAGCCCTCGAACATCGCCAATTTGGGGGAATTTGGTTTGAAAATCCTTTAAGCGGTTCATAATTAGATCACCTATAATCATTGCTCTTTCACAGAGATTATTTTTTTCCAGATAGTCGATTGCTGCTAATGCACCGGAACAGGCGACAGGATTTCCACCGTAAGTCCCTCCAAGTGCACCAGGTTTTGGAGCATCCATTAATTCTTTTTTTCCAATAACAGCGCTAAGAGGAAGACCAGATGATAAAGATTTGCCTACTGTCATTAAATCAGGGGTGATTCCTGCATGTTCGATTGCAAACATCTTGCCAGTTCTTCCAAACCCTGTTTGAATTTCATCCACTATTAATAAAATATTGTATTTATCACATATTTTTCGCAGTGCCTGAAAGAAAAGAGGGGGTCCTACAATAAATCCGCCATCCCCTTGAACTGGTTCTACTATAATGGCAGCAATATCGTCTGTTGTATAAATAGAGTTGATATTGTCTTCCAGCTGTTCCATGCATTTTTCCACCACTTTCTCTTCTGTACTTCCAAAGGGGGAACGGTAAGGATAAGGATAATATTCATGATGGATATAAGGAGCAAGTGGTCCATAATTTATTTTAAAAGGATTAGATTTGCCTGTTAATGTCATTGTTAAGAATGTACGGCCATGAAAAGCATTTTTAAACGCAATTACATGAGTTTTTCCTGTAGCATAACGAGCGATTTTAATGGCATTTTCAACAGCCTCGGCTCCGCTGTTAGCCAATAAAACTTTAGCATCAGGAATTGGACATATTTCTGTGAGTTTTTTAGCTAATTGAATATAGGATGGATAGCCAATGACACTAAAACATGTATGGATTAATTCAGCTGTTTGCTTTTGAATGGCTTCTACCACTTCAAATGGTGTGTGGCCCATATTTAAAGCACCGATGCCAGCTGCAAAATCAAGGTATTTATTTCCTTCGATATCTTCGACCCAGCAGCCATGGGACTTAACGGCAATATTCTTTTCAGCAGTTGCTACCCCTCTCGTTACATACTTATCCCAATCTTGTATCAACTGTTCCTTCTGCTTTATTTGATCGATTGTTTCCATATGTATTTCCCCTCCATTTTTTAGTGGTTTAGTAAGTTGAAAGGAGCTCCATCAAATTATTAGGAAGCTCCTTCATTCATCTATTTAAAAAAACTCTTTTCGAATAGATTGTTGTTATTTAACCCACATCCTGAATACACTTCGCTTTCCGCGGGGCTACGCCTGAGCCGCTTCGTCGCTTCACTTCTGCAGGGTCTCGTCTGTCTCGCTATTCCTACAGGAGTTTACGTGTATTCAGGCTGCTCCGTAATTCTAAAAGGTTTTTCAACTTATTAAAAAAGCAACAAACTTTTAGAAAACAGCTATTTAAAAAGATTAATTGTTATACAGTAACAGCTGAAGCTGCCATTCCTTTTACCAAGAGGGCAAAGCTTTTCATGTCGCCTACTAAATAAGTTTCTTTAACATTTGCTGGTCGCACTTCTCCATAGCGATTAATCCAGCAGGATTCAATTCCTAGCTCAGTTGCTGGCACTACATCGTACTTAAATCCAAAACCAGCATGAAGAATTTCAGATTTATCCAATCCTAATCGGTCGAGTGCTAAATGGAAGCCTTTATGGCTTGGTTTATATGCTCCTGCTTGTTCTGCTGTAATGATTTCATCAAATTCTACTCCAATTTGTTTTACTGTTTCCGCAATAATAGCATCGTCTGTATTGGTAATAAGCACAATTTTTGTGTGCTTCTTTAATTCGAGCAATGCCTCTTTTGTATCAGAAAATGGCTGCCAATTTCCCATGGATTCAGAGAATTCAATGCAATCCTGAGGGCTGAAAGGATATCCATAATCGCGGAAAGCCATTGGCAAGGTTGTTTTCAGCACTTCTTTATAAGGGCGGTATGTTTCTTGAATATAATCAAATTGAATATTTTCCCAATGTCTTTGCAGGGCAACGATATCTGCATTTTCGATCTTATATTTTTGAAGGATTCCTTTGAAAAACTTTTGAATTTCTCCTTCCCAATCAATTAAAGTCCCGAAACAATCAAACGTAATAGCTTTTGGTGCAGTCATATACAATTCCTCCTAATATATTAATAATTTAAATTTAATAAGCGACTAAGTGTAAAAATGATCATTATCTACTGCTTTATAAAGTGAACCTTTCCATCAGTGGGGGTTTTCTTCATCCCCCACTGATGGTTAGTTGAGCCTTACAGGATGTAAGCCATGCAGACGAAGACATAAGGACGTGGCGTTCTTAGTCTGTATTCTATTGTTCGGACTTTTACGGGCAGTTGTCCCCCACCTAGCTTCCTCGATTTTTCAGGATCTTGAGGTGGGGGTCTTACTGCCAGTTAAGAGTGGGATAAAGTACATCTATTCATTATTTTCCAACAACAGAAGCAACTTCTGATTCTCTAAAAACCTCAAGTGCTTGGGTGAAATCAGCAATTAAATCATCTGCGTCTTCAATCCCTACGGATAATCTGAACATGCCTGGCGTGATTCCCATTGTACGTCTTACATCATCCGGTACATGGCTGTGGGAAGATGTACATGTATGGTTTAATGTAGAACGAAGCCCTCCTAATGTTGGTGCGTAGTGAGCAAAATGCAGATTGTTCATAAATGCATCGATTTTTTCCATATCTTCTGGAACGATAAAGCTTAACATGCCGCTATATCCTTTATCGGTGAACATTTTTTTCGCAAGATCATGCTGTGGGAAGCTCTTGAGGCTTGGATGGTTTACTTTTGTTACGAAAGGATGATTTTCTAACGCTTTTGCCAGTTTTGCTGCTGTTTCCATTTGTTTTGGTACACGAAGCTCAATCGTGTGCAGTCCTCGAAGAATTAACCAAGAGCTGAATGGATCTCCAGGTGTTCCGCAAAGCATGCGAACTGGATGAATCTCGTCGATTATCTTTTCAGAAGCGGTAATAGAACCCCCGATTGCATCACTATGACCATTTACATATTTTGTTAAACTGTTAATAACGATATCTGCACCACATTCAATTGGCTTAATAGCTAGAGGAGTGGTAAAGGTATTGTCCACCATTAGGTAAGCACCTTCTGCATGAGCAATATCCGCTAATCCTTCCAAATCAGCTAATGCCATTGTTGGATTACTCATTACTTCTGTATAAAGCATTTTTGTATTTGGTTTTATCGTATTAGCAACCGTTTCTAGTGAACTAAAGTCAACAAGATCTGATTCGATTCCAAACTTTTTCATCAGCAATACCATTACATCGTATGTTTCCCCATATATATCGGAATTGCAGATAATATGGTCTCCTGGTTTTAACACAGTCATTAATGTAGTCGTGATTGCTCCCATCCCAGAAGAAAAGATGAGTGATTTTTCTCCGCCTTCCAAATAAGAGATAGCCTCTGCAAGCAAATCTCGATTTGGATTGCAAGTACGGATATATGTATATCCTTTTTCAGAGTAGGTATCTTTCACCTCTGATAAATTATCCATCGTAAAAGCAGTTGTTAAGAAAATAGGTGCAACTTCGGGCTTTAAATCCATCCCTTTTATTTTTTCTCCTTTATATAACAACTCTGATGCTCTTGAAAACTGCATTTCTTCCTTAAAAAATTCCATCCTATTCTCTTCCTTTCTTGTTTGTATTTTTTGTATGCTGACTCGCTTATTTGTTTTGATGAAGAAATTTAACAAGCTGTCAGCTGCAAAATATAAAATAAGCATATACAAGATGTAAATATCTTGTTATTGCTTGTTTGTGTTACCAATAGCATAAACTCTATCATTGCTAAAGAGTCAACAGAATTTTCTAAAAATTTTCACAAAAGTTTAAAATAATATATTTTAAAGAGAAGCATTGCAGATATCGATAAGAAAAAACAGCACGTTCATAGCTGATACATGCTGTTAGAGTGTAGATATATTTTTATTTGCAGGAACTTAAGGCTGATCGAAAACGTTTGTATTTCGAGGCGTGAAGCCTTGGGAGGAGCGGCGGGCAACAGGACGTTGCGCAGTTAGTCGATTTTCCCTTCATACGTACTTAGTCGTTAATCCTCTGTTTACCTGTAATGAGCTCCGAGCAAGGCGAACAACGAAGAAATCGAGCGTTTGTCGACAGCCTGACAGCATGTTCATAGCTGGTACATGCTGTTTCCTGTGCTTATTTAGAAGGGGGAAGAAGAATTTGTACTTCATACATACAATGAGAATATTCAACAAGATTATCCTCGTATTCGTTGGCTAAAATTAAAGTAGGCTTTGGACTATTTTTAAAGAATTCTGATACGATTGCTGGATTCCATTGATCTGTCAGAATTCGCCCGCGGAAACATAAATATTCACCAGCTGGGATTTCCATAATATACTCAGATTCCATTTTTGGGTCGTCCTTTAAAAACATTCCAAGATGAAGGGGTTTTAGTTTCTTTTCTATTAAATAATCAAAATCTAATGTATACGAAAATTGACGTTTATATTTTAGCAATTTTAATGGTGCACTGCTTTTTGTTTCATTTAGTCGTATATGGTAGGAAGTGGAGCTTTCTCCTGGAAGGCAAGGGACGGCAACCATATATCGTTTATCTAGCTGCAGTTTATACGGTATATCCGGGAAACTATCGGTTCCAATATATTGGAAATAATTAATATACCATTCGATATCTTCCACTGTTTCTTGAGCTTTTTTAACTTCCTGTATATATTTTTCTTTTTGTTTTTCTAAATAGGGCAGCAAAGTATCAACACTGCCATTTGAGAGAATTGTGTCAATCTCTGTAAGAGAAAGGCCGAAACTTTGTAAGTATTTTAACCGATCAATATAGTGAAATTGATCTACTGAATAATATCGATATCCTGTATCAGGATTAGTATATCGAGGGTTGATTAATCTAATTTTGCTGTAGTGTCGAAGTGTTTGAACTGAAATACCCATTAGTTTTGCTGTTTCTCCGATAGAATATAGGTTTTTCAATGGATTGCTCCTTTCATTTATGTTGCCCGATAGGCCTTTTTTATGTAATCAGTATTAATATTTGAAGTTAGATAATGGTCTAGCTCCGGTTTTTCTTATCTGTTATTTAGTCGGACCACTTTTATCCACTTCAAAGCTTCTCTCACCTCGCTTGCGTAGTCAACATCGAATCACTACGTTCTTCGTGTTTCCTTTATCACGTTTTAACGGGCAGTAAGAAAGTACAATAAAAATGGATAGCGCACAAAAAACTGCCCGTAAAAACCTGATCGACTCAACTAACCATTAGGGAAAGATCATCCCCTGATGGAAGGTTCGCCTTATCTCACTTAAGGTACACAAATTAAGAACGCCACATCCTTATGTCTTCATTGTGTGATCCACATCCTGTGGAACTCAGCTTATTCTGTCGATGAGCAAGGGAGCTTGCGCTTTTTTTATTATAACTGAATTTTTAGATATTTTTAATAATCAAATATAAAAAAATGTAAAGATTCATATAACTCTTTACTAAGATTAGGGTTTTAATAAACATAAAAAAGCTGCTGACTACCACCTTAATAAAATATATACATAATAATAGAAAAAATAGGATTGAAAACCAATAATGAAGGAAGAGGAAGGGGCATAGCAAAGGAAAATGATCTTTGTGTACCCATTATTTTACTAATTTCCCCCTATTAACAGATGAAGCTCCCAATATCTTAGAAGGGAGCTTTTGTAATCAGATGGATTGGAATTACTACCTGATTTCTGGAAATTTTTGCTAGATGAAATAGTTTAATTGACAGCTATAAATCTATTTGGAGAAAGATGGTCAATGGAATAAGTGCTTGCGTTTTTTAATAGGATATCTGCTGCTAATTTACCAATAGCAGGTGCCATTTTGAATCCGTGGCCTGAAAAACCGCATGCCACCATGATATTACTATCATCTGGCAATCTTCCAACAATAGCATGGTGATCAGGAGTATACCCTTCCATATAGGCGCTGACACGAACTGGATCGGGATAAAGATCAGGCAAATGATCTTGTACTAATTGTTTAATGCTTGCTAGTTCTTCTAATTCAATCGTTCTGTTTAAAGAATCCGGATCTATCATTCGATCATTTGTTGTTGTGCTTCGTGATATTTTTACGGTTGCACCATCAACAGATGGTATTCCATAATAATAGACATGGTTTCCTTCTCTTTGGAAAACGGGAAATGTATCGGGCGAAAATAATTGTAAATCCTTCGGGACAAACCAAGTATTAATTAATCTCCTCACTTCGATAAGTTTGTTAAAATAAGGAAGAAGTGTACTGGCCCATGGTCCTGTAGTGATGAGGACTTGGCCAAATTTATACTCCCTTCCATTTGCCTTCACACATACACCATTTTTATCAGAGTTAATTTCTTCAACACGAGTCTGCCGGTAAACCATTGCACCAAGCTCTTCTGCTCGTTGTACAGCAGAAACAATCGCATATTGAGGACGGAGAAAGCCTGCATGCTTGTCTAAAATGGCTATTTGATTCGGCAAAAGCTTATGTTGAGGAAATCTTTTTTTTGCATCATCAAAGGAAAGTATTTCATGATCCAACTGAAATGTATGAATACTTTCAATCATATTTGTTAAGGAAATCGAATTTTGGTCACCAATAGCGAGCCCATCTGTTTGGGTATAGAGGTCATTTCCAGTTTCAAATTCTAGCTGCAACCACAAATTTTTTGCTTCTTTTAATAAGGGGATATATTCTAAACCAGAAGGGTAGGCAGTTCTAAAAATCCGTGTTTCTCCACCAGCAGCAGAACGATCATGGCCAGTGCCAAATTGTTCAAATCCAATGATAGAAGCACCGCTTTTGGCTAATTGCCACATTGCCATGCTTCCCATCGTTCCAATTCCAATGATACCAATATCTGCATCAAACATGTTAGCACCCCTTTTCTATTTTAGATCCGTTTTTATATCATTCTCAGGTAACGAATAATTCACTATTAAAACAATATAAACTCTATCCTAATGAGAGAGTTTATATTGTTATGAAATAATCTAATTAAATGATGTTGCTGTTAGCAGAAATTTAATGTAAATGAAAACACTATATAATAGAAGAAACACGGAAAAAAAGGAAAAAATATTCTTTTCTTTACTATATTAATACGGAAGGAAGCTTCCCCTTTTTCAGTCAAAGTCCCTCAGTCCGTACGTCGATAAGTAAGGCGCTTTCGCTTTTCTTAAGAGATAAGAAAGTATAAGTTTTCTGAAGTCAGATAGCTGTCTAGCTCCAGCGCCTATTACCTATCGAACTTCAGGTCTTCTCCCTACGATAAGTCAACATCGATTCGCTAACGCTCATCGTGTTTCCTTTATCTCAGTCGAAGCTCTTCCAGTTCGTACGGCAATGACCAAGGCGCTTTCGCTTTTCTTAAGAGATAAGAAAGTATAAGTTTTCTGAAGTCAGATAGCTGTCTAGCTCCAGCGCCTATTGCCTATCGAACTTCAGGTCTTCTCCCTACGATAAGTCAACATCGATTCGCTAACGCTCATCGTGTTTCCTTTATCTCAGTCGAAGCTCTTCCAGTTCGTACGGCAATGACCAAGGCGCTTGAGCTTTTCTTATTTAATATAGCTGATTTCTTCATTGAATACATCGAGTGCTTGTGAGAAGTCAGCAATTAAATCATCAGGACTTTCAATTCCTACAGATACTCTTAAAAGTCCAAAAGTAATACCCATTTTAAGTCGTTCTTCTTCTGGTACTGCATAATGGGAAGAGCTGACGGGATGAGAGATGGTTGTTCGATAGCCTCCTAAAGTCATAGCATAATGAGCTATTTTTAAACGACGCATAAATTCATTTATTTTTTCTCTATTGTTTGGCATTTCGAAGCTGAGCATTCCGCCATATCCATTTTCGAAAATCTTCTGTGCTAATTCATTTTGAGGGTGGCCGTCTAGACTAGGGTGGTGAACCTTCAGCACATTTGGATGCTTTTCTAAAGCTTTTGCGAGTTTTGCAGCATTGTCCATTTGTTTTTGAACACGAAGATCCATTGTACGCATTCCTCTTTGACACATCCAGGCATCAAATGGGTTTGCGGTTGTGCCTAACAAAACTTGCAGGCTGTAGGCTTTTTTTATAATTTCTTCAGAAGCTGTAATAGAACCAACTGAGACATCACTATGACCATTAGCAAACTTGGTTAAACTATTGATCGTAATATCTGCTCCTTTTTCAATAGGACGTATAACAAGAGAGGTTGTGAAAGTATTATCCACTACCAGCTTTGCTTTATTCTCATGAGCGATAGCGGCTAAAGCTTCTATATCTACTATAGTAATCATTGGGTTAGAAATCGTTTCTGTATACAAAACTTTGGTATTAGGCTGAATAGAATTATGTACTTCCTCTAAATTGGTGAAATCTATAAAAGTAACAGAAATCCCAAACTTTGATAATCCTTCAAGTAGATCAATTGTCTCCCCATAAAGTGTTTTGTCGGATAAAACATGATCACCTTGTTCTAAAATAGAAAGTAAAGCTGTGGAGATAGCTGCCATTCCGCAGCTGAAAATGAGAGAGTTTTCCCCTTTTTCCAGATATGTTACTAATTCTGCTAAAGCATTGCGATTTGGATTTCTTGTTCTAATATAGGTATAACCTTGAACAGAATACATATCCTCTAAATCATCTAGATCCTCTACATTAAATGCTGTAGTTAAATAGAGAGGAGCTGCTTCTGGAGAATCTGCCCTTCCTTTAAGGTAAGCACCTTTATTCAATATTTCTGTTTCCCTGCTGAACATTTTTTCATCCATTATAATTCCTCCTTCAGTTTGTTGAAATTTAGGTGGTTGATAATAAAACAAATAGATAAAGGGAGATGCAGATTCGTAGATTCGTTTGGTTTTTTATATCTGAATTTTCCGAAAATGAATCAGATAATGTGTCCAAACCTCATAAATTTCTTTGTTGAAATTATTATAAACTCTATTATTGCTATACAGTCAACAGCATGAATGAATTTAGAAAAATAGACTTCTCGTAAAAATTTTTTTTTAGTATATTCATTATTTTTTTATGAGATTTTTATTTTAAATGGGGGAAAGGCAACAAAGCCTTAATTTTAAAGGAAAAGGGATACAATTTGAGGCAAAAAAAGTTTCGATTGAGATCAAAATAAATATTCTAAAAAGTATAAAAATTAAAATTATTTCATTTTTTTATTATTGACAAGTAAATATTCCTGTTTATATACTAGCATCAAGTTAACAGTCAAACGTAAGGTTTTCTACCATATGAGTAATAGCCTTGCATTTCACAATAAAATTAGACTAGTTTTATCCCACTCTTAACGGGTGGTAAGCCCCCTGCCTCTAAATGCTGAGAAATCGAGGAAGCTAGGTGGGGATAAGTGCCCGTAAGGTCCGATAAGTTCAACTAACCATCAGTGGGCGGATGAAGAAAGCCCCCACTGATGGAAAGGTTCACTTTATACATAATGTATCCTTGGCCAAGGGTAAATAAAATGATTGAAGGGGGAATCGAAAGCAATATACTTCAGAACTACAGATACAATAATTGCAAAGTTAGCCTGATCATCATCTACCTACCACAACTTTGGAACAAACTCATCAAGAAATCCTCATCAATGTTATGAAATACTAACTACTAGAAATAAATTTTACTGTATTCATAGTGTAAAAATGAAAAAATTCATTGTTTCTTCATAAAGAATAGAATAATTGTTTTTAGACATTTTGTGACAATTGTTCAAGATGTAACTAAATTATGGGTGGGGGAAGTCGAAATATGTCAAAAAAATGGACAAGTATCTGGTTACTAATAGTTTGTGCAACTTTATTACTGAGTGGCTGTGTAGGCAGTAAGGCTGCTACTAAAAGTCAAGATAGATCATCGGATCAGTTAGTTTATGCGAGTACAAAAGATATCCGTGATATTAACCCACATCTTTATTCGGGAGAAATGAGTGCTCAAAATATGGTATTCGAACCTCTCGTTACGATAAATGAAAAGGGAATTCAGCCAGCACTGGCTGAGAGCTGGGATATCTCCAAAGACGGGCTTGTTTATACCTTTCATTTGAGAAAAGGCGTAACGTTTACGGATGGTGCCCCTTTTAATGCAGAAGCAGTAAAAGCAAATTTTGATGCTATATTAGGAAATATGAAACGACATGCTTGGATCAATTTTGTCTTAGAAATTAAAGATACAAAGGCTGTTGATGAAAATACTTTCCAGCTTACATTAAAACATCCGTATTATCCAACACTTACGGAGTTGGCTCTTACTCGTCCTTTCCGATTTATTTCGCCGAATAGCTTTATCGATGGAACGACAGCTAATGGCGTGAAAAGCTATGCTGGTACAGGACCTTTTAAATTAACGGAGCATAAGAAGGATCAATTTGCTATTTTTGAAGCGAATGAAAATTATTGGGGAGAAAAACCAAAATTGAAATCGGTCAAATGGAAAGTAATGCCTGATCAGCAAACCATTCTTCTTGCTCTACAGAAAGGGGAAATTGATTTATTATTTGGTTCCGATGGAGACATGGTTGACAATGATACCTTCCAGTCGTTAGAGGAAAAAGGAAAGTATAGTACACTAAAAAGCCGTCCTATTGCATCAAGAGCGATCCTTTTAAATGCTCACGCAGACTTCACAAAGGATAAAACCATTCGGGAAGCAATTCAATATGCTGTTAATAAAAGTTCGATTGCGGAGGGAATTTTAAATGGATCTGAAAAAGAAGCAGAAACGCTGCTTGCACCTAATATTCCTTACGCTGATTTAGGATTAAAAGGGATTAAATACAATCCGGATAAAGCGAATGAACTTTTAGAGGCAGATGGATGGGAATTAAAAGGTGATGGCTATCGTTATAAAGATGGAAAAAAATTAGAGATAACCATTTATTATAACGCAGACAATGCCCAAGAACGGACAATTAGCGAATCTATGCTAAACGATCTTAAAGAAGTAGGGATTAGTTTGAAAATATTAGGGGAAGAAAAACAAGCATTTTTAGATCGCCAGAAAACGGGTGAATTTGATTTAATGTATTCCCTTTCTTGGGGATTGCCGTATGATCCTCATACTTATGTATCCTCATTTAGAGTTCCAGCAACCGGTGATTACCAAACACAAGTTGGTCTAGAGAAAAAAGAATGGCTGGATCAGACAATCACTGATCTTATGATAGAGCAAGATGATAAGAAGCGACAGGATATGTATCGACAAATTTTAACCTATTTACATGAGGAATATGTGTATTTGCCTTTAACATACTCTGTTACAAAAGTAATTTATAACAAAGATGTAAAAGGTGTTGGATTCAATTTAAATCAATATGAAGTTCCTTTTGAAAAAATGTATTTTAATGAATAATTTTGCATTGCCAATCAAGCGGAAGCCTTACTCCGTTTGATTGGTAGATAGTATATATCCCATATTATAGTAAATAAAGGAGGAGTGATCATTTGAAAGGCTATATTGTGAAAAGATTAATTGCGGTCATCCCAATTATTTTCGGCATCTCCTTTTTGGCTTTTATCCTTATAAACTTACGATCGAGTGATCCAGCAGAAATAGCTTTGCGTGTTAATCAAGTGAACTCTCCAACTGATGAAATGATAGAAGAGATGCGCAGAGAATTGGGATTGGATAAACCTTTCCTCGCTCGATATGGAGAATGGATTGCTGATAGTTTACGTGGAGATTTTGGCATGAGCTATGTTTCTCATCAACCCGTTTTGAATGAAATTGCCATTGCGTTGCCAGCTACACTTTCTCTTGCTGCTGCTGCCCTTTTTATTATTCTAAGTGTAAGTATTATTTTAGGTGTTCTTTCCTCCATTTTTGAAGGAAGTGTTTTTGATAAGTTTATACGTGCTTTTGTATTTATAGGTGCTGCGATGCCTAGTTTCTGGATTGGCATTCTGCTCATGTGGTTCTTTTCGGTAAACCTGGGATGGTTTGATACAAGTGGGATGGAGAGGCCAAGCTCTATTATTCTCCCTGCAGTAACACTGTCGCTTGCTTTTGTTTCCACATATGTGCGACTTATTCGAAACAATATGATCAAAAACAAAAATGAAAATTTTACTTTTTATGCACAAGTAAGAGGACTAAAAGGGAGTACGATCATCAGAAAGTTGTTTAAAAACTCTCTCCATACATCTTTGACCGCGCTAGGGATGTCTATTCCAAAATTGATTGCAGGCACCGTAATTGTAGAAAATATTTTTGCTTGGCCAGGGATAGGACGTTTATGTGTTACAGCTATCTTTAATTCAGATTTGCCGATTATTCAAGCATATATTCTATTAATGGGTATTTTATTTGTTTTTTGCAATCTCGTAGTTGATATTATGAACACATTACTTGATCCACGATTAAGAAAGGAGATGTAATATGACTTTTTGGGGGCGTTTAATGGCTGACAAAGTGGCTGTGCTAAGTATGTCTATTATTCTATTAGTTGCTGCTGCTGGGATTTTTGCACCGATTCTTGCTCCGCATGATCCTACAAAAATGAATATGGTTCATAAATATGCAGGGATGAGTGCAATGCATCCTTTAGGAACAGACAATTTAGGACGATGCATCCTATCAAGGCTTCTTTATGGCATTCGAACAACAATTTTGTATGCTTTAATTACAACGCTCATTACGATTGCTATTGGTACCATCTTAGGCATTATTGCAGGATACTTCCGTGGAAAAGTAGACGAAATTATTATGAGATTTTGTGATATCATGCTCTCTTTTCCATCGGAAGTAATGATTCTGGCTATTGTTGGTGTATTAGGACCTGGCTTGCTTAATGTAGTAATTGCCAACATTATTGCTAAATGGGCGTGGTATACACGCATGATTCGATCCGTTGTGATTCAATATACAAACAAAAATTATATACGCTTTGCCAAAGTTTCTGGCTGCAGCACGAATCATATTATGAGGAAGCATTTGCTTCCTGGTGTATCCGGTGAAGTCGCGGTTTTTGCAACACTAGATACTGGCTGGGTTATATTAAATATTTCTGCACTCTCGTTTTTAGGTTTAGGTGTACAAGCTCCAACACCTGAATGGGGAATGATGCTAAATGAAGCAAAGAATATCATGATTACCTACCCATCCCAAATGCTTGTACCTGGATTAGCTATTTTAATAGTGGTTGCTTCATTTAATTTTCTCGGCGACAGCATCCAATCTGCGCTGAATCCTAAACTTTATCAAAAGAAGGGAGCTAAAAGGAATGTCTTTACTCGAAGTAAAAAATCTATCAGTGCATGATACCCGAACAGGATTAACCATTGTAAAAAATCTTAGTTTTTCATTAGAGGCAAATACTTGCCTTGGAGTCGCAGGGGAAAGCGGCTGTGGCAAATCAATGACAGCAAAAGCTATTTTAGGTCTAACATCACCATGGCTTCAAGTGACGGGAGAAATACTTTTCGATGGCAAGAATCTTTTGAAGGAGTCTAAAAAGTCGCTAAGAAAAATAAGGGGCCAAAGGATCTGCATGATATTACAAGATGCCATGACCTCCTTTAATCCTCTTTATACAATTGGGAAGCAAATGATAGAGACATTTCGTGAAAACCTAGGGGTGAGGAAGAAGGAAGCAGTACAGCTGTCACTAGAAGCACTTGAAAAAATGTGTATTCATAATCCAGAACAGGTGATGGAGAAATATCCGCATCAACTGTCAGGAGGAATGCTTCAACGATGCATGATTGCAATTGCCTTGACAATGAAGCCGGATATTATTATAGCAGATGAACCAACCACTGCGTTGGATTGCATCAATCAACGAGAAGTGGTGGAAGAATTTAAGCGACTTCGTGAACTAACTGGAACGGCTCTCCTCTTTATTTCACATGATTTGGGAGTAGTGCAATATTTAGCTGAAAATATCATCGTTATTCGCAACGGGGAAAGTGTAGAATATGGAAATGCAGAAGAAGTGTTTGCAAAACCAAGCCATTCTTTTACGAAATATTTAATCGATACAAGAGTAAGCTTGGCTGAATCATTCCAACAATCCATGCTGAGGAGGGTATAAACATGTTTATGCAAGTAGAGAATGTTTATAAAAGCTATAACAAAGAAGGCGGTTTTTTTTATAGTGGCAAGCTGGACGTATTAAAAGGCATTGATTTTTCGATAAAAGAAGGAGAATGCGTGGGCTTGATTGGAGAGAGTGGCAGTGGCAAAAGCACGCTAAGCCGAGTCATTTTAGGTTTAGAAAAGCCGAAGCAAGGCTCTGTAATAATTGAAGGGATTTCTGCCTCTAAATGGATGAAAGAAAATCGCGGTGGAATGAGTGTTGTTTTTCAAGATTATACTTCTTCTGTAAATCCGTTTTTTACAATTAAAAATATTATTGCAGAGCCTATGATAATGGCGGGGGATAAAAAAAATCTTCACGAGAAAATTTGTGCACTGCTTGAAAAAGTAGGCCTTCCATCAACCATGATCAATAAATATCCACATGAGCTTAGTGGAGGACAGCTTCAGCGAGTATGTATTGCCAGAGCAATTTCCACTCATCCTAAATTCGTCGTCTTGGATGAAGCAATCAGTTCGTTGGATGTGTCCGTTCAATCTCAAATATTAGAACTGCTCCATAAATTGAAGCATGAAATGAATATGACCTATCTTTTTGTCGCTCATGATTTACAAGCCGTTGCTAATTTGTGTGACAGGATTCTTTTTCTTCATAAAGGAAAAATAGTAGAAGATTTAGCAAGTGATGAATTAGCCCTCGCAACAAATGACTATGCGCAAAGGCTGTTAAATTCCGTAATGCCATTATGTATAGGCAAAAATAAATGCAACCTGAATAAAAATCTTCCTCCCCTTCAAGTAGTATAATGTGAGGAAATGCTTAGCCTTTTTATCGAAAAAGATATCTGAAAATTCATAATCGTAGAAAAAGGGAGCGCCAAAAGAAGAAATATTTTTTGGCCTCCTTTTTTCTAAACTTAAATTACATAAACACTACTAGCTAGAATCGTTTTAATAACAAACAGGAGGAACTTCTATGAAACTTAAATTTATTGCTCTAGCATCTTTTGTTCTTTTGCTATTGGCGGGATGCGCTTCTACTCAAAATAATAGTATGGACAATATGGATCATACGAATATGAACCATGGGGAGATGGATAGGAAGAAAGAAGAGAAAGAAAAAGATAAAAAAGTGGATAATGTGCAAGCCGTAGAAACGAAAACAATGACTGGAAATGTATTTACACTCGTTGCAAAAGAAGTAAAGCATTCGTTAAATGAAAAAGTGAGCGTGAATGCATGGACATTTAATGGTTCCGTTCCGGGAACTCAAATAAGAGTGAAGGAAGGAGAGAAGGTTAAAATTACATTGAAAAATGAACTTCCTGATCCAGTTTCGATTCATTGGCATGGACTTCCTGTTCCAAATGAAGTGGATGGTATACCTGGGGTAACTCAAAATGCTGTTAAACCTGGAGAATCCTTTACGTATGAATTTACTGCTTCCGATGTTGGAACCTATATGTATCATTCTCATCAAGATAGTGTAAATCAAGTGGATAAAGGTCTCTATGGTTCTTTTATTGTTGAGCCGAAAGAAAAAACCTATGATCGTGATTATTCACTGCTTTTAGATGAATGGATGAGCAGCCCTGAGGAATCGGCTTCTTCCATGGGTGGAATGGACCATAGTAATATGAGTGGAATGGATGAGGAAGAAAAGGAAAGCGAAGATAGTCACAGTATGGAATCGATGGGGCATAGCATGGATAATTACGATGTTTTTACCATTAATGGAAAGAGTGGAAACTCCGTTGAATCTATTCCGGTTAAAGAAGGAGAGAGAGTTCGTATTCGGTTAGCGAATATTGGCTATATGTCTCATAAGATTCATCTGCATGGTCATAAATTTAAGGTTGCTGCAATTGATGGACAGGAATTAAAGGAACCAAAGGAAATAAAAGATCAACTTATAACGATTGCACCCGGTGAACGATATGATATTGAATTTTTAGCAGACAATCCGGGGAAATGGTATTTGGAGTGCCATGGTGATATGAAAGGTGCAGAGGGGATGAAAGCACTCATTCAGTATGAAGGGGCAGCTGATTCCAAAGATAAAACCAATCAGGCTGACGATTTGCCAGAATTTCAATTTGTTAATTATGGAGAAAAGAAAAGCGAAGGGTTCGCTTTAGACCAACAATACAATGTAGAATATACGATGGATCTTAATACAAAAATGAATAGTAAGGATATGGTCTATACTATTAATGGAAAGACATTTCCTGATATTGAACATATCTCCGTTAAAGAGGGAGATTTTGTAAAAGTGAAGTTGATTAATAATTCCATGATGGATGATCATCCAATGCACTTGCATGGACAATTTTTTCAAATATTAAGCAAAAACGGGAAGCAGGTAACAGGCACTATTATAAAAGATACGGTTAATTTAAAACCAGGGGATGAATATGTCATCGCATTTAAAGCAGATAATCCGGGGAATTGGATGTTCCATTGTCATGACCTGCATCATGCTTCGGCAGGAATGGCAACAATGGTGAATTATAAAGGTTATACCCCAAATTTCACACTAGATCCTGAAGTGAATAATATACCAGAATAGTAGTGTGCGAAGACCTACACTCTAGCTATGAACCTTGTTCTGATTCATGCGATCAAATCGACAAGGTTATAGTATCCTTTACTTTATTCCATTTGGAAAAAAGACAATGGGAAGGATCCTCATGAAACGAAACTAGATTTAGCTTCATCTATGCTGAAACAATTAGAGAATCAACTTGCACCTATGGGTGGCTATGGATAGCTGGTATTTGGCCAAAGAACTCTATCTAGAGATAAAAAACTTGAATTTGATTGGGTGACGAAAGCAAAAAGCAATACCCCTTTGACTGCAAGACAACGATCCATGAGAAAGAGAGATTCATCGCGATCCGACCAGAAGCATTATTTAAAGAGGCCAAGCCCATCTTTTCTTTCTGGAGAAAGAAAAGAACATTAAGGATATCTTAAAAGCCCGTTTTAAAACCTGTTAAGGCTGTTGTCACCGCAAATTTAGAAGAAGACCAAGAAAGTAGTGAATCGGAAGATATTTTCGCCTTGCTGATCAGTAATCAATTAGGTGCTCAAACTACACAAATTGTTCAAATTTATAAAAAAGATGGTCTATTGAAATTTATTTCAGAAATGCAAAGCAAGAAATAGGGTTAAACGATTGTCATTCAACCGATGAAAATCATGTCCATGCTCATTTAAGTCTTTTAATGGTTGCTGAATCCTTGGTCCGATTTGCTTAAGGGAAATTCAATGAAAAAAACGGGTAAGAAAAATGAAATCATCTACGGCCAAGTAGTTGATCTTCTTTTTCATACCTGCTGCGAAGTCTGAGTTAAAAACAAGGACTCAATTCAAGTTTATAGGCACAGAAATTTGCAAGGTTTTTAAATGAAAATTGGCCTCATCACTTAACGATGGCTTGGTTTGATAGGAAATGAAATGAAATTAAATTGGGGTTTATACCCAATGAGTGGGTAAGTCCTGATAAGCTCCTTTATTTAATATTTCGGTTTGCCTGGTGAGGTTGGTTTCCTTCATTGATATGTTCTCCTCATATGCAACAGAGTTGTTATTTGAAAATTATAAACTCTATGATTACTTCATAGTCAAACCGAATCGGATGTTATTTTACACAAATTAAAGTAAATTCGCTCTATTGTGTAAGATAACTTAACATAGAAATAATAAATTTCAAAAAAATATTGACTTTTTAGCAACGATAGAGTTTATCATCAATTTAAGAGTCAGGATCCGGTGGAAAATGCGCTTCGGTTAAACCATGTTAATTATCCAACGGATGAAATGATTCAGGCTATGCGTACAGAGTTCGGGATTGATAAACAGTTTTTGGAACGGTACTTTACATGGCTGGACAGTCTCAGCAAAGGGGATTTTGGTCTAAGTCTATGTGACTCGCACACCGGTTGCCGATGAAATCGCCCGGTCCTTGACGGAAACGCTCTATCTAGCCGTAGTTGCGATCATATTATCCTTGTCACAAGTGCTGCCCTGGGCGTTCTTTACTCCATTTAGGAACCGGTATTTTTGCGTTGTTTCTTGCCCCGCATGACCCTTTAGAAATAGACATTATGCATAAACAAGCGGGGATGAGCATGTCACATCTTTTAGGAACAGACGCCTAGAGACGACGTGTTCTCTCCAGACTGATTTACGGAATCCGAACCACCATTTTTTTAAAATAGGAGGGAATGTTATGGAAAAAACGACAGTCACTTTGCAAGATGTACGGGAAGCGGCGGAGCGTATCCACCCCTATATTCGCCGCACTCCGTTGCTCCAGGAGAAGAACATGGATAAAGTACTGGGGTGTCAGACCTATATCAAGCCCGAGATGCTCCAGATAACCGGTGCTTTTAAGCTGAGAGGCGCACTGAGCAAGATTCTGTCTTTGACCCCGGACGAACTGAAGAAGGGAATCATCACCAGCTCATCCGGAAATCACGCTCAGGCTGTCGCTTACGCCGGACAGATGCTCGGCATCCATACAACGGTGGTAATCCCGGAGGACGCACCGGCCATCAAGATTGAGAATGCCAAAGCCATGGGAGCCGAGGTGATCGTGTGGGACCGCAGATATGTCGAGCGCTGGAAGAAGGTTCGTGAAGAGGTGGCGGAGCACGGTTACATCATCGTCCATGCCTATGAGGACTACACTGTTATGGCGGGCCATGGTACCATTGCCATGGAAATTATGGAAGATCTGCCCGACGTAGGCACCGTGCTGGTACCTATTGGCGGCGGTGGACTGATCTCGGGTATTTCCACAGCCTTAAAAGAGTCAAAACCGAATGTGCGGGTGATCGGTGTTCAGGCCGCTGCCAGCTGTGCTTACTATTTCAGCCGCCAGAACGGACATCCGTCTGCGGCGCCGAGTCTCCCTACAGTGGCGGACGGTCTCTCCTGCAGATGGCCGGGTGAGAACCCCTATCCCATCATCGAGAAGTATGTGGATGACATAGTTGTCGTAGAGGAAGAAGATATCAAAGAAGCTGTGAGATTGGTGGCACACGGTGCCAAGCTGGTGGCGGAGCCTTCCGCCTGCGTGGGAATTGCTGCTCTGTTGTCCGGCAAGGTGAAGACGCGGCCGGATGAGAAAGTCTGCTCGGTGTTGACCTCTGGCAATTGGGACATCGATATGATCGGGAAGATCCTTAAAGGAGAGCATGTAGAAGGCGTTTTGTAAGAGAAGCAAAAGTGAAGACTTTTCCACTGAGAGCAAATTTTGATATAAAAGGAGAATACAAAAATGGAAACTTTACTGTTGAACAAGGAAGAAGTAGGCAGCCTTATTGACTTAGACGCGATACTCGCGGCGGTGGAGGACGGCTATCGGTCCTTCAACAGCGGTCTGGTGGTTCAGCCGAATTTCATGGCCGTAACATTGCCCGGTACGCACGAAGGTATTGACTTCAAGGGAGGTCTGGACATAGGTGGTGGATACATCACCCTGAAGGCGTCCTCCGGTGGATATGACAACAATCCGAAATTAGGTCTGCCCACGGGCATGAACACCGTGCTGTTGTTCGATGCTAAGACCAGCGCTCTGAAGTGCATTATGGACGGCACCTGGATCACTGGCTGCCGCACTGGCGCTGCTGGCGCCATCTCGGTGAAGTACCTGGCACGTGCCGATGCAGAAAAACTGTGCATCATCGGAGCAGGTAACCAGGCCCGGAGACAACTGCGTGCTATTATGCGAATGCGAAAGCTGACAGAGGTGCGGGTGTGCAATGCCTCGCCGGAGTTCCTGGACTCTTATGTGAAGGAGATGTCCGAGGAAACGGGACTGAAGATTCGCAAATACGCAACGGCTGAAGAAGCGGTACGGGGCGCCGATATTGTGGTGACCACCACCCGCGCTCGCAGCGGTCCTATAGTGAAAAAAGAATGGATACAGCCCGGTACACATATCGTGGCGATCGGCGCTGATATGCCGGATAAGCAAGAACTGTGTGCCGATGTTTATGCCGGGGCAAAGGTCGTTAATGACTCTATTGACCTGTGCTTGAAAAGCGGAGAGACCCACAATGCTGTGAAGGCCGGTATTATTCGGCCGGAGGATATTCACGCCGAGATTGGTGAGATTATCTTACGCCATAAGCCCGGCCGTGAGAGCCCAGACGAGGTGACAATCTTTGATACCGTCGGTATGGCCATTCAAGACAATGTGACCGCTGCGATGCTCTACAAAGGTGCCTTGGAGAAGGCCCTTGGAGCCCGGTACGCATTTTTCAATTAAAGAGCAGGATACATAATACATAAAAACGGGCACCCCGCGGCGATTTTGATTCACCGCAGGCGCCCGTTTTTTATAACAGTACAACTATGAACGAAGTGGAAGCTTAATTGAAAACAGATAGAGGAGTGTAATGGGGATGTGCCCGTTTTTGCACACTTTCAGAACAAATCTAAAATTTGTAAAGGTGTTTGAAAAAGTCGGAGTGGAATTTCCCTATAAATAGGATGTTAACATCTTTGCAGTGTACAGTGTTATGTTACGTTAATGATAATGAAAGAGAGATTGAATGAGTGGTGAACTGATATCAAAAAAAGATTTATTGGATCTGACTGGGATTTCGTATGGCCAATTGTACAGATGGAAGTGGAAAAACTTAATTCCTGAGAAGTGGTTTATTCGTAAATCTACTTTTACTGGGCAGGAGACGTTTTTCCAAAAGAAAAAATATTCGATAGAATTGAAAAAATTCAAGCAATGAAAGAAAATTTGTCGCTTGATGAATTAGCTGGCATGTTCTCCCCGAGTGTTTCTGGGCTTCAATTGAGTCAAAAAGAACTAATAGAACGAAACATTGTTTCGGTAACAGCGTTGAACTTTTTTCTGGAGAATTTCCCGCAAACTGAAAAATTACCCTTTGAAAAAATTCTTCATGTATATATATTAGAAAAGCTCTTACAGTCTGGTAATATCAACCTTTCGGAAGGGAAATTACTTTTACAAGTGCTACAGGATTACTACTAGCAAGTAAAAGAAAAAAACAGCATGGTCCTATTTATTCGAAAATTAGAAGTTTCTTCATGCCTGCTCGTTTCAAATACAGATGGCTTATATTTTGATCATGGTACAAAAGTTGTTGTAAAGATGTCCATCATGGATTGTATGGAAGAATTAAAACCAAAATTATTGTAGTGGGGGGACCCGTAAGTGAACATTGATCAAACGAAAAATTTAATCATCAACGGGTTTGGTTCATCTAATGGCGGAGAGTTTCATCAAATTCCATCAATGGAAAGGGCTTAGTAAAGGAGATATAAAGGCAGATAAATCTAAGATTAGTGGGAATGCCAAAGTAACAGGTAATGTACATCACTCAGAACTTCTTGGTTTTCAGAAAGTTACAAATTATATTTAAATACCAATTACTTACTTCAAGTGGATAAGTCCTGTAAAAATGTCAAAAATGAATACAAATAATAAAGTCAGTACCTTGTTGCATTTAATTTTGTTTAATAAAACGTTTTCTTATTTCAAGGGTAAACTGTTTTATTTTTCATAAACCTGTTATGATTGATTCAACTGTAAGTCTTTATTTTGATTTCGAGAGCAATAGGATACATAATGTTTTTTTGTATAAATATTTTACTGGAGGGATTTACTTGAACGAATCAAATCAATCAAGTGGGCAAGAAACAGGAAAGAAGAAAATTAGTCTGCAAGAAGCGATGAAACAACAGCTTGCAAATAAAAAAAAGCAGGCACAAGCTGGCAAAGCGAATATAAATGGCAATCAAAAAATGCAAAAGTTGAGTAGTCAGCAGACAAAAAAGCCAAATAATCAAAGAAAACGCACGGGTGTGTAATGAACGGCCAAAATAGAAAAGATATTGCTCCAGGCAAGACTGTAGAAATAGTGCTGAAAGCAGATCAAAAAACAGGGAAGCGTACAGTTGGCGTTGTAAAAGATATATTAACCAACTCTTTCTTCCATCCGCATGGGATTAAGGTAAGATTAACGGATGGACAAGTTGGAAGGGTACAGTTGATTAGGGAAGATTAAAAGTCGGGTGGTGCAGGTGACCGCCCGACTTTTTAACGCTGATAATCAAGGCGCATGCACTTTTATTGGTAGCATTTTCTTTAATAAATCGTGCTTCTTTCTGATAAATATGAGCAATTTACGAGACAGTGAATGAAATAGTTTTATATAATAATCCTATTTCATTAAATATTTTTTCAGGAGGGGTGATTGTCATGACGAAAAAATACCCGATCGCATTATGGACCTTGGTTATTGGTGCTTTTGCCATTGGGATGACGGAGTTTGTCATTATGGGGTTATTGCCAGAAGTGGCTCAGGATGTTCATTCTACAATTCCTCAAGCAGGGCAGCTAATTACAGGATATGCGCTGGGAGTGGCAGTGGGTGGTCCGATTCTTGTTGTTATCACTTATAAGATGGCGCAAAAGAATCTATTAATGCTGCTGATGCTTATTTTTTGCATAGGAAATTTACTAGCGACAGTTGCGGAAAACTACAGCTTTTTAATGGCATCTCGTTTAATCACATCATTAGCACACGGTTCTTTTTTTGGGGTAGGTGCCATAATGGCAGCGAATTTAGTGGAGTATTCCCGCCGTGCAAGCGCAATGGCATTGATGTTCACAGGACTTACGGTTGCCAATATATTAGGCGTGCCTTTTGGAACATTTATTGGACAGCAGCTAGGATGGAGAAGTACCTTTTTTATTATTGCAATCATAGGATTCATCACATTAATAGGCATCTTCCTGCTTGTTCCGAAAAATAAGGAACAAAAGAAAGGCAATATAAAACAAGAGCTAGTAGTATTAAAAAGCGGCAATCTTTGGCTTGCACTGCTTATTGCTATGTTTAGTTTTGGAAGTGTATTTACACTGGTAACATATATTACACCGGTTTTAACTGATGTAACAGGCTATCAATCCTCGACGGTTTCTTGGCTGCTAGTTGTCTTTGGTCTAGGTGTAACTTTCGGAAACATCGTAGGTGGAAAGATGGCAGACTGGAATATTAATAAATCGCTGTTTATTAGTTTATCTGCTTTAGTAGTTTATTTATTTATATTCTATCTATTCCAATTCTCCGCTATACTCATGGTGCCTGGTATATTTATTTTTGGTGTGTTGGCTTTTGCCATGATTCCCATGCTTCAGTTTCGAATATTGGGAGTATCAGCTGATGCTCCGACACTTGCAAGTACATTAAATCAATCGGCATTGAATTTAGGAAATGCTGGAGGGGCTTTTATTGGTGGAATGTCTGTCGAGTATTTGCCTCTAAAGGATCTAGTTTTAGTCGCACCATTTATTACTGTTATTGGACTTTTATTGTTTTACGTGCAAGTGCAGACAACAAAAGTAAGAAATCCATTGTAAGTTGATGTATGTTGCAAATGAATATTTATCAGAGAAATAACCGTTCAAAAAGAGGGATGAATTTACTTGTTTTAGTAAATTTATCCCTCTTTTCATTTGGAAACTAAAAAGATGAGAGTGGATTGACGATGACGTAAGGAAGTAGCATAATTAGAAGATTTTGCTTTGTTTCCCTCACTCTTAATGCTAAACCTCACAGTATTTAGTTCTATATGAATCTTTTGTGAACTTCATCCTTTTACCGTTATATAAGGAGTTCATTCACAGTAAAATAAATTTGAACAGTGTTCTAATTTAAAAATCTAAGTGTTTTTTATCCCACTCTTAACGGGCAGTAAGACCCCAATGTCATTAAGTTAAACTTCAATATATTGGAAATTGATTAAAAAGAGGAATAAGCGTTAGGTTTTCCGAGGCTTACTGCTCGCTTTCCATGGGGCTACGCTTGAGCCTCCTCGTCGCAGACGCTCCTGTGGGGGGGCTCACCTGTCTCGCAATTCCCATAGGAGTCGAGCAGACGCCACTTAAACCAATCATTTTTAATATATTACAATTTATGGAATCTTAAGTTGATAAAGGCTAGATAAAAGGAGGTCAAATGAATAATCAAAATCAACTTTCACAAAAAAGGGAGAAAAAAAGAAAGCTCATTTTACAAGCAGCGAGCGAAATTATTAGGATGGAAGGGATGGAGAAGCTTTCCATACGGAAAATAGCAAAAAAAATAAATAGTGCATCATCCAATATCTATCACTATTTTGTTGATAAAGAAGATATTGTAAATAGCTTAATGACAGAAGGGTATCGTAACATTGTTCACTCTCTTCCTACACAAGATTTTATTCAGAATCCAAAAGAAAGGCTAACGGAAGGATTGAGAACCTACATAGAGTCCGCACTAAAGAATTCGGATGAATATATAGGGATGTTGGTAAATAGCTCACCTGTACTATTAGAGCATACCTCTCTTCTATTTGAAGGTGCTTCCTTAAAAAGAGAGGCTCTCTCCATGCTCTATCAATTGATTAAAGAGATGCTGCCTGATGATATAGAGCCTTCACAATTAGAATTGATTGCGCAATCCGTTTGGACTGCTACTTTTGGATTGATTATCAAATTAATTTTGGAAAAAGACCTTCCAATCGAACAAAGACAGAAACTTATGGAGACGCATTTGAGTATAACGGCTGCAGGTATATTGGTTTTTCAGGATCAAGAAAAATAATAACAAAGGAAGAAAAATGAATGAAACATAAAAACTGGATAAGCGCACTAACTATTATTTTAAAAAATATAAAAGAGCCTTTGAAAGAGAATTTTTAGAAAATAAAGAGGTGGGAATCTTGCAATCTATTATTATCTATTCGACAAAACATGGGACAGTGGAAAAGGCAGTGAATAAGTTAAAGCAAGAAATGGAAGGGACAGTGGATTCTTTTCATTTAAAGAAGGAAGCAATACCATCTTTGGAAAAGTATGATGTAGTTATTTTAGGCGGCTCGATTTATATGGGGAAAATTCAAAAAGAGATGTCTCAATATATGAAGGATCATTTAGAGCTTTTATTAAAAAAGAGAGTCGGGCTTTTTTTATGTGCAGGTCAGCCAAATACAGAAGAATTACTGAAAGAATGGGAAAAAGCATTTCCAGCAGAATTATCTAAACATGCATTGGCAAAAGAAACGTTCGGTTATGAATTTGATTTTATGAAAATGAACTTTTTTGAAAAATTGATCGTCCGGAAGGTACAAGGAATAAAAGAAAGCAGGTTTGCATTATCTCAAAAAAAGATCGCGCAGTTTGCAGGGAAATTGATTTAATCGTCCTAGCAGTATACGAAATCCGTTGAATCTCCAGAAATGATTATATTAGGATTAACAAATAATGCATAAGAACGAACGTTATTATCAGCTAGACCTGTTTCAGATCTAGCTATTACTCCTTTATCAACTAAACTTGTAACTAGCTTACTTATTTTTGATTTATCCCACTCTTAACGGGCAGTAAGACCCCCACCTCAAGATGAGGTTATCTTATATACCTTCAAGCTATTCTATATAAAAAGAAATAGATTATTTATTTTCTGATTGAATAAATGGTATATAAGTAGATTTATCACCTAGTCTGCATGTTATTATGGCATTTTTCCCTGCATCATTTAAAACAGATTCTTGTCCAAAAATGCTGTTGATAACTTTATTATGCGTATTTACGTGAGCCTTTTCCATTAGAATACTATTTTCAATTGTACAGTTACGAAGAACGCAGCAATTCTGAATGGAGACGAATGGACCGATTACTGCATTTTCCAACACGCAGTCTTCACCAATGGATACATCTCCAATAAACACACAATTTTCGATCCGAGTATTATTGCCAATCTTTACTTTTCCTTTATTGTATTTTGAAAGCATCCATGAATTTGCCTCCAGCCAACGATCATGTGTGCCTACATCAAAGAGTGGCTGTGTAGTTTCAATATATGCTACCTCGTTTCCATGATCTATTAACCATTGAATGGCATCTGTAATTTCATATTCCCCCCGACCTGAAGGTTGTATTTTATGAATCGCCTCAAATATGGATGGTTGAAATACATAAGCCCCCATTACTGCCATATCACTTCTCGGGATAGAGGGCTTTTCTTCTAATTGACTAATCTGGCCATTTTCTATCAATGCAACTCCGAATTCTTGTGGATTCGGTACTTTTTTTAATAGAACAGAAGATTTACCATTTTTTGTGGAATCTACTAGCTTGCTTAAACCTTCCGTAATTAAGTTATCTGCAAGAAGAAGTGTAAAAGGATCTTGGCCAACGAAATCTTGAACAGATTGAAGTGCATGGGCAATACCCTTTTGTTCTAATTGTTCAAATACCTGAATGTCCAAATCGAGAAGAGAGAGGGAATCTAAATAGTTTATTATTTCCGTTTGACTTGGATGAATTACTATACCAATCTCTTTAATATCAATTTCTTTTAGCAAGTTTATCCCATGATAGAGCAATGGAATGTTTAAAACAGGCAATAAAGTTTTCGGCAAGGTAAAGGTAAATGGCTGCATCCTAGTGCCACGGCCGGCACATAGCAGTATACCTTTCATTGAAATCACCTCCTTTATTATGACAACAGTATATGTTTTCTGGGGAATAATGAAACGGACAACCATCTACACTACTCGAATTTCGGGCTAGTATTAATAATATGAAGATTAGAATTGAATGAGAATATCTACATGAAAATAAAAGCGGAGCAATTTAATGATTTCCGGTAAATGGGAATGAGTATTTATATAATAAATAAGTTTTTTAATGATATTTTTATTAATTCGTTTAGCGATTTTTATAAAAAAACTCTCTACCGTCATTCCTTCTACATTTCTTGTATACTAGGCTAACTTTGTATAGAGATGCTTATGTTTATCCCACTCTTAACGGGCAGTAAAACCCCCACTGATGGAATGTTCACTTTATAATGAACCTCTAGAGGTCAGTAAGATTTAGTTGTATACGTGTAGTCAAGATGAATATACAACTTCAGATTTATGATATTTACTATTTATGTATAAACTATACTGTTCAAAAAATCCCAAAAAAATCTATAACGTGTTCAAAGGTTGTAACCACTCCTTACATTTAAAACCTAAACTACTTCATGCAGCAGGGGAAAATTACTTGACATTGACACAATGTCAATCTTTATAATCAAGATAATTCAAAAAGTAAGGAGGAGATCCGTATTACCATAAATGAAGTGGTAAGGCAAACCGGCGTTAGCGCACGTTCCCTTCGATATTATGAGAAAAAGAAGCTGTTGATTCCGAAACGAACCAAAAATGGATATCGGCATTACGGTCAAGCTGACATCGAGCGCATCCAACTGATCAAATTTTACTTAGGACTTGGGCTTAGGACGAATGAAATCGCACGTATCGTAGAATGTCCTGAAAACGAGTCAGTCGATCATTTCCAATGCGCGTACGAGGCAATCTCGCTCTATGAAAGCAAGCTAAAAGAAGTCCAGCAGCAAATAGAGGTACTTAAAGAGCAAGAAAACAAATTATTTGAAACGCTGTTTTGCTGGAAAGAAATTCAGAATCGGCTAAATCAAGGGCTCCCCTTAGAAAGAAAGGAAGCGTAAAACGTGGAGAGAAGCACCTATACCGAAACGAATTCATCAAACATGAAAAAAAGTGTATTTTGGATTTATTACATCCTGTTTTTTGCCGTATTAAACGAATCGGTTTTTAATGTGTCAACCCCTGATATTGCCGAGCAGTTCGGGCTGAGTGCTTCCGGAGTGAGCTGGGTAATTACGGTCTTCATTACCGTATTCGGTATGGGATCCGTTATTTTCGGAAAGCTTTCAGATTTGTTTAGCGTCAAAAAACTAATCACAATCGGAATCACCCTTTATGGCACGGGCTCCATTTTAGGCTTTGCTTTGCAAGCCTGGTACCCCGCGATTATTGTATCTCGAGCGATTCAAGGAGCCGGCGCATCCGCCATTCCAGCACTCATTATGGTCATTGTTGCCAAATATTTTTCACCCTCAGAACGTGGGAACATGTTTGGTATCATTACATCTACCGTTTCCTTCGCGATCGGCATCGGGCCAGTACTCGGAGGTTATATAGCCGGATCGTTCCACTGGTCCTTTTTATTTCTTGTGCCGCTCCCTGCACTAGTCGCTATTCCTTTTTTTCAAAAGTTCCTTCCTGTGGAAAATACTAGGTCAGGAGAATTGGATGTCCTTGGAGCTGTGCTGATGGGAATCACGGTCTCAACCTTGATTTTATTTACGACAGAAGCCAGCTGGTTTTATTTACTTATTGGTGCGATAACGCTCATTCTATTTATCGTACGTATCCGACGGGCTGATGAACCGTTTGTCGACCCTGCCCTCTTTACCAATCCACTTTACCGCAGCGGACTTATCATTGGCTTTCTTACCTTTAGCACGGTCGTGTCGATGATGTTTGTGATCCCGCTAATGCTAAGTAAAATGTACGGTTTAACGATAGAGAACATTGGGCTCGTCATGTTTCCAGGAGCTTTTAGCGCCGTCATATTCGGAAGAGTGGCTGGGAAGATGACGGTTAAGAGAGGTAGTCATTTTGTCGTATACTTGGGTCTGGCATTGATTGCCCTAAGTCTGCTTTTGCAGTCTTCATCCATAGGTCATTGGGTCTGGTACATTGCGTTGTCTCTCATCATGATGTACATTGGATTCTCGTTCTTACAAACGGCATTAACGGAAAGTGTAACGCAAATATTGCCTCCTGATCGAATCGGAGTCGGCATGGGTTTTTATAACATGACGTCGTTTATTTCCGGAGCAGTAGGAACAGCTGTAGTTGCCAGAGTAATGGAACAGGCAGTGCTAGATTTTCCGCTGCATCCGTTCATCCTAAACTCTCAGGCATATTTGTACAGTAATCTCATCCTATTATTAAGTCTTGTAGTTCTGGCGAGTGTGATCTTGTATTACTTTACATTTGGAAAAAAGAATCCTCAAATGATTAAAGAATTGCGTAATGAACTTGATAAATCTGAAAGCTAGGAAATGAGATGTATGAATAACATCACTATTTTGCCTGAGTGTAACGATCACTTGGGCTTTTTTTGTATAGGAATTCTAGGAGCGTTTTTTTTCAGTCGACTTAGAAGCTTATCTAAACAAGGATTCAGTTAATAATTTAAATAAGAATTCGAATATATACAAATGATACGATAGTGTGGACAAAGTGATTTCAGCAGGAACTTCAGGCTGATTGAAAACGTTTGTCGCATCACAGTGAAGCATATAAAAGAATTTAAAAAATTTACATCCATTTAGTTTGTATTGAAAAACGAATGGATGAAAAAAATAAAAATTTCTCTTGCAAATAGTAACGATTACGTTTTAAAATGTAAAAGTATTAAAAAGAGTAATTTATAAGAGCAGTGTTATTTTTAAATCGTAATAATTTCGGTTTGTTAAAAAGAGGTTTCTGTATTCTAATAAAGTGAATCTTCCATCAGTGGGGGTTTTACTGCCCGTTAAGAATGGGATAAAAGCATAGGGAGGTTCAAATGAGTAAGAAAATTCCAGTAACTGTATTAAGTGGTTATTTAGGTTCAGGAAAAACAACGTTGTTAAATCATATTTTAGCCAATAGAGAAGGAAAAAGAGTTGCAGTCATTGTTAACGATATGAGTGAAGTGAATGTAGATGCTTCTCTTATTAAAAAAGGTGGATTTACAAGAACAGAAGAGAAGCTTGTGGAAATGCAAAATGGCTGTATTTGCTGTACATTGCGTGATGACCTTATGAAAGAAGTGGAAAAACTTGCTTCATTAGGCAACATTGATTATATCCTTATTGAATCGTCGGGAATCAGCGAACCAATTCCTGTTGCTCAAACCTTTACATATGTAGACGAAACACTAGGTGTAGACCTTACGAGAATCTGCAAATTGGATACGATGGTAACTGTTGTTGATGCAAACCGATTTTGGAAGGATTTTTCATCAGGAGAAACACTTCTTGACAGGAAGCAGGCAACAGGAGAAACAGATACGAGAGAAGTAGTTGATCTGTTGATTGACCAAATTGAATTTGCAAATGTTATTTTATTAAATAAAGCTGATTTAGTGGAAGCAGCATCGCTGAAAGAATTGAAAGGAATGATGCAAAAGCTAAATCCAGATGCCGATATAATCGAAACAGATCATAGTCGTGTACCGTTGGACAAAGTGATGGATACAAATCTTTTTGATTTTGATAAGGCAAGTGAAGGAGCTGGATGGATAAAGGAACTAAATGAAGAGCATATACCAGAAACAGAAGAATATGGCATTTCCTCTTTTGTTTATCGAAGCAATCGTCCATTCCATCCAGAAAGGCTCATGAAATGGCTGGAGAATTGGCCGGAAGATATTGTAAGAGCGAAAGGATTCTTTTGGCTCGCTTCCCGAAACGATATGGTCGGACTTTTATCCCAAGCAGGGCCATCCATTATGATACAAGGAGCGGGAAATTGGATTGCTGCCTATCCACAGTCAGAAATAGAGCAGGTTTTGGCAGAAGAACCAGAATTGAAAGCAAAATGGGACTCTAAATATGGAGATAGAATGACGGAAATGGTGTTGATTGGAATAGATATGAATAAAGAAGAAATTATTCATTCACTAGATGAATGTATATTGAATGAAAAAGAAATGGAATCTGATTGGAAATTGTTAAACGATCCTATTCCCTCTTTTACAGGTGTATAAAAAACGATAGAAGCATAAAGAAATTTTTTCACACAATAACGATAATTTATAAAAATAGGAGAGATTAAAAATGAGAGTAAATATTACACTAGCATGTACGGAAACAGGAGATCGCAACTATATCACAACAAAAAATAAAAGAACGAATCCAGACAGAATTGAATTAAAAAAATATTGTCCTCGTTTAAAACGACATACACTTCATCGTGAAACCAAATAAATAGGTAAGATAAATACTTTATAAATCGTAGTATTAAATTTTGTGAATTAGCATATAAAGGCCAGCTGTCTGGTGTAAAAAAGTCATCTTGGGAAAATTTAACTAAATTAGTAGAATCCCAATCAAAATAATTAAGTGGATAGTATGAATTAAGAGTTAAATCGAAATAATTACGTATTGTATAATGGTACTCACTAGATAAGGTGCAAGAAAAAGTCCATCTATTTATCAAATAAAAAGTAAGGAAAATGAAAACAATGAAAAATATAAAAAGTTCTATGCTTTTAGCTATCATAACGATATTATTCCTCTTTGCTTGCTCTAGCAAAAAGGAGGAAGCAGGATCATCCGCAAATAAAAGTTCTAACGATGAACTTGTATTTGCCAGCACAAAAGATATTCGCGATATTAATCCACATCTTTATGCAGGGGAAATGCCAGCACAAAACATTGTATTTGAATCATTAGTAATGAATACGACTGATGGAGTGAAACCCGCTTTAGCTGAAAGCTGGGATATTTCTCAAGATGGTTTAATCTATATTTTTCACCTTAGAAAAGGAGTATTTTTTACGGATGGGGAACCATTTAACGCAGAAGCTGTAAAAATGAATGTTGATGCTGTTGTAGACAATAAAGAAAAAAACTCATGGTTAAACCTTGTGTCTGAAATAAAAGAGACAAAAGTAATCGATGATTTAACCTTTGAGATCGTTCTTAAAAACCCCTATTATCCTACATTAGAGGAGCTCGCATTAACTCGCCCATTCCGTTTTATTTCTCCTAAAAGCTTTATCAATGGAACGACGGCTAATGGTGTAAGCAGTTATGCTGGTACAGGCCCTTATGTGCTGACAGAGCATAAAAAAAATCAATATGCTGTTTTTACAGAAAATAAGAATTACTGGGGAGAAAAACCAATAATCAAGTCTATTAAATGGAAGGTAATGCCTGATCACCAAACAATGCTACTGGCATTAGAAAAGGGAGAAATTGGTCTTCTATTTGGAGCAGATGGAGACATGATTGATAGTGATTCTTTCAAAGCACTGTCTGAGCAAGGGAAATACAGTGCAACTGTCAGCCATCCTGTTGGTTCGCGGGCAATTGTTTTAAATTCGCAGAACCAAATTACAAAAGATTCAAAAGTTCGTGAAGCATTTCAGCATGCGATTAATAAGCAAATGATTGCAGAAGGCATCTTAAATGGAGCGGAGCATGTGGCAGATACCCTTCTTGCGAAATCTGTACCGTATGCTGATATTGGTTTAAAAGGAAAAGAATATAAGAAAGAAAAAGCAAATGCATTGCTTGCAAAAGCTGGTTGGAAAATGGGGAAGGATGGCTATCGTTATAAAGATGGGAAGAAGCTTGACGTAACCATTTATTATAACGCTGATAATGCGCAGGAACGGACAATCAGTGAATCCATGCAAAATGATTTAAAACAGGTTGGTGCGAGCCTTAACATCATAGGAGAAGAAAAACAAGCGTATTTTGACCGCCAAAAAACGGGAAAGTTTGATTTAATGTATTCCTTATCATGGGGAATGCCTTATGATCCACAGACATATGTGTCATCGTGGCGAGTGCCTTCCCATGCAGATTATCAAGCACAAGCAGGACTTGATAAAAAGGATTGGCTGGATCATACTATTTCAGATCTTATGATTGAACAAAGTGAAAAAACACGCAAACAGATGTATAGAGATATATTAACGTATATTCACAATGAAAACATCTATATACCGCTAACGTATTCTGTAACAAAAGCTGTTCATATAAAAGCATTAAAAGGGGTCGGATTTAATGTTTCTCAATACGAGATTCCTTTTGAAAAAATGTACTTTGAATAATCATCGTGAACAATCTTGTGGATAAATGATCCTTATGAAATCCCCGCTGATTATCCTTTTGTAAATAAAAGTGCTAGGCGGGGATTTTTTTCATAAATATAGTTAGGAGTACTTAACATTGAATAGGTATCTAGTAAAACGTGTACTGGCAATTATTCCAATGATTCTCGGCATATCGTTTTTAGCGTTTGTATTGATTAATTTAAGAGCCAGCGATCCAGCGGAGATTGCACTGCGTGTAAACCAGGTTGCACCAACGGAGGAAATGATAGAGGCAATGAGAGTTAATCTTGGATTGGACAAGCCATATTTGGTCCGTTATTTTTCATGGCTCGGAAATAGTCTTCAAGGTGATTTTGGAACCAGCTATGTAACGCATGATCCAGTTGCTTATCAAATAGCTGCTGCCTTGCCAGCGACACTAGCGCTTGCAGCTGTTTCGCTGGTCATTATTCTTACCGCAAGCATTTTTATTGGAGTGCTATGCTCCGTTTATGAAGGAAGCTTTGCTGATAAAGTGATGCGTGCATTTGTATTTATTGGAACCGCTATGCCAAGCTTTTGGGTAGGGATTCTTTTGATGTGGTTTTTTTCGGTTAAGCTGAATTGGTTCGACACAAGCGGCATGGAGAGGCCAAGCTCCGTCATTTTACCAGCAGTTACGCTGTCGCTTGGTTTTATCTCTACCTATGTCCGTCTCATTCGGAATAATATGATAAAAAATAAAAATGAACAGTTTGTACTTTATGCAAGAGTCCGGGGTTTAAAAGAGAGAACGATTATACGAAAAGTCTTTAAAAACTCTCTCCAGGTTTCCATAACGGCGATAGGAATGTCGATTCCTAAGCTCGTTGCAGGAACGGTTATTGTAGAAAATATATTTGCTTGGCCAGGTGTTGGGAGATTATGTGTTACGGCTATCTCTCATTCGGATTTTCCAATCATTCAAGCTTATATACTAATAATGGGCGTACTGTTCGTTGGATTTAACCTTCTTGTTGATATTCTTCAAAAACTGCTTGATCCACGCATGAGAAAGGAGGGGTAGCATGAATTTTTGGAGTCGCTTAAAGGCGGATAAAATGGCGATGTTTTGTTTGTCACTGATCCTATTGGTTAGTGCTGCCGGTATTTTTGCACCTATACTTGCACCACATGATCCTGTAAAAATGAATATCCTGCAGAAATACGCAGGCATCAGCCAAACTTATCCGCTGGGAACAGACCAATTAGGACGATGCATTCTATCAAGGCTTTTGTTTGGCATTCGAACCACGATCCTTTTTGCATTAGCATCGACAAGTATCACGATTGCCATTGGAACATTACTTGGAATTATTTCGGGATTTTTCCGTGGAAAAGTGGATGAGGTTATAATGAGGATTTGTGATATGATGCTTTCCTTTCCAGCGGAAGTAATGATTTTGGCTATTGTTGGTGTACTTGGACCTGGATTAACGAATGTAGTAATAGCAAACATTATTGCAAAGTGGGCTTGGTATACTAGGATGATTCGGTCAGTAGTCATTCAATATACAGACAAAAATTATATTCGTTTTGCTAAAGTATCAGGATGCAGCACTGGCTATATTATGAGAAAACACTTATTCCCTAGTGTGTCGGGCGAAGTGGCAGTATTAGCTACCCTTGATACAGGAGGGGTTATTTTAAACATCTCCGCACTTTCTTTCCTCGGTTTAGGAGTTCAGGCTCCGATACCTGAATGGGGCATGATGTTAAATGAAGCGAAGAATGTGATGGTTACCCATCCTACCCATATGCTCGCACCGGGTTTTGCTATCTTGCTCATTGTAGCAGCATTTAACTTCCTTGGGGACAGTTTGCATTCAGCCATCCATCCTAAAGTCTTTCATAAGAAAAAGAAAGGAGGGCGCATGAATGTCTTTATCCCACTCTTAACGGGCAGTAAGACCCCCACCTCAAGATGCAGAGAAATCGAGGAAGCTAGGTGGGGGACAACTGCCCGTAAAGGTCCGATAAGTTCTACTAACCATCAGTGGGGGATGAAGAAAACCCCCACTGATGGAAGGTTCACTTTATTAGAAGTCAAAAAGTTATCCGTAAATGACACACTTAGTGGAAAGCTGATAGTAAAAGATGCAAGTTTTGCATTGAAAGAAAATACATGCCTTTGCATTGTTGGGGAAAGCGGGAGCGGAAAGTCTTTGACAGCAAAAGCAATCTTAGGATTAACTTCTCCATGGATGGATGTGAGCGGTGAGGCAATTTTTAATGGAGAGAATTTAATTGGGCAATCAAGCCGAATGATGAGAAAAATCCGCGGCCAAAAAATTTGTATGATTCTTCAAGATCCTATGTCTGCTTTTAATCCGCTGGATACTATTGAAAAACAAATGATCGAAACGTTTTGTGAAAATATGGAGATAAAAAAGAAACAGGCGAAAGATATGGCAAGAACGGCTCTTCATCAAGTGCATATCCATCATCCTGAGCAGGTGCTGAAAAAGTATCCCCACCAGCTGTCAGGAGGGATGCTGCAAAGGGTAATGATTTCTATTGCTATGATGGTGGAGCCGGATATCATCATAGCAGATGAGCCGACAACGGCACTCGACTCCATCAACCAGAGAGTGATTGTAGAACAGTTTAAATTGCTTCAAGAAATAACAGGAACTTCGATCATTTTTATTTCCCACGACTTAGGAGTTGCGCAATATTTGGCTGATGAATTGCTTGTGATGAAAAATGGGGAATGTGTGGAAGCTGGAAAGGCAAAGGAAGTATTTGCTTCTCCAAAACACGATTTTACGCAGTTTTTAATTGACACCCGATTGAGCCTTACAAAGCCATTTCAGGAATCTATGCTACGGGAGGGTCGGTATGTTTGTGAACATTGTGAATATATCCAAAAGCTATAAAACGGAAGGGAGATTTTTTAGAAAATCAAAAAGAAAGGTTATAGATGATATTACTTTTTCTATTAAAAAAGGGGAGTGCTTAGGCTTAATTGGAGAAAGTGGAAGTGGAAAGAGCACGCTTAGTCGAATCATACTTGGTCTAGAAAAGCCTGAGCAAGGCAAAGTAATGATGGAGGGAGAACCTATTTCAAAATGGATGAAGAATAAGAAAGGAGGAGCCAGTGTTGTATTTCAGGACTATACTTCTTCCGTAAATCCTTCTTTCACCATTCGCGATATTATAGCAGAACCACTTCTGGCTGTAGGAGATAATAAAAATTTGGACGAGCGGATCAATGAGCTTCTTGCTATAGTAGGACTGCCACATGCCGCCGTACATAAATATCCTCATGAGCTGAGTGGAGGGCAGCTTCAGCGTGTCTGTATTGCACGGGCAATTGCAATAAAGCCAAAATTTATTGTGCTTGATGAAGCAATCAGTTCCCTTGATGTGTCGGTGCAGGCGCAAATTCTTGAGCTGCTTCATCAATTGAAGGAAGAGATGGAAATTACGTATCTTTTCGTTGCCCATGATCTTCAAGCTGCTGCTAATCTATGTGATCGAATTCTTTTTCTTTATAAAGGAAAAATTGTGGAAGAAGCAGACAGCGCCAATCTTGCCCTTGCACAGCATGAATATGCAAAAAAGCTGCTTGGATCGGTTATGCCGTTTCAAGGTCAATAAAGGTAGGGAAAAAGCCTGCAGATTAGCTGATATCGACTATTTCTACAGGCTGCAGGCTTATTATTTATGATGCTTTTGTTCTAAGATTAGAAAGTTTAAGTTTTGGAAGTCTGAGAAGTGTCTAGCTCCAGCGCCCTATCGACTACAACGCTTCCCTCACCTCGTCTACGATAAGTCAACATCGAATCACTACGTGCTTCGTGTTTCCTTTATCTCACTCGATTCAGTCCAGCTTATTCTGTCGATGAGCAAGGACGCTTGCGCTTTTCTTCTAATTTATCACTTGTTTCGTTAATATCATCTACAAGCTGCTCGGAGATTTGCTGTCCTAAAATATCTATATAACGAGCTTTCAAATTTTTGGATGCTTGACGAACGAAAGGTTCTAGTTCTTTTCCTTTTGCTGTTGGATAAATAAGTACTGTTTTACCCTTTCCTTGTCGTTCCACCAACTGTTTTCCTTCTAATTTATCAATAAAGCGTGTAATGGTAGAAGCTGTAATATAAAGTTTTTCGGATAGTTCTTTTTGAGAAATGCCAGGACTTCCGGTAACAAGTCGAATGATATATCCATACATGGGAGATAAACCAGTAGAAGCAAACTCTTCCTCTGCTATTTTTGTAATCGCTCGGCTTAATCGGTTGGCAGAAAAAAATAAGCAATTGTGAAGAAATAGTTCATCCATTGTTTTTGCTCCTCCATTATTTTGTATGTACAACAAAAATGTAAAGGAATTTTTCTGCTTTGTCAAATCATTCCCCCTGCTGCCTGAACAGCAAGAGGAAAGGCCTTAAGTTACATTCATGGAATGTGTTTTATTCACACGGTTTTTCGAAATTCTTAATGCCATTATGGCTGCCAGCAGACACACGATTCCAGCTGATACAAATGGAACCGTATAGCTTCCTAGTAAATCCCTTAATAATCCGGCGCTGTATGCAGCAGTAGATGCTCCGATTTGATGTGCTACAACAATCCAGCCGAAAATCATTCCCGCTTTTTCTTTTCCAAACTCTTGTGATGTAAGCTTAACGGTTGGAGGGACTGTGGCAATCCAATCCAGTCCATAAAAGACGGAGAAGATCATCAGCATCATATGATCGCCAGTGAGAGCAATAGGCAAAAATAAAAGAGAGATTCCTCGGAGACCATAATACCAAAATAACAGTTTTCGACTATCATATCGGTCGGAAAGCCAGCCGGAAAGTGTTGTACCAATTAAATCAAAAATCCCCATAAAAGCAAGCATTCCCGCTGCCGTTACTTGAGCTATTCCATGGTCATGGCCAGCAGCAATAAGATGCGTGCCAATTAGACCATTTGTTGAAAAGCCGCAGAAAAAGAAAGTCCCTGCTAAAAGCCAAAAAGTCGGATTTTTAACGGCCAAACCCAGTGCCTGTATTGGTGCAAGAAAAATATTTCCTTTGATTGCTTGTGGTTGAACAAGCTCGCTTGCCCCATATGGCGGAACTCCTATCTCATCTGGATGGCTGCGCATCCAGATGCTAACAATTAGAAGCACGATTAGTATAGCAGCTACTGCTGTATAAACGGAATATTTCCAGCCAGCCTCGACAATAATTTTAGAAAGAAGCGGCAGAAATAATAATTGACCGGTTGCCGCACTGGCAGTCAGCAATCCGACCACAGTCCCTTGCCTTTTAACAAACCAGTTATTGCTGATGGTCACGCCAAGAACATTTGCCATCATGCCTGTTGCAAGACCTGAGACTAATCCCCATAATAGCTGAAACTGCCATAATGATGTCATCAAAGGAGTAAGCGAGAGACTGACAGCCAAAACAGCTAGAGAAATAATGATTACTTTTCGAATGCCGAATCGCTGCAGCAAAGATGCTGAAAATGGTCCGACTAATCCGTATAAAAAAATGCCAAAGGAAATAACACTGGAAATCCCGCTAAGGCTCCATCCGAATTCCTGTTTAAAAGGAAGAATAAGAATACTTGGCATCGAACGAATGCCTGCAGATACTAATAAGACAAGAAACGTAATAGCAACAACGACCCACCCATAATGGAGCCTAGTTGACTTTGTGTTTGCATCCATTTCATTCTCTCCAATCTTTTTTATATTGGTTGTACATGCAATAATAAACGATTAAGTATAACAGCATAAAAGTAAAGTCATGTGATTTGTTATAGTTGTTTTTTGTAAAAAAAGCAGGGTAAGTCAATATATTTTGTATGTACAACTAAATATATTTTAATTAATTGTTATTGTCAATCTTTTTTTAGGATGGAAAGGGGGGCGTGCTGAATCGTCTGTTTATCATGCTGCAAGCCATTTTTCGAGCAGATATTTTGTCTTAATTGTGACTTTTTTTTGGTACATTTGTGGTATGTTCCTCCATTAGCAAAAAACTTGTTTGCAATCTTTCATTATTCCGTTATAATCCATAATGTCTAAAAAAATATTTTTCTCGTATAATAGCAGGAATATGGCCTGTGAGTTTCTACCAGATAACCGCAAATTATCTGACTACGAGTAAGCGTGCATATGGCAAAAACTATTTTTATGAAAATAATGATAGTTTTCAGCTTAAAAGAGAGCAGCTGCTTACTTTCGTAGTAAGCAGCTGCTCTCTTTTTTACTTTTGGCTGTTTTCTCAAAGTTTGTTGTTTTTCCCATAAAAAAATGGGAGAAGAGTACATAGCAGCCTGCATACACGCAGACTCCTGTGGGAATGCGAGAAAGGCGAGACTTATGCAGGAGCGAAGCTTTGATGCGGCTCGACGCTCGCTAAACGGACGAAGTGTATGCAGGCTGCGAGTTTAAAAGCAACAAATCTATACGAAAACAGCCTTACTTTTTAAAGGGGCGGGTGATATCGCAATGGATTTATTGAAACAAAAAATTGAAACAGAAGGCATCGTGTTAAGTGAAGATGTATTGAAGGTGGATTCTTTTATTAATCATCAAATGGATCCAAATTTGATGAAAGCAATCGGTGTGGAATTCGCAGAAAGATTCAAAGAGGATAAAATTACAAAAATTTTAACGATTGAGTCATCTGGAATTGCTCCTGCAATTATGGCAGGACTTGAATTAAATGTACCTGTTATTTTTGCAAGAAAAAGAAAGTCATTAACATTAACAGATGATTTATATACATCTACGGTATACAGTTTTACCAAACAAGAGTCTAATAACATAACCATATCGAAACAATTTATTACAGAAGGTGACAATGTTCTTATTATTGATGACTTTTTGGCAAACGGCCAGGCGGCAATTGGATTGGCAGATCTTGTGGAACAGGCAAAAGCCAACATTTCCGGAATCGGGATTTTAATAGAAAAATCATTCCAGCCTGGTGCAGAGGACATTATCTCAAAAGGCTATCGTTTAGAATCATTAGCTCGAATTGCTTCTTTAAAGCATGGGAAAGTACAATTTGCAAAAGAACATCATCAAGAGAATTCATACTCTGGAGGCCGATAAAATGAAAAATCATCAGTTGAAAACATGGTCAATTGGATTGCAGCATGTTTTAGCCATGTATGCTGGGGCTGTGCTCGTTCCGTTAATTGTAGGAGGGGCTTTAAAGCTTAGTTTTGAGCAGCTGACTTATTTAGTTTCTATTGACTTATTAACATGTGGCATTGCAACATTGCTTCAAGTCTGGAAAAACAAGTTTTTTGGAATTGGATTGCCTGTTATGCTTGGGTGCACCTTTACAGCAGTAGGACCGATGATTGCAATCGGCAGCCAGCATGGGGTAACAGCTATTTATGGAGCGATTATTGTTTCCGGTGTTTTTGTAGTGCTTATTTCTTCTTTCTTCAGCAAACTGGTAAAATTTTTTCCCCCGGTTGTTACTGGATCAGTTGTAACGATTATCGGTTTAACCTTAATTCCTGTGGCCATTAATGATATGGCTGGTGGACAAGGCAGTGAAAATTTTGGAGGCAGCAGCAACTTATTATTATCTTTTGGTGTTTTAGCATTTATTCTTTTGCTTAATAAATTTGCTTCAGGATTTTTAAAAACAATCTCTATTTTAATCGGTTTAATTGCAGGTACGATTGCTGCTTCCTTTATGGGAATGGTAGATTTTTCTAAAGTGGCCGATGCTTCTTGGTTTCATGGGCTGCAGCCTTTTTATTTTGGAACGCCTACTTTTGAAATTACCTCTATTTTAACAATGACTCTTGTTGCAATTGTTAGTTTAATCGAATCAACTGGTGTATATCTTGCTCTTGGGGATATTACAAAAAAAGAAATTACAGAAAAAGATTTATCCAAAGGCTATCGTGCAGAGGGACTTGCGATTATATTAGGAGGGATTTTAAACTCTTTCCCCTATACAGCTTACTCTCAAAACGTGGGATTAGTTCAATTAACAGGCGTTAAAACGAAAAATGCAATTTTTGCAGCTGGTTCTATCTTAGTCGTATTAGGATTTCTTCCAAAAGTAGCAGCAATCACAACATTAATTCCAACCGCAGTATTAGGAGGAGCATCTATTGCTATGTTTGGAATGGTAGTAGCTTACGGCGTAAAAATGCTGGGACAAGTGGACTTTAATGAGCAAGGTAATCTGTTGATCGTTGCATGCGCGATTGGATTGGGATTAGGTGTTACGGTTGTTCCAGATCTTTTTGCAGGACTTCCACAAGGGGTGCGCATCCTCACACAAAGCGGAATTGTAGCAGGCAGTGTGACAGCGATTGTGTTAAATATTTTATTTAATCTAGTGCCAAACTTCCGTGCGGAAAATGGAAAAGTAGAAGTGGAACAACGCAAAGCAGGATAACAGTTCCTAATAGAATAAACTTTAAAAGACGGCTCTTATTCATGTTTTGAAAGAGAAGCCGTCTTTTTTTATTCAACCTCTTAGTTTATCCCACTCTTAACGGGCAGTAAGAGCCCCACCTCGGGGATGCCGAGAAATCGAGGAAGCTAGGTGTTGAAACTTGCCCATGAAGGTCCGATAAGTGCAACTAACCATCAGTGGTGGATGAGGAAAAACCCCCACTGATGGAAGTTTACTTTTACCTCCATTTGTTTTATTTCATTTCAGCTGTAGGTTTTAACTTTTTGTCCATTATCTTTCCCTATTTTTTTACAAAGTATATCATTGTCCAGATAATGGGAACATGATAAACTATAAAAGTCAGAAAATTATGAAGATTATAATAGAGGAGGAGTATCTGCTGCGTTGTAAAGGAACGTCTTACCATTTATCCCACTCTTAACGGGCAGGATGAGGAAAAACCCCACTGATGGAAGTTTACTTTATAAGGTTGATCAAAAGCTGTCATTAAAGAAGGAGGATTAAAATGAATACGAATTTAGTCAAAGAAAAAAATGGTTTGGAAGTAATGGATCCATCTTTATACAATGAGGACCTGGCACCCGTACCAAAGGAGAAGCGAAATTGGACCTGGCTAAATTACACGACAGTTTGGATGGGGATGGTTCATAATATTGTAGCGTATGAGACAGCAGGTAGTCTTCTTGGTTTAGGAATGAATGTTTGGCAGGCATTAGGAACCGTTGTTTTTGCCAATATTATTTTGATTATTGCGATGTGGCTGAATAGTTCATCGGGAGCAAAATTTGGCGTGCCATTCCCTGTTTTAGTCCGTGCATCCTTTGGCTATAATGGTGCACAATTTCCTATCATTATCCGAGCATTTGTTGCAATTTTTTGGTTTGCTGTTCAGGCATATGCTGGAAGCAAGGCGGTTGGAGCCGTTTTAGGTGTCTTAATACCAGGATGGAACAGCTTATCAGATATTCATTTTATTGGCATGGGTTTAAATGATGCCATAGCTGTAGCCTTATTCTGGGTGTTGCATGCTGTTATTATTTCCCATGGAATGGAGCGTGTAAAATTCTTTGAGCTTTGGGCAGGACCTCTTGTCATTGTACTGGGATTAGGACTCGTTATTTGGGCAATTGTCGTTTCAAAAGGATTTGGACCGTTATTTAATGAACCATCCACTTTATCAGGTGCAGCATTTTGGAATGTGTTTTGGATTTCTGTTACAGGGCTTGTTGGAACATGGGCTACTTTAATATTGAATATTCCAGATTTTACTCGTTTTGCGCGAAGCCAAAAGGATCAGGTCATTGGCCAGGGGATAGGATTGCCAGGAACTGCTATTATTTTTTCGATTATGAGTATTATTACTACCTCAGGCACGATTATTGCTTTTGGCAGACCTATTTGGGACCCTGTAGAGCTTTTACAAGCATTTGGAAATCCCATTGTCCTTATTTTAGGAGCATTTGCCTTGCTTATTGCGACATTATCCGTAAATGTTGCCGCAAACGTCGTATCTCCAGCATATGATCTAGTCAATTTGTTTCCTAAAAAGCTCACCTTTGTGAAAGCAGGATTAATATCTGTTATATTAGCAGTATTCTTTATGCCGTGGCTTTGGTTTAATAATGCAGGAACGATTTTCAATATTCTTGGAGCAATTGGCGGCGCCCTTGGACCGGTAGCAGGAATAATGATTGCTGATTACCATATTGTGAAACGCAGGAATTATGATAAAGCAAGCTTTTATAATAAAAATGGGCAGTATGCTTATAAAAAGGGCTATAATCCTAAAGCGTTTATTGCATTGGTAATTGGATTGGTTGCGTCCTTCATTGGTTTAATGGTCCCAGCTCTTAAAGATCTTTATACGTATTCATGGTTTCTAGGAATAGGATTTGGATTCTTTTCTTATATATTTCTTATGCAGTCTTCTGGCAAGGAAAAAAGTGTTGACAAATTAGAAGGTGCATCTTCTACAACGAATTAAGTTTTGCCTGAATAAAGGTTGATGTTAATGGGCTGTATGGCTCTGGCATCAACCTTTTTTAAGTTGTTTATGGCAATAAAATCTGACAGAATAGGAATGCTATTGCGAAATAATATGTCAGATAATATAGCATATTGCTTTCTTTCTTTTTCAATATCATGTATTATGTAAACTACACGGCATAACTAACAGAATAATCCGAATTTTCCTGCAGGAACTGACCCTTCCATTTCCCACTTAATTAATGATGGTAAATTAATTTAATCCGCTGCTTTCATTTTAACTAACGATCATCTTCATAAAACATCAAGGAGGTATGTGTTATCACGAATACTATTTCATTAAACGATACGATTACGTTTGGAGGAAAACATCCTTTTGTATTGATCGCAGGTCCGTGTGTGATTGAGGATGAGAAATTAATTATGGAAACTGCTGGTCAATTAAAAGAGATTACTGGGAAATTGGGGATTCCTTTTATTTTTAAAGCGTCCTATGATAAGGCAAATCGATCCTCCATTCATTCATTTAGAGGCCCGGGTCTAGAAAAGGGATTAGAAATTTTAGCAAAGGTAAAAGAGTCCTATAATCTGCCTGTAACTTCTGATATTCATGAACCGAATCAGGCGGCAAAAGCAGCAGAAGTGCTGGACATTCTGCAAATACCAGCATTTTTATGCAGACAAACGGATTTATTAGTCGCAGCAGCTGCAACTGGGAAAATTGTGAATGTAAAAAAGGGCCAGTTTTTGGCGCCGTGGGATATGAAAAATGTCGTGACCAAGTTGAAAGAATCGGGAAATGAACAAATTTTATTAACAGAGCGTGGTTCTACGTTTGGATACAATAATTTAGTCGTGGATATGCGCTCCCTAATCTCTATGAATGAATTAGGTGCGCCGGTAGTATTTGATGCTACACACAGTGTGCAAATCCCTGGAGGAAATGGCACAACAACTGGTGGGAAGCGTGAATTTGTTCCATATTTGTCTCGAGCCGCAGCGGCTGTTGGTATTTCATCGATATTTATGGAAGTGCATCCAAATCCAGATGAAGCGATGTCAGATGGTCCTAATATGGTAAAACTAGCGGAATTGGAAGAAGTTTTAAAACCAATTCAGGAGATCGACAGGTTAGTAAAAAATCTGTAAAAATAGGAGTGAGTCGAATGCAAAATGTTAATTTGACTAGAATCGATTATACAGATACATTTGCCACGGTTTTGGAAAAAGAAGCACAAGCCATACTAGATTTACGCCATGTCCTTGATTCTTCCATTGAAGAAGCGATTGAGCTGATTTTATCATGCAAGGGAAAAGTAGTAGTTACAGGTATTGGGAAATCAGGAATTATTGCAAGAAAAATTAAATCCACTTTATCTAGTACAGGTACACCATCCTGTTTTTTGCATCCATCTGAAGGACTTCATGGGGATCTTGGAATGATAACAGCTGATGATGTAGTTCTTGCTATTTCGAATAGTGGAGAGAGTGAAGAGGTATTAAGTCTGCTACCATCCATTCAAACAATTGGGGCAAAATTGATCGCGATTTCAAAAAATATATTTTCCACATTAGCGATAAAAGCAGATATTGTATTATGCCTCGGTGAATTTGAGGAGGCATGTCCTTTAGGGCTGGCGCCAACTACAAGTACTACTGTAACATTAGCTTTGGGAGATGCATTAGCGATTGCACTTCTTGAGGCAAGAAAATTCCGTCCAGAAGATTTTGCATTATTTCATCCTAGTGGATCATTAGGAAGGAAACTTCTATTAAAAGTGGATGATGTTGTTTCAAATACACGGAAGAATCCAATTGTTCGTCAAGGAGACAAAGTAAAAGACGCCTTGTTTGTAATGACAGACCAAGGGTTAGGAGCTGCCTCTATAGTGGATGAAGAAAATCGGCTGATAGGAGTCTTATCGGATGGAGATATACGCCGAGCCTTTTCTCTATCTGTAGATGCATTAAATGAAAAGGTAGAAAGCCTTGCTCCGGATATTCCTATTGTGGTGGAAGAAGGAACATTAGCGGTGGAAGCGCTGCAGTTAATGGAGAATAAAAAAATAACCGTATTGCCAATTGTAAATGAAAAGAACGAACCTGTAGGCATGCTTCATTTGCATGATTTAATGAATTTAGGATTGTAGAGGTCAGATAGCTTATGTCAAGGATTAAACTTATCGTATTAGATGTAGATGGTGTATTAACAGACGGCCGTCTATATATCGGTTCAGATGCTGTCGAATATAAAGCATTTCACACACAAGATGGCATGGGAATCAGCTTAGCCCGCCAAGCTGGTATAAAAACAGCCATTATTACCGGCAGAAAATCAAACGCTGTCCTTAAAAGAGCAGAAGAGCTGCAGATAGATTTTATCTATGAAGGAATAGCGGATAAATTAACCGTTTTGCAGAACTTAATCGATCAAATAGGAATAGGTTTTGAGGAGATTTGTTATATGGGAGACGATCTCAATGATATTCCTATTTTAAAAGAAGTAGGATTTCCATGTGCCCCGCACAATGCCATTGATTTTGTAAAAAAACAAGCAAAGCTTATAACAAAGTCAAGTGGAGGAAATGGAGCTGTTCGGGAAATGATCGATTTCCTTCTAAAAGAGCACTATAGTGATGAAGATTTATTGGAGTTGTTTTTAAGCAGAAAAACAGAAGTCACACAATAATAAGGCTTAACTTTTGTGCGAATTAATATTTTGTCTACACTCGGATCTACCCTTTACATGTAAAAGATGGATCCATATATCTGCATTTTGAGCTAGGAGGAATACATCCTAGCTTTTTCCATGTATCTTTTCATCAATGACCAAAGTATCTACATTTGGACCAAACCAGTCATTTAATTTTGCTTTTGCTTTTTGTTTAATATCATCATCTACATATATAGCCACTTGTATCAAGGCAATTCCCAATGCTCCTAAATCATCTGTATAGCCAATTCCCATAACAAAGTCGGGGATTAAATCCAGTGGAAGGATAAAGTATCCTAAAGCACCGATAATCGTGGCTTTTGTTTTGGCAGGTACTTCCGGCTTTTTTAACGTATAGAATAGAAGCAAAACAGCATAAACAACAGAAGAGCCCGCTTTTTTTCCGAATTTTTTTAGTTTATCCCAAAACTTATCATCAGAATAATATTTGCCTGAAGCATCAAGTTCTTGTTCTAATTGCTCTTGAGATTTTTCCACTTTGCAAATTCCCCCTTCTCTACTGGTTATTTCCTATTGTAACAAATTGGAGATAGATATCCAAAGCATAATAATGCCAGCATCTTTTTGAAAAAGCTAGAAGAGCGTAATGCTCTTTAAGAGTGATGCTAGTTTAAGTAATGTGCTCATTATTCTAACATTAACTTTCGCTTATTCGACGTGTCATGCATTAAAATACCAACGTTTTCGATCTTTTGCAAATAACACTTTGTCTACACGCTAACATGATATAATAGGAATAAGTAATAAATGAATAGGGACTGAAACAGCTCAATCAAAAAGGAAAAAGAACAAGATAAAAGGATAGGCTCTTTTCGTATAGAATGTTGTTATTTAACCCACAGCCTGAATACACTTCGCTTTCCGCGGGGCTACGCCTGAACAGCTTCGTCGTTTCACTCCTGCAGAGGTTCTCGCCTGTCTCGCTAATCCCACAGGAGTCTACGTGTATTCAGGCTGCTTCGTAATTCTAAAAGGTTTTTCAACTTATTAGAAAGCAACAAACTTTTAGAAAACAGCCAAAGGATAAGAAACAGTAGGATGATTGGGGGGAAAGTGATGGCTGAAAAAGGACATGATTATATATGCAGCTGTGGCAGCGACAAAAGGTTTATGCATTGCTGCGGGAAAAATAATGTTCTGTCTTTAAATAATAAAATTGAAAAGGTACTCAATAATATCCAAATGGATATATTTGAGTACGCGATGATTCAATATGAGTCGGAAATAGAAGAATATTTAGAGCAGTATTATAAAAACTTGACCTTAACGCCAGAAATTAAGGATATGCTTCACTTTTTTACTGCCACATGGCTTGTTTCTTGTGTTGAATTAGATGGAAAAACGATTATGGCCGAATATATTGACAGCTTTAGTTATTCTTTAAAAGGGAAAAGAATTAAATCTCTGCTTCAATTATGGAAGCATGCACAATCTTCGGTATCCATTATTCAAAGTTATGATGACTCTTATGTAACAGTACAAGATATATTTACAAAGCAAATGTTTAGAGTAAAGCTTTTTGGCGATGAGGCAACCGTTCAACCTGGAGGCATTCTATTAGGAACCATTCTTCCAGCAGGTGAAACGGCGTTGTTTTTTACGACATATGTGGAAATGCCTGCAAATATAAGTGATAGAATTGTAGATGCTGTTTTGACATTATATGAAAAGAAAAATAAAGCAAATGAGCATGCTTTTATTAGCAAGCATTATCCGGAAGTGCTTTCTCTTTTTTTCTTTGGTCCATCCGATATAACGGTAGAAGGATTGTATTGGAATAGTACTCAGCAAAAAAATGTTGCCTTGCTTTTTATTGATTTTATGATAGAAGCTAATAGGGATGGAGGCAATATTGATATAGGCGTGCAGCTTTGGTTTCAATACTGTCAGCGAAAAGATCCATCCATAAAAAAGCCGATGATTTATGTGGCTGCACTTGTATATTTAATAAATCAACATTTTCCTTATGAAGATATTCCTACGCAAAAAGAATTGGCGGCAGAATTTGATGTTTCCAAAAACAGCATTTCCGCAAAAGTTGCAGAGTTAGAGACCTTACTCGCAGATGAGTTGGCAAACCTGCATTACAATATGGTAAACGCTGACGGAGAGTATCCATCAGGTTTATATCGTTTCAGTGCAGAAGATGTATGGGAGGAAGAGGAAGTGTTAGATGATGAAACAATCGGTGCAAGCGAGCATCATCATGAAAACAGCAGTAAGATTATCCCATTAAAATTAGCCACCAAACATCATGATAAAAGATAAAGGGAAACGTCAACAGTGGGATTTTCCTTTATCCCACTCTTAACGGACAGTAAGACCCCCACCTCGGGGATGCCGAGAAATCAAGGAAGCTAGGTGGTGGAAAACTGCTCGTAAAGGTCCGATTGAGGTACACAAACGAAGGTCGCCACTTCCTTATGTCTTCGTTTGTGTGATCCACATCCTGTGGACCGCAAGCTTTCCATCAGTGGGGGATGAAGACAACCCCCACTGATGGAAAGGTTTACTTTATACCACCCGATGCTTTTAAGCCTTCCTGTGTTTAGAATGATTAACAAGGGATAAAATGGAAGTGGTGAGAAAAAACACCTTGTCATAGACAAATGACAAGGTGTTTTTTCTATTCATCATATTTGTTCATATATTGGTTTCCTAACGCGTCTGTGTAGGTGAGTTTATAATGATACTCTTTAGAAGGGGATGGTTTTTCATAATAGGCTGTAAATAATCCTTTTGTTAGGTTGTATTTTTGGTTCGTTATTAGATTATTTTCATCATCATACACATCCCACTTTAAAGTCATATCACTTTCTGTCGTGATATGAAGATCGATTCCTTTTGACTCTTGTTCTCCATTATTACTTGGGACATTGGTTAGTTGTTCTTTTTTTAGCCACGCTGGCTTTTCTGTTGTTATGCTGCCTTTTAAGGTTTGTTTCTCTGTTCCAGCGTCTGCTGTTATTTCATAGGTGAAGCTGTTGTCCATGCCCCAATAGCCATCATTATCTTTTCCGTCCCAACTAAAACTGTTAACTCCACCATGTACTAGTGCGTGGTCTTGTATTGTTTTGACCAAATTGCTGTATGTATCGAATATTTTTATCGTAACATCCGCATCTTTGGAAAGCTTATAAAACACCTCTGCCGCTTTTTCTGCCACGTATTCAGAATTATATTGAACGGTTGCTGGAGCCTCTAATGTAATTGGTGTGGATCCAACTGCTACTATAGCTGTTTTTGTGATACTTTGATGATAGGAATCTATCATGGTCATTTTTATTTCATATTTTCCATCTTCAGCTGTGTTTCCATCCTTATCTTTTCCATTCCATGTTATAGTTTGGCTTCCTGCACTTGTCTCTTTTTCTAGCATGTTGACAGTCTTTTTATCTTTTGATAGTTCTACGTGAATGATTCCTGATTTAGAAGCAGTATATGGGATCAAAAGCTCGCCGGACGTTTTATCATAATTTACATTGTTTAAGATTAAGGATGGTTTTTGCCAATCCTGTACAATAAAGGAGGCTCCTTTTTTCCTGATGCTATTTCCTGCTTTATCGAATATTTCATAGTAGTAATAATAGTTTCCTTCTTCTACAAAATCGTTTTTATCATTTTTTCCATTCCAACGAAATGTTGTTTTTCCCGCTTTAGCTGGTTTTTTATTTGTCAGTTTTTTACGGCTGCTGCCTTTATCTGTTTGGATATAGGCTGTAACAGCAGCATCCTCCGGCAGCTCAAGTGTGGAGGTTATTTGGTTCTTTCCATTCATTTGAAGGTTAGTGGAGGATAGTTTTTCTTTCTTGGAAGAAGGGGCCTTTGTATCAACAACCATTCTTAGGGAAGCCGGCTTGATCCTGCTATAGATATCAGCAATGGATACCACAAGTTGATATGTCCCATCTTTTACTTCCTTTTTCCCTTTATCCTTTCCATCCCATGTTAACGAATAGCTCCCTGCTGCAAACTGTTTTTTCGATAGAAGTGTTTTAACCGTTTTTCCATTATTGTCGATTATTTTTGCATTTATTTTCGCCTTTTTTGTTAATCGGAAGGAGGCTGTTCCTTTTTTCTTTCTTGCAGGTGAAAAATGATCAGAAGAGCTGCTCTTAAGGGTAAGAGACGCTGTTTTTTCATGTGATACCTTTATTTTTTTTGCTTTGCTTACGATTTCTTTGTTGTTTTTCGCTTTTACAACAAAGCTGTATGTTCCTTCTGGGACTAAATGGTTTTGATCATCGGTGCCGTCCCAAGGAGCAGAAAGATTTCCGCCATTCCACTTTTTATTGGAAACGAGTGTTTTAACCGTTTTCCTTTTCGCATTTTCCACTGTTATTGAAACACTGCTTCCTTTATAAATAGAGATAGATATATTGTTTCTCCTATTTCCGTCTATATTAAAGGAATTTGTATCTACCTTCATATTACTAAGAGGAGCGGGAGTGTTTTGCAAAGCGTTTCCTGCATCAATTCGGCCGTATCCGAAGCGTTCATCCAATCCTTTTGCACCAAGGTCTTTTGCAGTTGAAGTTAGTATATGTTTAACATCTTCTGGTGTCAGCAAAGGATTTTTGGAAAGAATAAGTGCTGCCACACCCGAAACCATCGGAGCTGCCATCGAGGTTCCGTCCATGGAACGGTAATGACTGGCTGGAACAGTTGAGTAGATGTTTACACCAGGTGCAGAAATATCAATAGATGTACCATAATTTGAAAAGTTGGCCAGTCTATCCTTCTGATCAACTGCTGTTACTGAAATAACGGAATCATATGCTGCTGGATAATTGGGGGCATTATTTCCATCATTTCCAGCTGCTGCAACTAAAACAACTCCTCTTGATGCTGCATAGTCAATAGCATATTCTTCTGTATATGTATATTCCAGGCTGTTGTAGCTCATATTAATAATATTCGCTCCATGATCGACAGCATACATAATGCCAACCGATTCATCATAAGCGTCTGCTCCATCTCCTGAAAAAATATTAATAGGCATAATCTGGACATTCGGTGCGATTCCTACTGTTCCTTTATTATCATTTGCAGCAGCTATTATTCCTGCTACATGTGTTCCATGTACATCAGTCTTGATAGATTCACTTTCTGTTACAGCATTGAAAGGGGAGAGAATTCTGCCTTTGAATTCAGGGTGGTTTGTTTGCATTCCTCCATCAATAACAGCTACTGTGATTTTTTTTGAACCTTTTGTTGCATCCCATGCTTGTTGATTGTTTAATTTGTTTAAGTACCATTGTTTTGGATAGAAAGAATCTTTTGGGGTGTAAGAAGCCTTTATTGTATAGTTTGGCTCCACAAACTCAATTTTAGTATCTTTTACTAAACGATCAGCGGCTATTTTAAAAGCATCTTTGGAAGCAGCTTTTGCTAAGGAAAATCCTTTGTAAAACGATTTCTCCTCTAGACTGGCGCTAGATAAAATAAGTTGTCTTTCGTTATCTGTTATCCAAGAATTAAATTTTATTATCAGCTCTAGTCCTTTAAACTCTTTATTCGAATCAAATTGTTTTTCTACATTATTTGTAGAAAGGTGGCTGTTTTTTTTTGTTTCTGCAGCCAAGACATTCGATGCAAAAGAAAATAAAAAGAGAATAAGCAATAACGTCATACCTTTTTTCATCAGCATTCTCCTCCTTTTTGAAAATTAACGAATATACATTCATTATATAGTAGATTTTAGCATATCATGGAGTTTCCATGAATTAGCAAAAAAAAGGGATGGAAATTCATCAAGTTACGAACAGAAAAGAACGATGGAGGAGAAAGAACAGGAGAAAGAATCTTAAAATGCGATTATTTAGAATTAATTCTCTGATTGTTAGAAAATACGAATAATTAATTGGCGGTGTTGTTTTCATTCCTCTAATGTTTTGATTATTCTCTCTCTTTTTTACCAATACTAGAGAAAGAGAGCGAAAAGGCTAGGTGAAAATAAAATGAAGATACTTGGGATTTTTTTTGTTGTTTTAGTTAGTTCCTTATTAATGGTGATGGCAATGGATTTTTTGATCGGAGATAGCTTGTCGCAATCCCTTGATCATCTCATTGATCCGTTTAGAGCTATGCATGCAGGAGAGTATGTTATATTAGCTGGCCTCATTATTATCGTTGTCGGACAGCAAATTGTCATGATTAGGAAAGAGAAATCTGAAAAAGCAAAGGGCTCTAGTTAGCTTTTTGCTTTTTTTTTGTTTCTTTTTTGAATAAAAGATACAAGAATCATAAGAAAAGGAAAGATGATTACCATTGGTAAATGAAGGTAATTCCGCATTTTTTCCCCTTCCGCTATATGTTCCTGAAAATTAGCTGCCATTATCAACGATATATAGATGACAATGCACCCGATAGGAAACAATATTCGATGATGACTTTTCAGCTTAAATAAGTCTGCTATCCCAATCACCGCAGCATAAAGAAAAATGGATGCTTTAAAAAATACAGTAATAAACATAGTAAACACGATAATAGCATCAAGCCGCTGTATAAAATCCAACAGATCGATTTTTCCTACGGTTTTAAGAGTAGGAAAGGTAGCTTGCTCTGTTACATCCACCCCAAGAACAGCAATATTTAAGCTAACGGTCCAGCTTAAAATAACACCACTTAAGATCATGGCAGAAAGCCACACTTTTTTCACTTTCTTCGCTTCATTTAAAAATGGGACAAGCATAGTAAACACAATCATTTCCCCGAAAGGCAAAGGAATGATATTAGGAATAGTTTTGAGAACTGGTTTCCACCCATTTTCTAGAAAAGGGAGGAGATTATGAAATTCCATATTGCCTGATATCAAAACAAGAAAATTTCCTGCTACACCAAACAAAAAGATAATGACAATAAATACTTCGGAAGTTCGAGCTACCACTTCTACACCTAAAATAAGCACATAACAGATAGCTAAAATAAAGGGCACACTAATGGCTATTAAGGGTGTTTCTCTTAATGTCGAGGAAATCAGAAGGTCGCCGAAATCACGAACATTTCTAGAGGTAATATACAAAAAATATAGTACATATAAAAAACCAACAGCCCACCCTATATATTTTCCTAAGATTTTTCTTGCATAACTTGTAAGAGGGAGTTTAGGATACTGAAGAAATAATAAGTAATAAAGGATAAATAGGATAATTCCAATGCATGTGCCTATAAGCGTGGCAAGCCATGCATCTTTTCCTGCTGATAAACCATAGTTGATTACCAAAGCAGTTCCCATATCAAAAATAAACATCATCGAAAATAATTGAATACTACTAATTTTAGCTTTTTCCATGATTTTCTCCTAATTTTATTTCGCCATATGAAACCATAAATTAACTGTTATTTCACCAAAACAACAAACACTATTTTCTTATTTTATCCCACTCTTAACGGGCAGTAAGACCACCACCTCGGGGATGCCGAGAAATCGAGGAAGCTAGGTATTGAAATTCGCCCGTAAAGGTCCGATAAGTGCAACTAACCATCAGTGGGGGATGAGGAAAAACCCCCACTGATGGAAGTTTGCTTTATGGTGCATAGTTAAAATTAAAGGTGTGTTGCAAATTAATTTCTCCAACAGTAGTAACTAACTTTAAAGAGAAGGATGGATGCAATGTTCATTCAGCAAATATGACTGTAAACTATTTTCCTTCTTCCTTAGGAGGATGATTCCTTAGAAAATAGGCCTGGACTTCTTCTTTAGCCTCCTGCGGATAAACGAGACAATTAATAATAGCAATGGTATGATTATCTGCATTGGGAAATGATAATAATATCCCATATTCTTCCCTTCCTTTATATGCTCTGGGAAATTAGCAGTGGTAGTAATCGATAAGTAAATAACAATCATCCCAATGGGGAAAACAATGCGATGATGGCTTTTTAGTTTAAATAGGTCTGCAATTCCTAATAATAAAGCATAAATATAGATAGATGCCTTAAAGAAAACCGTAATCAGCAAAGTAAACACGATAATGGCATCAAGTCTTTGGATAAAATCCAGCAAATTGATTTTCCCAACCGTTGCCAAAGTCGGAAAGGTAGCCCGTTGTGTCACTTTCATTCCAAGAACAGCAATATTTAAGCTGACAGTCCAGCTTAAAATAATCCCACTGAAGATTAAGGCAGAAAGCCATACTTTTTTCACGTATTTAGCTTGATTCAAAAAAGGGAGAAGCATCGTAAAGACAATCAACTCACCGAAAGGAAATGCGATAATATGTGGAAAAGCAGTTTTAACTATGGGCTTCCAGCCATTTTCAATCATTGGAAGCAAATTTGAAAATTCCACATTGCCAGAAACTAAAACAAAAAAATTTCCAGCAATTCCAAACAAGCACAAAATCACAATAAATATTTCTGAAGTTCTAGCCAACACTTCTACTCCCAAATAAAGCACGTAACAGATAACAAGAACCAACGGGATAATGATGGATAACAACGGTGTGTCCCTTAAGGTGGAGGAGACAAGCAAATCGCCAAGCTCGCGAATGTTTCTTGTGGCAATATGCAAAAAGTATAAGACATATAAAAAACCAATGATCCACCCTAAATATTTGCCGAAAATGATTCTAGTATAGCTCGTAAGAGGAAGATTAGGATAAAAGTTGAATAATAAGTAATACATAAAAAATAAGCAAATACCTGCTCCCATGGATATAAGAATGGCGATCCAAGCATCTTTTCCAGCAGATATTCCATAACTAATTACCAAAGCAGTTCCCATATCAAACATAATCATCATTGAAAACAACTGAATGCCACTTATTTTAGCTTTTTCCACATTGATAGAATCTCCATTCGCTTCATTTATTTACTAGAAGGGTTCGTAAGCATGCCAGTTCGACGTATAAACGCATTTACTTTTATGTTTACTTTTGTTTCAGGAAAAACTTCTGCATCCCAATTTTTTTTGATTTTTTTCCATGCTTTTTTGTCCTTCAGGTTGATATGTTCCCCAAAGCCTAAAAAGTCACTTTTATTCTTTTTTGCGATATTAACCGTTTTTTCTATTTCTTTCTTGATTTTTTTCTCCAGCTCTTTTTGCAGCTTTATAATTTCTTTTGGTTTGGAAAGGTCCACGGAACAAAGTGTTTCGGAAATTGTTCCCTCTGCATCAACATGAATATTAATTACTGGTTGATGGTTCATCATGTTCACTCTGATTTTCGTTTTCGAACGGTCTACTTCCACTGCCACGGCTTCTTTTGTTTTCTTGCAATCGATGTTAATTACCGTTTTTTTTATTTCATTCATTATCCAGGTAAAGCCTCTTGTTGTTTCTCCATCCATCCAATCGACAAGTTTTCCATTAGTAAAAAGAGCGAGACCGCCTATTTCTATTTTTGCACCTGGAGAAATCTGCAGCATATTTTCCGTTGTATTTCCTGTTTTTTTATCACCAGTTACTTTTATCCCTGAAATGACTAGACTTCCATCTTTTAGTCCTTCTATCACTTGATCCGCCTGTGTACTGATAAATTCTCCCCATTCATTTTCAGAAGTTTGTAAATTTTTCACGATTTCATCAGAAGGAATAGGATATAGCTGGGTGGTTACTTGAAGTACATCACTCGCCGCACTATTTCTTGCAACTAAGACGGGGAAAAGGACGCGAAATTGAGAATCCCGTTCAATCACATCAAATAAATGCTGAATGCCTTCTTTTGCCACATCTTCACTAATCACCATCACTTGAATATGAGGGAAAAACAGCTGACCTGGAACCATTGGTGAAATCTTTCTCAGTGCTTCGGATAAAGTGCTGCCTGTATTGCTGAATGTTTTTACTGGAGACGCCTGCACCTTTCCACCTTGCTGACCGCCAGCAACTTGGGATGGATTGATAATTTGAACGGTTGTACGAAATCGATTATGATCCTCGTCATCTTTGTCAATGGCGATGCCCGATATAATGCTAAGTTTCGGCAGTTCGGTGCTATCCCAGCATCCAGACAAAAGAACTGTACATATACACAGTGCAAACATAGAAACCCGCTTATGTTTCATCTGCATCACTCTTTTTTCCGTTAGTATCTGTACTCTTTTCCTTAGGGGGGCCAAGATTTTGAGCATCCCCAGATCTTTGTATATTTTTTTGACTAATTAAACGTGGGCGTTTGGACATAAATGGAAATGGAACCCGGATAAGTGCATCTTTTTGATCTGCCAAAATCATAGGAGAAAAGGGGGCCAAATACGGAATGCCAAAAGACCGCAAGCTGCAAGTATGTGCAACTAGTATAATGACACCAAGGCCAATGCCAAAAAGTCCATAAGTAGCAGCCAAAAGCATTAACCCGAAACGCAGCAGCCGTATGGCATCAGTCATTGGATAGTGCGGGATGGTGAAGCTCGCAATTGCTGTTGCAGCCACCACAATAACCATAGCACTTGAGACAATTCCGGCAGAAACTGCTGCATCTCCTAATACAAGGGCACCAACAATGGAAACAGCTTGGCCAACTGGTCTAGGCATCCTTACCCCTGCCTCTCGCAATACCTCAAAAGTAAATTCCATCAACAAAGCTTCTATAATAATAGGAAATGGAACATTCTGCCTTTGTGAGGCAAGATTAATCAAAAGAGGAGTAGGAATTAACTCTTGGTGAAACGATAAAAAAGCAATAAATAAAGATGGACCAAGCAGTGTAATCAAAAAGGAAAGAATTCGGATCATTCTTAAAAAGCCTACAAATGACCAGCGTAAATAATAATCCTCCGCTGTTTGGAAAAATTGAATCCATGTTGCTGGCAAAATTAAAGGATTCGGTGTTCCATTGACAAAAATAACTACACGGCCCTCCAAAAGGTTTCCGGCTACAACATCTGGTCTTTCGGTTACAAACATGGTAGGCCAAGGGGTAGCCATTTTATCACTTATCCATTCTTCAATCGTACTCGTACCAAACACTTCATCTACTTCTATTTTATCCAGCCGTTCTCTGACCTCTTTAAGAAGCTTATTATTGACAATTCCATTGATGTACATAATTCCAACTTCCGTTTGTGTAATATTGCCCATTACTCTTGTCTCTAGCCATAAATCAGGTGTTTTAATTCTATTGCGAATCAAAGCGGTATTGGTTATTAACGACTCTGTAAAACTGTCTCTTGGTCCTCTAACAGATGCTTCTGCTAGCGGCTCTGAAATAGCTCTTAATTCTCCCCCTTGAGCGGCGCAGCCCAGTGCTTGATTCCAGCCGTCTATAAGAACAATCGTTTGACCAGACAAAAGGAATTGGAAAAGCTTTTTCCAATCTTTTGCTTCCTCTACATGTGTGACGGCAATAACATGATCTTTGATGAAGTTGCCTATTTGAGATGAGACAGATTGGTCTGCATGCTCAGCTATGTTTATATTATTCATTAGTTTATCAATAATAAAATTGCCCATCAGTTGTTTATCCGTTAATCCGTTAATATAAATAGTGGCAATTTTCTTTTCATAGGGTTTCCCCATTTTAAATTCGCGAATAGTTACATCACTGCTGTTCCCTAATGCCTGCTTAATGTTTTTAATATTGATATTGATATCTACATTAAGATCTTCTGCAATAGATTTTATTTCTGTCTCTACATAGTGAACTGATTGTTTTTCTTTTTTCTTTTTTTTGGTTAGTCGACTCCATGCGCTGTTCATATGTTTATACACTCCATGTTTAATAATGTATCATTACTAAAATTTCCTATAATGTCTATTTTCATACACTTTTTTAGCTGTCCTAAAAATTTAAGTAAAATAGAGGGAATTACAATAAATAGAAACAACAGGAATATGCTGGGAGGGTTGCTGATTGTCATTGGATATTGGATGGGAAGTGATCTTCTATCGACTAACAATAAAATGAGAGAAGGATAGAGAAAATGGCATGGAGGGGGATTTTCTAAATACAAAAATAGATAGAAAGTACTAGGTTAAGAAAAGCGCAAGCACTTTGCTCATTGCCGTACGAACTGGCCGATTAAGTAAGCAACGTCCTGTTGCAACATCGGCACTAGTACATCCTGTAAGTCGGAGCTAGACAGCTATCTGACTTCAGAAAACTTATACTTTCTTATCGTGTAAAAAAAGATCCAAGGCATTCAGTGAGTGAGTGTTGGAATGCCTTGGATTTGGAAATTCCATCCGATTTTATTGTACCTCTTTCCCTATAAAAATGCTTAATTTTTACCGATTTATTATGCTTTTTTAGGGAAAATAAATCTAAATACCCATGGAAAATAGATCTTTTTTACCGGTGATTATATCCGCATTCTTGTTATTAATGGTTTTTACATTTTGTTTACGTCGATTTTACAAAAAAAACAAAGTTGTTTAACTACCATTTGGTATTATGAAATAAGCTAGTTTAACCAACAGGAAAAGGAGATATTTTATCATGCATATTACAGTTGCAGGAACCGGATATGTAGGTTTAGTAACAGGGGTTTGTTTAGCAGAAGTTGGTCATATCGTTACGTGCGTCGATCCTATTCAAGAAAAAATAGAACTTTTACATAAAAATATTTCTCCTATTTATGAGCCAAGGCTTGATGGATTAATAAGAAAAAATGCTGAAGCAAAGAAGCTTTTTTTTACATGCGATTATAAAAAAGCGTACGCAAATGCAGATATTATTATAATTGGAGTAGGTACACCGGAAAATGAAGATGGTTCTGCCAATTTGACCTTTCTTTATACGGTAGCTCGGGAAATTGCCCAATCCGTTGAAAAAGATTGTCTTGTGGTAATAAAATCAACGGTTCCCATCGGTACAAATGATAAAATGGAAGCATTTATGCAAAAAAATGTGGTGAATGATGTGAAAATCGAAGTTGCTTCTAATCCGGAATTTCTTTCTCAAGGAACGGCTGTTCACGATACGATGCATGCTTCACGGATTGTAATAGGGATTGAAAGTGATCGGGCAAAGCAGACGTTAATGGAAATGTACGAGCCATTTCAACAGCCGATAATTTCCATGAATCGCCGCAGTGCAGAAATGGTGAAATATGCATCGAATGATTTTTTAGCATTAAAAATTTCATTTGTAAATGATATCGCTAATTTATGTGAAGTGGTAGGAGCTAATATTGATGATGTCACGAATGGAATGAGCTATGACAGCCGCATCGGCAATAAATTTCTGCAGGCGGGCATTGGCTATGGCGGTTCCTGTTTTCCAAAAGATACAAAAGCACTGCACTGGCTGTCCGAAGAGGAAGGCTATGTGCTGCGCACAGTAAAAGCAGCTATAGAGGTAAATGAAAAACAAAAGTTTAAGTTAATGAAAAAGGCACGGAAAGAATTCGCTTCTTTTGCAGGATTAAAAGTAGCGGTATTGGGCGTCACTTTTAAAGCAGGTACTGATGATCTGCGCGAAGCACCCTCTATCCCGAATGTACGGCTGTTATTAAATGAAGGAGCAAATGTTCATCTATACGATCCTATTGGCGCAGCAAATTTCAAGAAAATTTTTCCGACTCAAGTGACATACGAATCAACGATTGAGGAAGCAATAGAAAATGCAGATATTTGTTTTATCTTTACCGAATGGAAGAAGATTAAGGATTTTCCTCTTTCGCTTTTTAGAGAAAAGATGGCTTCACCTTATATATATGATGGAAGAAATTGCTACAGTTTAGCCGAAGCCCAAAAAGCAGACATTTTCTATCGGTCGATTGGAAGACCCGCTGTTAATCATGTATCGGAAAAAGAAACGGTGGAAATATAATCTCTGTTAATATGGATTAATGAAAAGGTATGATCGGAAATGTCTGATCATGCTTTTTCTTTCAAGTATAAGAAAACGCTTTCTTTATTTTGTTTTTGCAGTTGACTTAAAAAAAATCGAATGTTATATTAACAAAGTAAACGTTTACTTAAAAGGATTGAGAAAATGAATGTAACGATAAAAGATATTGCACGAATAGCAAATGTTTCAACAGCAACCGTTTCAAGAGTTCTTAATGGAGCTGGGGGATATAATGAAGAAACAAAAAACAAAATAATGGATGTAGTAAACAAATTAGGATATAGAAGAAATGAGATGGCTAGAAGTCTTGTGAAAAACTCCAGCAATTTAATAGGAGTTATCATGCCAAATGTTGCAACTATATTCTATGGAGAAATTGTAAATGGTATAGAGAGTGTAGCACATACGAATGGGTATAGTGTTATCATTTCCCATTCCGGTATTAACGGTGACAGATTTAATGATTGTGTCAATGTAATGGCAGAAAGAAAGGTAGATGGATTAGTAATTGTGACAGTGGAATTAAACAAAGCACAGGTAGAGTTAGTAAATTCCCTTCAAATTCCCTATATTTTGCTTTCGACGGATACGCCATGTAAGGATGCACCCTATATTAAGGTGAATGATTTTGATGCTGCATATGCTGCAACACGGTTCCTTATTGAAAATGGGCACACAAAAATTGGGATAGCTGGTGTAAATCCTGATGACAGAGTAGCTGGAATTCCTAGAATTGAAGGGTACAAAAAAGCGTTGGAAGACAATGAGATAGCGTTTAATAGAAAACTAGTGAAGTATGGGGATTTTAGTTTTTATTCCGGTAAAGAAGCAATGAAATCCTATCTAGAAGAAAAAGTGGAGTTATCTGCTGTTTTTGGTGTAAGTGATGACGTTGCATTAGGGATCATTTCAGAAGCGAACGATCATGGCTTGAAAGTGCCAGAAAAATTATCTGTTATCGGATATGATAATACGAGAGTGGCAGAAATGTCCATCCCGCCATTAACTTCTATTGGGCAGCCGTTCTTTGAAATGGGAGAAGAAGGATGTGAACGAGTTATAGAATCTATTCAAAGCAAGAAAACAATTCCTTCTAAAATAATTCCTTTTCAATTAGTGGTAAGAAAGTCAGTGAAAAATAATCGTCTACTTTAGATTATTTTTTTTAAACCGAACGTAAACGTTTACGTAAAACGTTTTAAAAGCTTTAATAAAGATAAAATAATGAAGGAGAAAAAGCATGAAAAACTTTAAATCCAAACGGAAATTATCTCTTTTGAGTTTAGTAGCTTTGAACTTGACTATATCGCCCGTCCCCCTTTTGTCATCAACATCAAAAGCTCAAGCAGCTAGTCAACAAATATCTAGTAACGATGAAAAAGAAATATATAAGACCACTCCAGCTCAACCAATTCAAGCATTTTTAGTAGACAAAGCAAGATACAATCCAGGTGAAAAAGTAAACATGTCTTTATTATTTGATTCCACCGTAAACTGGAAGGGAAAACTTCATATTGAAGTCTATCATTTAAATGAAAAAGTAGCTGAAGGTAAGAAGAATATTCGAGTTAATACGAAGTTAAAGGGTGTAGAAATAAGCTGGACTCCTCCAGCTAATGATTTCCGCGGCTATTCTGTAAAAGCATATATGGAAGGTTCAGATCAGGTTTTAACTGCAGCTATTGATGTTTCGAGTGATTGGACACGGTTTCCCCGCTATGGGTACACAACAGAATTTCCTACAGAATCAGCTGCAGACAGTGATAAGAAATTGAAACAGCTCACACAAGAATATTATTTGAACAGCTTTCAATTTTATGATTGGATGTGGCGTCATGATGTATCTGTTTATTCAAAAACAGACAGCAAGGGAAAGCCTATTTTAGATAAAAAGGGAAACTTTATTTCAGAAAAAATAACGACTGCTGCATCTTATCATGATTTGTTAGGAAGAAAGCTGTACCCGCAGACAATCAAACAACAAATAGAAGCTGCTCAAAAATACAATGCTGCTGCCATGGCTTATCAAATGAATTATGCAGCCAGAGAAAACTATAAAGCATTCGGTGTGAAAAAAGAATGGGGATTATTTAAAAAGAATACGATTTTTCCTAATATCGATATAAATCGTGACCAGGAAGGCTTCCTTTTTGATTGGGTAAATCCTCCAACAGCACTTTATCTTCAAGACCCGGGCAATCCAGAATGGCAAAAATATATTACGAAAGAATTTAATCGAAGTGTCAATGAATTTGGCTTTGACGGCATGCATCTTGATCAATGGGGTTGGTCGGATAATGATTATTTGTATGATTACAACGGACAAAAACGCTTTTTTTCTAAAGACTACGATTCTCTTATTAATGCAGTAAAAGAATCACTTGTAAAAAATAATAAAAAGAAAGATTTTGTTACTTTTAATATGGTTGGAGGCAATGAAGGCTATCAGGATGTTCCTTCTCCCTCTACTAAAACAGACTTTGATTATAGTGAAATATGGCAAGATAAAGATAATTACACTGATTTATTAAAAGTTGTGGAAGAGACACGACAAAAAAATGGAGGAAAAGCAGTAGTCATTGCTGGATATATGAACTATAAACAAGCAACTGGAGACCATTACGAAGCTGCAGATTTGAAAAACATACCTAAACTTACCCAGCTTGCATCCACTCTTCAAAAAATTAATGGATGGGTTGGAGATTTCGGGAAGCAGGATGAAGATCAAATCATATGGACAGTCGAAGCACCAGAGGATGGGACGTATAATGTTTCCCTTATGTATGGACATGATAATGAAAGCAGTCCAATCGGAAAATTATCAGTCAATAATCAACTTGTAGAGAACAGTATTGAATTTAATAAGAAAACTGGATGGGGAAATCCAGTTGCAAGCAAAGATTTAACATTGGATTTAAAGAAGGGAACGAATGCAATAAAGCTTCAATTAAACAGCAATAACTTGTGGTTAAATGTAAACAGCTTAATAATAAAAAAAGATGCTTTTGAAAAAATCTATGAAGCAGAAGATGCTGAATTAATCAGCTGCAAGGTAGATAAGTATGGAGTGGTATACAACTTTAATACAGATGGAGACTACATTGAGTTTACGGTGAAGGCAGAGAAAACTGGCTCTCATCCGGTTGCGTTCAATTATGGGGTGGCAAAAACTGCAGTGATTCGTTCTTTATATGTCAATAATGAACTTGTTGCCGACTCGCTTAAAATGGAGCCAACAGGAGGTCTGGAAACCTTTCAAAATACTTCGGAACTAGCAGTCCCTTTAAATGAAGGAGAGAACAAAATTGTTTTAAAAGTGGAAAAAACAAGTGATGACGGAGCAAATATTAATTATATGAAAGTTGGCGAAGCAAGATATGAAGCAGAAAAAGCAAAAATTGGCTGGCAGCCGACCAAACAGCCAATGATCGAAAAAATACCTAATCAGGCGATTAACTTTAAACAACAAGGAGATTTCATCGCCTTTAATATGAATGCAGAAGAGTCAAAGCAAGTACCTATCTCTATCATTTATAAGAATTCTGGTCAAGAAACAAAGAGAAGCTTGCTGGTAAATGGAAAAAAGGCAGCAGTGGCAACGCTCCCTCCTACAGACGGGAATAACTGGGGAGAAGTGAAGACTGTCATCTACCTTTATGAAGGAGCAAATGATTTTCAATTTAAAATGGAAGACGAGACAGAGGGCACTGGAATAGAAGTGGATAAGTTTATACTTAATAATTATGTAAAAGAAGCAGAACAGGCAGAGATAGGATGGAATCCTGTTTCGCCAAAAACAGGTGAGGTTACAGTGGTGCCAGGTTTTACAAATAATTTTGGGAAAGCTGGCCAACGTGTCGTTTTCACTGTGAAAAATCAAACAGAGACAACTACACTCCGATTCAAGTATAGAACTGGCAACAATCCAAAAGTGAATATTTATGTAGACGGAAAAATTGTTTCCCAAAACAACGAGTATGTGGATGGAAAAACTGTTTCAGAAAATATATTTTCGAGTACACCAGGAGGCTGGGACGGTGCAATGGTGGAAAAATCAGTAAAAGCCACTATACCTGCTGGCACTCATGAAATTGAATTGGAACTTGCTTCTGATGGGGAATATATGAATCTGGATAGTTTGCTTGTTGGTGATGAAGAATACCAGGTGGAAGAAGCGGCTTTTGCCCCAGCAAACCATGGGATTACAACGACCACAGGTTATGTATCTGATTTCCAACAGGAAAACGACTTCTTAAATTTTGAAATGAATGCTCCAAAAGCAGGAAATTATGATTTGATTTGGAGATATAATAACGATGCACAATCAAAACGCGATGCTACACGAGCTGTATATGTAAATGACAAGAAAGTTGAAAGCGTTAACTTTGTCTATAGAAACGAATGGAAAGATCTGATTATGAAGGACATTCCATTAAAAGAAGGGAAAAACAAGGTAACCATTAAAGTAGAAAACTTAGACGATGATGGTGTAAAGCTTGATTACTTGCAAATGGGAAGCAAAAAGTATCATGCTGAATCAGCAGACGCCCTGGCACCAATGCACCTATTTAAAGATACACTGAAAAATTTTGGCCACGCAGGAGATGAAGTAACCTTTGATGTTCAATTAGCAGAAAAAGGAGAAACGAGTTTTATTTTTACTTATTCCAATGCGGGAGCAGAGACGGATCGTACTATTTACATCGATGGAAAGCCGATTTTAGATGAGCAAGGAAGTCCGTCTACCATAGCATTCAAAAGCACAGGAAATATAGAATCCTATAGTGAAGATGGCTATATTGTATTGCCAGATTTAGCAGCTGGAAAACATAAAGTAACCTTAAAGCAAGAATCCGATCAAAAAGGAACAATTCAATTGAAGAGAATGACCATTGGATTTTTCGATGAACCTTCCGTTCGTCTGATGGATGCAGGATTAGCAGCAATGGGCGCTACGCATATTGAGCTTGGTACTGCTGAAAAACTGGAAGAAGGACCTAATATGCTGGCACATGAATATTATCCAAATCGCAGTAAAAAAATGACCAATTCATTAAAAGAGTCGATGAAGGACTATTATAAATTCTTTACTGCCTACGAAAATCTTCTGTTTGACAGTAAAAAAACAGAAAAAGAAGTAAAAATAGAGAATAATGGGCAGCCGGTAAAGATAAGCAAGACAGGAGAAAATAATACCATCTGGTCGATTGTAAGGAATAATAAAAAGAATAAAGGATTTGAAGATTACGAGATTATTCATCTTGTCAATTTGCTTAATAATGATAAAAATTGGCGAAATGCAGCGTCAGAACCAAAAAAATACGATCATTTAACAGTAAGGTATCCAATCGGGAAAACAGTAAAAGAACTGCCTCATTTAAAGGTTTATGCGGCAAGTCCAGATCGGAATGAGGGACAATTAAATGAACTTTCCTATAAATGGGAAAATGCAGAATTAGTTATCACGCTTCCTAGTCTCGAATATTGGGAAATGATTGTTATCGACTGTGATGGTCCTCAAAACAAAAAAACTTTAAAAATAAATGAATAAACGCAGCGCAGAAAATTCATTAGGAATAATGATGAAAAGAAATGAAATTTTACTTGTTCTTGAAGGAGTAAAAAGGCGAATGTTTGCGTTCTAATGAATCTTATTAAAGGAAAGGAAGTGCTGAAATGATAGAAAAACAAATAATTGTTTTTCTTGAACATGGAATTCAATCCCGCAATGCTACAGAATTTGTGCAAAAAGCTTCAGTTTTTAGCAGTGAAATAGGCATTATGAAAAATGGAAGAAGGGTAGCTGCCAAAAGTATTATGGGAGTGATGTCGCTGGCCATTAGACAAAAAGAAGAAATCATGCTTCTTGCAGATGGAATGGATGAAGTGGAGGCTATTGCGACTTTGGAAAAATTCCTTTCCAGCAAGGGCTGATAAAGTGAACCTTCCATCAGTGGGGGGTTCTTCATCCCCACACTGATGGAAAGCTTGAGGTCCACAGGATGTGGATCACACAAACGAAGACATAAGGAAGTGGCGACATTAGTTTGTGTACCACCCTCGGACCTTTACAGGCAGTTATCCCCCACCTAGCTTCCTCGATTTCTCGGCATCCTCGAGGTGTTGGTCTTACTGCTCGTTAAGTGTGGGGTAAATTCCTTCTGGTTAGTTTAATAGTGATTTTAAGATTAAAATAATAGTTTCATTTTTATAGACATGAATTTTCTGTTTTACAGGGAATGAAAAGAAAATGTAAACGTTTGCCAAAAGATATTGACTGATAGTGAATCACATGATATATTCATTACGTAAACGTTTACTTTAATGTAGAATTGAATAAGTAAACGTTTATGTTTTTGGATAAAACGTAAACGTTTACCGAAGCGGCAAGTACATAAAATCAAGGAGTGTGATCAGTGAAATTAAACTGGTGATCAATAAAATAGATGTAACGATATAATGGCATTGTTTTTTAGACTAAGACATCTGTTGGCTTTCATCCACTTAATTAATAACTGTAAGGGCATTTTCTGTGAAGCGATGTTTTGATGAATTAAATAGAACTAGTACAAAATGAATACACAGGGGGAAACATTCATGAAGAAAATTTTCTCGATTGCTGCTGCATCACTGATGTCATTTAGTGTTTTGGCAGGATGTTCCATGCTCTCCAACTCTTCAGAAGATACAAAAACGAAAACGATTGCAACGAAAGAAGAATTAACACCTTTCGGCAAATATAAAGAAACCGTTACTTATACCGTCGGAAAAGCAACACCAGGTATTGCAAAATTACCTAAGGGGCAAACATACGAAGACGATGCTTATACACGGTATTTAAAGGAAACGCTTAATATCCAAAGTGAAAATAAGTTTGAAGCACAAGACGGGGATGCTTATAATCAAAAAGTTTCGATGGCAGTAGCCTCCGGTGATTTACCAGACATTATGTCGGTTGATGCAACAACATTACGGCAATTAGTCGACAATGATATGATTGCTGATTTATCAGATGTTTATAAATCCAGTGCTTCCGATTATATAAAAGATATGTACAATTCCTATGACGGACGTGCATTGGATGCAGCGACATTTGACGGTAAATTAATGGCGCTTCCATCAACTGCTAATGCCAATATTCCTACCATGCTTTGGCTGCGAAAAGATTGGATGGATAAGCTTGGTTTAGATGCGCCTAAGACGGTTGAGGATATGGAAAAAGTCTTAGAAGCATTTGTCCAAAAAGATCCGGGCGGCAATGGAAAAGGCAATACGGTTGGGCTGGCTCTTTCTCCTAGTATTGGTGGTCTGTATGGATCATTGTTCGTAGCGGATAATATCCTTTCCACTTATAATTCTTTCCCACGCCAGTGGATTGAACAAGATGGCAAGGTTGTTTATGGATCTATTACAGAGGAAACAAAACAAGGATTAGGCAAATTAGCAGAATGGTATAAAGATGGTTTAATAGATCCGCAGTTTGCTGTAAGAAAAAGTATTGAAGATTTGATTATAGGCGGTCAAACTGGTGCGTACTTTGGTCCATGGTGGACACCTGACTATCCATTAAATTCTGCAAAACAGAAAAATGCAAAAGCTGATTGGGAACCATACATTATCTCTAAAGATGGCAGTGGTACTATTACTGCTTATACACAAAATCCTGCTTCTGAATTTTACGTTGTGAAAAAAGGCTTTCAGCATCCAGAAGTACTACCTAAAGTCTTAAGCGCATTAGATGATAAACTACGCCGCGAAGATCGTAATTACCAGCCAGTTGTTGACTTTATAAAAGAAGGCGGCGATCGCGGGGCACCTATAAATATTATGGTTAACTTTAATGATGCAACCGCGCAAATGTATCAAAATATTAATTCTGCTGTTGAGGGGAAAAAAGATCCTGCTACATTATCACTTGATGACCAATCATCTTATGAAAAAATTACAGGTTATTTAAAAGATCCAGCAAAAGCAGATGCTAACCAATGGAGTGCATATAAGTCTAGAATGGTAGCTGGTAAATTAATGGCTGAGACAAAAATTAATGAAGTAAATCCTGTTTTCTTTGGACAAACAAAAAGTATGAAGTTGAAATGGGCGAATTTAACAAAACTGGAAGATGAAGCCTTCTTGAAAATTGTGACAGGTGAAAAAGACTTGAATTATTTCAATAAGTTTGTTGATACATGGAAGAAAACAGGTGGCAGCGATATCACCAAAGAAGTAACTGAAACGATTAAAGAAAAATAAAACCACAGATGGGTACAAATGAATATTTGTACCCATTTAATAAAAAAAGAGAAAGAGGGTAGCTTGTGAAATGGAAATAGAGAAAAAACATGTAGAGCAGTTGGAGTATCCTCTGAAGATGAAATCAAAAATGAAAAAAAAGAAAAAACGCGGTGGCCAGCTGGAGTATCATCTAATGATGGCGCCGGGCATTATTTTTTTGATTATTTTCAGTTTTATCCCGATGTTTGGGATTATCATGGCATTTCAAGACTATATACCTGCTAAAGGTATTTTAGGGTCCGAATGGGTCGGGCTGGAAAACTTTAAATATATGCTGCAAATCCCGGATAGTATGAAAATATTAAGGAATACAGTCGTAATTGCTGTTGGCAAGATTATCTTTGGTACGTTGGTGCCGATTATCTTTGCTTTATTGTTAAACGAAATTAGATTGAAATGGGCTAAAAAATCGATTCAGACGATTGTATATTTGCCTAACTTCTTATCTTGGGCAGTTTTAGCAGCAGTATTTATTAATATATTTGACTACCATGGACCAGTAAATAATTTTTTACAAGGACTTGGGATGGATCCAATTTTGTTCCTAGGGAGTAATGAGTGGTTTAGAAGTATTATTATATCAACAGACGTATGGAAAGGCTTCGGGTATGGCGCGATTGTATATTTAGCAGCCTTAACAGGGATTGATCCAGGTCTTTATGAAGCATCTTCCATAGACGGTGCTAATCGCTTTAAACAATTGCTGCACGTCACATTGCCTGGGATTTTACCAACTATTATGCTGATTTCAGCACTTAATTTAGGAAACATTTTGAATGCTGGCTTTGACCAAATCTTTGCTTTATATAATCCTATTGTGTATGAAACAGGGGATGTTATTGATACTTATGTTTATCGAGTAGGTCTGTTGGGACAACAGTATAGTTTTGCAACGGCAATTGGCTTATTGAAATCAGTGGTAAGCTGTATATTAATATTATCAGCAAATCAATTATCTAAAAAACTTGCAAACATGCGTATTTTTTAAAAGGAGCGAAATAATCAATGAGATCAAAAACGTTTGGAAGTCGGTTTTCAGATGTATGTATCTGGGCTGTAATCTTACTGATGACGGCCTTATGTGTGCTGCCGCTGCTTAATATGGTGTCTATCTCTTTTAGTGACAGAGTTGCGGCTCAAGCAAATGAGGTCGGATTGCTGCCCGTTAATTTTAATATAGGTGCTTATCAGGTGTTGCTAAGTGATGCACAGTTTTGGCGTTCCTTTATGATTTCGGTGGAAAGAGTAGTTTTAGGGACAGCTTTAAATATGATATTAACCATTCTGATGGCTTATCCATTGTCTAAAAATAAGCGGCAATTCGGTGCACGCAATATCTATATGAATCTTTTGATATTTGCAATGCTCTTTTCTGGTGGAATGATTCCCATGTTTTTAGTAGTAAAGAGTTTAGGGTTGATTGATACCATTTGGTCCCTTGTTTTACCAGGAGCAGTGCCAATTTTTAATGTTATTTTATTAATGAACTTTTTTAAAAGTATTCCAGATTCATTGGAAGAAGCCGCTATCATGGATGGTGCGTCAAAGTTAAAAGTTTTGTTTAAAGTTTATTTGCCGATTTCTTTGCCTGCATTGGCAACCATTTCCCTTTTTGCTATTGTAGGACATTGGAATGATTATTTCAGTGGTTTGCTTTATATAAACAAAGCGGCAAATTACCCGCTGCAAACGTATATTCAACAATTAAACATTGACGTGACTAAGATTACGGATGTGTCACAATTAAAGGCTGTCGCTTCGATATCCAATCAAACATTGAATGCAGCTAAGATTGTGGTTTCTACTATTCCTGTATTGATCATTTATCCATTTTTGCAAAAGTATTTTACGAGCGGATTAGTCATCGGGTCTGTTAAAGAATAGAGAAGAAGTTCAATGTAAAGTGGGAGGTGCCAAATGAACTGGCTGGGTTGGAGTAATCATTTGATGAAGTGGCTCTATATGATTCTAAAGCTGTCGGGAATTTGGTGGTTATTTAATGTTCCATATGTTTTTTTAAGTGTAAATCTTCTGGCAGCGCGAGAGATAGATGCCGTCCACACAATTGTATTAATCGGTATCATCTTATTTCCGTTTGTGGCTGCGCCGGCAACTGCATCTGTCATGGGAATAACAAGAAGATTTTTAAAGGGTGACGATGGGTTTCCATTATTTAAAATGTTTTTGCATTATTATAAAAGAGAGTATAAAAAAAGTATGGGATTTGGCTGTCTGAATGCCTCAATATTGGTTGTTTTTTATCTAGCATTAAGATATTATGCAGGAATTTCCTCTATATTGGCGATAGTTTTTTACGTACTGGTCATTGTTACACCCTTCTTCTTTTTGTACGTCTACTGTTTTCTCGTTGATCAGGAATTGCCTTTGAAGGCATACCTTACCAACACCATGTTTTTATTACTCATGCATCCTTTGAATGCTATTCTTATGATTTTAGATGCCGTGGCTGCAGCGTATATTATGTGGAGGGTGTTTCCGCCTTTGCTGATTTTTATTTTGCCAGGGTTGACAGCTATAATTGTGACCCATTTTTATCAAAAGAGTATGGGCGCTGAAATGAAAAAAAGGAAATTAGTACAAAATCTTCATTCCAATCAGATCAATACGTACCAGCAACTAGATTAAGAAAGGCTGCAATTATTTAATATTCTTAGTATCTTAAAGAACACTCATTTCCTACGGCAAAGTTAAAGGAGAATGAAAGGGAATTAGTATTTAAAAGCAAGCTGGCAATTTGTAAAAGATATGTAAAAAAAGGTTTAATTAAATCAGCAGAAGAAGTAGATGAAGTGCTTACAAGAGAACAGGAGGAAAAATCGTGCAAAAAAAATGGTGGAAAGAAAGTGTTGTCTATCAAATCTATCCCCGCAGTTTTATGGATAGCAATGGTGATGGAATAGGGGATTTGCAAGGAATTATTTCAAAATTGGACTATTTGAAAAAACTAGGAGTGGACGTTGTTTGGCTCTCGCCTGTGTATAAATCGCCAAATGATGATAATGGCTACGATATTAGCGATTATCAAGATATTATGGATGAATTTGGGACATTGAAGGATTGGGAAAAATTATTAGCTGGTTTACATGAACGTGGGATGAAGCTGATGATGGATTTAGTAGTCAACCATTCTTCTGATGAACATGCCTGGTTTATAGAGTCTCGGAAATCAAAAGACAATCCTTATCGCGACTATTATATTTGGCGGGACGGAAAAGATGGAAAAGAACCGAATAATTGGTCCTCCTTTTTCAGCGGTTCTGCTTGGCAGTATGATGAATCAACCGAACAATATTTTCTCCATTTATTTAGTAAAAAACAGCCAGATCTTAATTGGGAAAACGAAAAAGTAAGAAAAGAAGTATACGATATGATGACATGGTGGCTGGAAAAAGGAATTGATGGCTTCCGCATGGATGTTATCAATTTAATCTCTAAAGTAGAGGGACTTCCTGACGGTGCTGGAGACGGGCAGTATGAGTGGGGCGGCGATTATATTATGAATGGCCCCCGCGTGCATGAATTTTTACAGGAAATGAACAGAGAAGTGTTATCTAAGTATGACATTATTACAGTTGGCGAGTCTCCAGGAGCATCTGTTGAAGATGCCATCCAATATGCAAACAACCAAGATACAGAACTGAATATGATTTTTACATTTGAACATATGGATGTGGATTCAGGAGAAGGCGGCAAATGGAATGTAAAACCATTTAAGCTATCGGCTCTAAAAGAGGTTATGTCAAAATGGCAATATGGGCTAAACGGGAAAGGATGGAACAGCCTTTATTTAAATAACCATGATCAGCCAAGAATGGTGTCCCGCTTTGGAAATGATAAAGAATATAGGGTGGAATCAGCTAAAATGCTGGGAACTTTTCTACATATGCTACAAGGCACCCCATACATTTATCAAGGCGAAGAAATTGGGATGACTAATGTTCAATTCGACTTGGAAGACTATAATGATATCGAAATTATAAATATGTATCGGGAAAAAGTGATAGAAGGTGGAGAAGATCCTGATAAAGTAATGGAAGCCATTTATGCAAAAGGACGTGATAATGCTCGTACACCTGTTCAATGGGATGATACGGAAAATGCAGGATTTACGACAGGTACACCTTGGCTGAAAGTAAATCCAAACTATAATGACATTAATGTAGAGCAAGCATTGGCAGATCCTAATTCTGTTTTCTATTATTATCAACAGTTAATTAAACTCCGAAAAGAAAATGACATTATAGTGTATGGAGATTATCGTCTGATTTTAGAAGAAGATGAGCAAATCTATGCCTACACTCGTGTACTGAGAGAGAAAACATTACTTGTAGTGGCAAATTTCTCTAGTGAACAGCCAACCTTTACTTTGCCAAACAGCATCACGTATAAAACGAAAGAACTGTTAATTAGCAATTATAAAGAAGAGAACGAAGATATTTCAAGCTTTCTTTTAAAACCATATGAGGCAAGAGTCTATCTTTTAAAATAACATAGAAATCTAAAGCGCCTGTTGAGTGGTGCTTAAAGATTAGGTATTAGTCATTATTATCTTCTAATATAAATGGGCTATCCCTTCACCTTCCATGGTAAAAGGGATGGCTTTCTTTTTTGAAAGAGTAAGAAAGTATAAGTTTTCTGAAGTCTGACAAGTGTCTAGCGCAAGCACCCTATCGACTTCAACGCTTCCCTCACCTCGCTTGCGCTTTTCTTAATGGAAATTAGAAGCGTTTCATCTTCCGTAAAAAGTGCACTATATTAAACGTTTTCACTATTTCTTTCTTAATTATAGGCTACATATCATACAGTAAAAAAAGGAACATACTTATTGGAGGGAGCAGAGGGATGAAAAGATTAAGGTTGGTTTAATTGGGTTAGGTGGAATGGCTAATCATCATTTGCATCTTCTATCTAAATTAACAAATTAAAAGTGACGCCATTTCTAATGTTTCAAGGACAAGCCGAAGAGGCAATGAAGTGAACCTTTCCATCAGTGGGGGTAAAAAATTCGGATGGATTGTGGATAAGTTCGGGGTTGCATGGCTGTTGAATTTGGAATAATTCACACGGGTAGCAAGTCTGTCAAAAGCTTTTTCTTTTCATTGATGGTATAATTTTACTTTATTAAGTGAATGTTGGTGGTGTAGCCTATTTATCGAAATTTTATAAATCTATTATTGCTGGTTTCTATCTTATATATTTTTTATTTAACCATGTTTCCGCATCCTGCATTAGGTATTGGGGTTGGAGCAGGTGGAATAAACTTGATTCCCTTTAAAATGCTGCAAGGGTTGTGGACAGAAGAGTCGCTGAGGATCTTCATTATTAATGTTGGAGGCAATATTTTTTTATTTGTTCCCTTTGGCTTCCTTCTTCCTTGGAGATTTCGCCGAATTCATGCTGTTTACCAAGCTGCCATTATTGGTGCATGCTTCTCAACATGTATAGAAGTCACACAGTTACTATTATTATCCAATAGGTTTACAGATATAGATGACATTATTCTAAATACATTTGGAACCATCATTGGTTATTTGTTATATAAGTTTGTTAAAGCAGGAACAGTAGAAAATATGGACGCTTAGATAAACATTTTTTCTTTTTTAGAAAAAATGTTTTTTTTGTTCTCTTTTTACTACTCACCAAATTAGGCAAATTGCATAAGTTAAAGCATACTAATCCGAAGGGAGATATGTTTATGCACTATCCATCATTCTATCCTTATGATGTAAATGCCTTTCGCCAACAGCCTGGAAGTCCGCCCCCATTTCCACCCCCAGGTCAAGGACAGTTTCCGACTATTCCTGGTCAAGGGAATTTTTTTCCGCCAATTGGAGGAGGAGGGCAGCCATCACAGCCTAATTTCCCAGGAAGTGGTGGAGGTTATGATGCACCAACATCGCCACCGCCATCTTATACGCCACAATTGCAGCAATCTGCGGGAGTATACGCAGTCGATCCAGGTTCTATGAGGAGGTGTTTGCGCCGATATACTTATGTATGGCTAAATAACGGACGTAGTTTTTGGTTCTATCCGACCTATATTGGAAGAACATCCGTTGCAGGATACCGTTGGCGCAACTACAGATGGGTGTACTATGGCACAGACGCCGATCGCATCCGGTCTTTTCAATGTTATTAACTTATGTGTGAAAACCACTTTTAGAGGTGGTTTTTTTTGATGGTGGAGGCTCCATTGGCGTTTTGGATGCCTAACGTGGGGATTCGCAAATAGAAGTAGGATTTTCGCAAATAGAACCTGAAAAATCGCAAATAGAAGTAGGATTTTCGCAAATAGAACCTGAAAAATCGCAAATAGAAGTAGGATTTTCGCAAATAGAACCTGAAAAATCGCAAATAGAAGTAGGATTTTCGCAAATAGAATCTGAAAAATCGCAAATAGAAGTAGGATTTTCGCAAATAGAACCCGAAAATTGCAAATAGTATCAAATAATATAAAAAAGTATCTCTATAAAAAGCAGGAATCTTCAGCATTTTTGCCGAAATATACGGGAAAATGGTGTTTGGAGTGATGAAATGATAATAAAAGAACGAAAAAAGCCTTTTTTTCTGCGTCAACTACTCGTATTAGAACCAAGAACTCCTTGTGATCACCCTCAGTACCCCCTTGTCAAAGATTATATTCAAAGACACACTGCCGGTTATAAAGGCGAGACCTCGATTGATTATTTTCTAAATCTACTTCCCGAAAAAGATTATTATTTTTTTCATGATTTACGGCTTTCCTTTCAATCTAGCTATTTTCAAATGGATACGTTGTTATTGTCTAAAAAATTCGCTCTGATAATAGAAGTGAAAAATATTTCAGGTTCTCTATATTTTGATCCTATGTTTCATCAGTTAGTACGTACAAAAGAAGGAGTAGATACGGTTTTTTCCGATCCGATGCTGCAAGCAAACCGGCACAAGGATCAGTTGAGAAAATGGGCTTCAGCAAACAAGTTAACGAATATTCCAATCTATTCAGTCGTGGTTATCAGTAATCCCCAGACCTTCATTCACACTTCCCCCGAAAATCATCAACTTCATCAAAAAGTAATTCATCGTGAATTCATTCCAACTAAAATAAACGAATTAGAAAAATGCAACCAGAAAGTAATGCTGCAAGAGAAGGAGTTGAAAAAGTGGATTCGCACATTAAAGAACCAGGAAACCCCTAATAAAGATTCTATTTTAGAAAGGCTTCAAATAAAGGAAAGGGAGCTGATCAAAGGGGTTAGATGCACAACTTGTAATTTTATCCCGTTAACTAGAGTGCACGGAACATGGTATTGTCCTAAATGCGATAAAACATGTAGAGATGCACATCTACAAGCATTACAGGACTATTATCTTTTATTTGGTCCCTATATAACGAGCAGCAAATTAAGAGATTTTTTAAAGATATCCTCTCCTTTCGTTGCAGCAAGAATTTTAAAATCACTTCATCTAGCAAGCAAAGGAACAAAAAGGTGGAAGGTTTACAAGGATATGGTCTAAACTCAATTTTGTCTGCTCTTAAATATCACAAAAAAAGAGAGAATTTCCCCTCTCTCAAACAACCTCCACTTTCTGTTCTTGTTCACTGCTATTTTCTAAATTGTACGCTTGGATAGCAGTTTCAATGGCTAAACGATTGGCTGGCTCCATGAAATCCTTTCCCAGTAGACTTTCTAATTTTTCGATTCGATGATAAAGTGTCTGGCGGACTACATACAGTCTTTCAGCGGATTCTTTTTTAGAGCCGTTGCATTGCAAGTAAACAGCTAATGTTTTTAGCAATTGGCTGTCATGTTTTGAATCGTGGGCAATTATTTTCTCTAAATAGCTCGAAATATAGTTTTTCAGCTCACCAGATTTTTGAAGAGGCAGCAACAAACGATAGATGCCGATTTCGTCGAAGAAATGACTGGATATTAACTTTTTCTGTTTTAACGATAAAACGCTCATTGCTTCTTCATATCCTTTTTTGCTGGAAGAGATTTCGGTGAAAATCGAACTGATGCCGAAAAAAAGGTGAGAAGGAAAATAGGCAGAGTCAATCTTAAAAAAAGAATTAGCAAGCTGCTCCCACTTTGATTGTTCTACTTCTTTACTGAAAATAGGTGGTATAAATACTATGGAAATAATTTCATGCGGTCTTACGGAAATGATTGGGTGAAATCCTGATTTTTGAAATAAGGAGCGCAGCAGCATAGAAATTTGTATTTTTGCTTCATTCCAGTGTGAACGGCCGGCATGCATGATTTTGTTTCTGGACCAGCAGATAATCCTGCAAGACGTTTGCGGATAATGAATTGGAAACAGGGATCGGTATTGTTCTTCCTCCACTGTTTTTCCCGAAAGAAGCGTTCGAACAAGCTCCTCTTCTATATTTTGTTTTCTTTCCTCCAACGTCCTGTATCGGAGCAATATTTGCGAAATAGCAATTGCTGCCCGGTCAAGTACAAGTAGATAAAAATCTCTCGTCAAAAACTCCCCTGCCTTAAGGAAAATATAACCCCATATTTGTTCAAATACGCGAACAGGCACCATAATAAAGGTTTGATGCTGTATGGATATATAGCCTTTCTCTCCTGGATCAAAATTTTTTTCTTCTAAGTAGGTGCGGATAATGTACTCGGATTCTTTCTGATCAGATGGGTAATAATACGGCTCTTCCTCATTTCCAATGAAGAACGATGGATGCTGAAAATAATGGTGTAATTCTTGTAAAATTTTTAATATGCCATTCGACTGCAAGGAAAGTTTATTAAACTCAGTGGATAGGCGGTCAAGATCGGTAATAAGCTGATGATGGCGATTAATAATCAATGTATGAAGATCTTGCGTGATTTCGACAAATTTAACGGTTTCTTCAAAAATAATAATAGGATAATTGTTTTCTTCAGCCAACACCAATACATCACTCGGAATGCTTTTTATAGAGGATCCCAATTCAATACATAGGCATGCTGTATTAAGATCTATCAATTTTTTTACATATTCAAATTGTTTTTTTGCATCTCGTTGGAGGTTGATGCCAGTCGTTAAAATAAGCTCTCCGCCATTTACAAATAACTCAATCTCTTTCACTTCTAAAATATGAGACCATTTAATTTTTCTGTTTAATCCATTTTTACCAGCGGCTATTTTGGCTTTGTTAAACGGATTTCTTTTTAATACTTCGGAAACGGTTATTTCAATTTCTTTCATCCTAGCTTCCTCCTAAAATGTTAATCCAATTAGCGTAAACATTTGACAGAATGTAAAATGAAAATTATTTAAATTATCTGTAAATTACATAGTATCCTAGTAAATATCCTCGCGTCAATATATGGGAAAGTTCCTTATTGGAAGGAGATGGTTTGAGATGGAAGAGGTAAAGACATTGTCATTAGTGGAAAAAGATCAAAAAAACATTTGGCACCATATCTCCCCTTTTGTAGAAGAAAAGCCGGCGATGGTTGCTGTTAAAGGGGAAGGAGCTTGGTTGACAGATCATGAAGGCAATCGGTATTTGGACGCAATGTCTGGATTATGGTGTGTAAATGTAGGATACGGAAGAGAAGAATTGGCGAAAGCTGCATACGAGCAGATGAAGGAATTATGTTATATGCCAATGACACAAAGTCATGTTCCAGCTATAGAACTCTCGGAAAAAATTAATGAGTGGCTCGATGGCGAGTATATGATTTTTTATTCCAACAGCGGTTCCGATGCAAATGAAGTGGCATTTAAATTAATACGTCAATACCATCAGCAAAATGGTGAACCAAACCGTTATAAATTTATTTCAAGACACCGTGCCTATCACGGCAATTCAATGGGAGCTTTATCAGCGACAGGACAGGCTCTTCGCAAATACAAATACGAGCCGTTGGCAAGTGGATTTCTTCATGTAGCACCGCCTGATCCATACCGGGGAGCAGGAAATCTTTCAAGTGAAGAAGTAAGCATATTGCGTGCAGAGGAATTGGAGCAAAAAATCATTTGGGAACAAAAGGAAACAATTGCCGGTATTATTATGGAACCGCTCATTACAGGAGGAGGGGTGCTGATTCCGGATGCTGTCTATTTAGAAAAAGTTCAAGAGATATGCAAAAAGTATGGGATCCTCTTAATCATTGATGAAGTGATATGCGGATTTGGACGGACAGGAAAAAAGTTTGGACATCAGCATTTTCATATAAAGCCAGATATTATTACAATGGCAAAAGGGTTGACAAGCGCCTACCTTCCTTTGTCAGTTACTGCTGTTAAAAAAGAAATATTTGAAAAATTTAAAGGGCAAGAGGAGAATTGGCATTTTCGTCATATCAACACATTCGGCGGAAACCCTTCTGCTTGTGCGGTTGCATTAAAAAATTTGGAAATTATGGAGAAGGAAAACTTAGTGGAACGGTCAGCTTCTAGTGGAGCATTTCTGTTAAAAGAGCTATCCCATTTGGCTGCAAGTCATCCAAATGTTGGCGATGTCCGAGGGTTAGGCATGATTATCGGAATAGAGCTAGTGGAGGACAAAACAACGAAAAAACCTGTTCCGGCTGAATTTATTGGTAAAATAGTGCAGGAATGCAAAAAAGAAGGCCTGATTATCGGAAAAAATGGCGATACCGTGGATGGCTTTAATAATGTTTTAACATTAAGTCCACCGTTATCATGTACGGATGATGACTTATCTTTTATCCTAACTGTGCTGAAAAAAGTGCTGGCGGAAAATAACTATATCTAAATCAACTTTTAGGGCAAATAGAAATCAGTCATTTGCCCTCCTTTTATTCTATTTAAATTGTCAGAAAATCTAACTGGAAAATGGATGTTTTTATAGAAAACTAGGAAAAAGAAAGAGGATCAGAAGGAAGTCACAAGGTGAATAGTCAGAAAAGTACAAAAAGTGTATTTACTAACTAGAAATTACCATATATAATAGCTATATTATTTTTTAAATCTATCTTCTTGAAAAAATGTTAGGTTTTCTTACACTAATAATTGCGAAATTTCGGGTCGTCATAAAAGAAAGATGCTTATTTTCGCCATCCTAAATGTAATATAGTCTTTCATTTTCATCCTACTTACAATAAATAAGTCATCTAGAGAAACCCCTTTTGACCGTTATTAATTTGCTTATCCCATGAAAAAATATTATTTCCGCTATTTTTGGCTTAATTAAAAGTAAGTCCAATGCAGCAAATGGTATTTTGCTTCACTTTTTAATTATTAATTACCTCATAAACATAGTGTTAAACTCATGAAAATATTAGAAACGAAAATAATATTTGTTCGAAAAGTTTTAGCTAAATAGTCTTTTAAGGAGGTTTTTTATGCGTTCAACAAGCTTTTCACAATTAGTAAAAAAGGATCTGCTTAAAAACTTTGAAGAGGTGGAGGCAGGATTAACGAAACAGGAAGCCTCGGAAGAAGCAAATCGATGTTTATATTGTTATGATGCCCCATGTATTACAGCATGTCCAACTGGGATCAATATCCCATCTTTTATAAAAAAAATTGCTTCGGGCAATTTGAAAGGTTCTGCCAAAACGATTATGTCTGCTAATCCGGTGGGGGCAAGTTGTGCACGAGTATGTCCTACAGAAGAATTATGTGAAGGAGCCTGTGTGCTAAACCATTCTACTAAACCAATTATGATTGGAAATTTGCAGCGTTATGCGACAGACTGGGCGATGCAAAATGAACAGACTTTTTTTGAAGCAAATCCAAGCAACGGCAAATCGGTTGCGATTGTTGGTGGAGGTCCTGCTGGATTATCTGCAGCAAGAGAACTGGGACGGATTGGATATAGTGTGACAATCTTTGAAGCAGAAGAAAACGCTGGAGGATTAAATACCTATGGCATTGTTTCTTTTCGATTGCCAAAAGCGATTTCTTATTGGGAGGTAGAACAAGTAAAAAAATTAAATGTTGATATTCGCACAAATACAAGAGTAGGAAAGGATATTTCTATCGAAGAAATTCTTGGAAACTATGATTCTATTTTGCTGGCAATCGGCATGTCTAATGTTCCTGATTTAGGCATTGTTGGAGAGGATTTAGAGGGAGTTTATGATGCAATTGAATTTGTCAAAGAGACAAAAACAAAACCACTTACAGATGAATTTATCGGTAAAAAAGTAGCGGTTATTGGAGCTGGAAATACAGCGATTGATGCTGCGACATGCTCTGTCCGTCTTGGTGCAGCTAATGTGAAAATTTTATATAGAAGAAGTTTAGAAGAAATGACAGCCTATGAGTTTGAATATGAATTTGCCAAACAGGATGGAGTGGAGTTTAGGTGGCTTACTGCTCCAAAACAAATAATTGGAGATGAAACTGGAAAAGTAACGGGCCTAGAATGTATCGAAATGGTATTAGGAGAGCCTGGAGAAGATGGCCGCTGCCGGCCAATTCCAGTAGAAGGCTCTGAATTTATTTTGGAAGTGGACCATGTGATTAAAGCAATAGGTCAATCTCGTTATGTGGAGCTTATTGAACAATTTGGGCTGAATCATGATAATGGCGTTGTCCAAATTAATCCGGGCACTTATCAAACATCCAATAAAAAAGTATTTGCATGCGGAGATGTGATTTTTGGCAATGGACAGGGGGAAGCAATGGTTGTATCTGCAGCTCAACAGGGCAAGGAAAGTGCATATGCAATCCATCAAGCATTCTCTTCAGCAATTGTAGAAACAGCTTAATAATAGGAGGCGGATTTATGGCGGATTTACGAATAGATTTAGCAGGAATAAAGTCACCCAACCCATTTTGGTTAGCTTCTGCTCCTCCAACTAATACAGGATATCAAGTGCAAAGGGCTTTTGAAGCAGGATGGGGAGGAGCTGTATGGAAAACATTAGGTGACCCTATTATCAATGTTTCTTCCAGATTTGCTGCTGTCAGTTTCAACGGACAGAAAGTGGCAGGTTTTAATAACATTGAATTAATCACAGACCGTCCTTTAGAAGTCAATTTAAAAGAGATATATGAAACGAAAAAACGATTCCCAGACCACGCTATTATTGCGAGCTTAATGGTGGAGCCCACACAGGAGAAGTGGCATGAAATTGTAAAAAAGGTGGAGGCTGTAGGGGTGGACGGACTGGAGTTAAACTTTGGCTGTCCCCACGGGATGGCAGAAAGAGGAATGGGGTCTGCTTCCGGGCAAGTGCCAGAATTAGTCGAGAAGCAGACATTTTGGGCAAAAGAAGTGGCCAAAACACCTGTTATTGTAAAGCTGACACCCAATATAACCGATATTACAGCAACCGCAGAAGCAGCAGTTAATGGCGGTGCGGATGCTATAAGCATGATTAATACAATTAACAGCCTGGCTGGTGTCGATATTGACACATGGCAAACCATCCCACATGTAGCAGGGAAAGGAGCACACGGTGGATATTGTGGTCCAGCAGTAAAGCCAATCGCATTGAATATGGTAGGAGAGTGTGCCAGAAATCCGCGAATTAATGTACCGATTTCGGGAATTGGGGGCATCGGCACATGGAAAGATACCGTTGAATTTTTATTGATGGGGGCAACGGGCGTGCAAGTTTGTACTGCAGCTATGCACCACGGTTTTCGCATTGTTGAGGATATGATAGAGGGAATAAGCAATTATTTGGATGAAAAAGGGCTTGCTTCTGTCATGGACTTAGTAGGAAAATCGGTTGCGAACTATTCGAATTGGGGAGATCTTGATCTAAATTATCAAGTTGTAGCAAAAATAAATAATGATGTTTGCATCAATTGCAATAAGTGCCATATTGCTTGCGAAGATACATCCCATCAATGCATTGATATGCTCAAAGATAAAGAGGGTAAAGGATACTTAAAGGTAAGAGAAGAAGATTGTGTAGGCTGTAATTTATGCTCTATTGTATGTCCCGTGGATGGAGCAATTGATATGATTGAAATTCCTAGTGAACTTCCGCCGATGACATGGAATGAACGGCAAGCAGCAATCAGTGCTTTTGGAAAAACGGCAAGTATGGTAAATGAGTAAATCCAAGGAATGATAATTAAGGGTATGACCAAGGTGCTTGCGCTTTTATTATGAGGAGGATTCTACATGAAAAAAATAATTAAAAATGGAACGATTGTAACCGCATCTGATACGTTTTGTGCAGATGTATGCATTGAAAATGGCATGATAACACTAATTGGTGGAAATTTGCATGCAGTAGATGCAGAAATCATAGATGCAAAAGGATGCTACATATTTCCAGGCGGAATTGATCCCCACACTCATTTAGATATGCCCTTTGGAGGCACGGTGACAAAAGATGATTTTGAAACGGGAACAAAGGCAGCTGCTTTTGGAGGTACAACCACAGTCATTGATTTTTGTTTAACTACGAAAGGAAAAACCTTAAAAAGTGCGATTGAAACATGGCACAAAAAATCAGAACAAAAAGCAGTGATTGATTATGGTTTTCACTTGCAGATTGTAGAGGCAAGTGAAGATGCCTTAAATGAGCTGCCTACTATTATAGAAGAGGAAGGCATAACATCTTTAAAGGTTTTTATGGCGTATAAGCATCATTTTCAAGCAGATGATGAAACGCTTTTCCGAACTTTAGTAGCTGCAAAAGAATTAGGGGCGCTTGTCATGGTGCATGCGGAAAATGGAGATGTTATTGATTATTTAGTAAAGAAGGCATTATCAGAAGGAAAAACAGATCCGATTTATCATGCTTTAACAAGACCAGCTGAAGTGGAAGGGGAAGCTACAGGCAGAGCTGCGGTTTTAACTGATTTAGCAAATTCTCAGCTGTATGTTGTGCATGTATCCTGTGCAGTAGCTGCGAAAAAAATTGAAGAAGCAAGAAGCAACGGCGTTGATATATGGGGAGAAACATGTCCACAATATTTGGTGCTCGATCAATCTTATTTAGAAAAACCTGATTTTGAAGGAGCAAAGTATGTTTGGTCTCCTCCGCTGCGCGAAAAGTGGAATCAGGAAGTGCTCTGGAATGCATTAAAAACAGGGCAGCTGCAAACATTAGGTTCTGATCAATGTTCCTTTGACTTTAAAGGACAAAAGGATTTAGGAAAAGGAGATTTCTCCAAGATTCCAAATGGCGGTCCAATCATTGAAGACAGGGTGAGTATTTTATATTCAGAAGGCGTGAAAAAAGGAAGAATCAGTCTTAACCAATTTGTGGATATTGTTTCTACACGTGCTGCCAAATTATTTGGGCTTTACCCGAAAAAAGGAACAATTGCTGTTGGAGCAGACGCAGATATCGTAATATTTGACCCAGAAGTCGAAAGAATTATTTCGGCAGAAACGCATCATATGGCAGTAGATTATAATCCGTTTGAAGGAATGAAAGTGACAGGTGAGCCTGTGTCTGTTTTATCTAGAGGGGAATTTGTCATTCGTGATAAACAGTTTGTAGGAAAACCTGGTGCTGGCCAATATATAAAACGGGCAAAATACGGTGAAACGCAGCAGCCTGCGGAAAGCAAAACATTAACCATATAATAGATGTAAGCTGTGCAGCTATTATCTTATTAGGTGCTGTCTCCTATTGATTAGAAAAGGGGGAAGGTAAATGTCGGAACATCAGCAATTTTTACATGAGCGTGATCAAATGGACTTTCTTTTCCAAAAAGGATACAGAATTAAAAGTGTAATAGAAAATTTAAGTGGTTCTATTGTAGAATTCGAAAATAAACAAAATACGGATGAAGAAAGCAGCATAAAAACATTGCATCTTTCTACAGCGAATGCGAGGAAATATTTTTCTGCAAAATTAATAGCACAAGAAGGATTCATCCTATAATCAGATGATGAAAAGGTATCTAGTGAGAAATCAGAAAACTTTCTAATTGGGAGAGATGTTTTAATGGAGGGACAAAAGCTACTAATCAATGGGGACAGACTGAAAGAGTCACTCGAGAAATTTGCAGATTTTGGACGTACAAAAAATAATGGGGTTACTCGCCTATCCTTATCAGAAGAAGACCGAAAAGTCAGAGAATATTTTCGTTCATGCTGTGAAGAATTAGGAATGACGATAAAAGTTGATGATATGGGAAATATGTATGCTACATTAGCAGGTACGGAAGATAAAGCTCCGATTGTAATGGGTTCTCATCTTGATACGGTAAAAAAAGGGGGACGATTTGATGGTGTATTAGGGGTTGCTGCTGGATTGGAGGTTGTCCGAACCATTGTAGAAAATAAAGTGAGACTTCCGATTCCCCTTACCATTGTTGATTTTACAAACGAAGAAGGAGCAAGGTTTGAACCTTCGATGATGGCTTCAGGGGTTCTTTCAGGGAAATTTGATAAACAAACCATGCTTGAGAAAAAAGATATCAATGGTATCACATTTGAAGCTGCTTTAAAAAGCAGTGGATATGCAGGAGAGGAATCCTCTCGCTTAAAAGAAGCAACTGCATTTTTGGAAATACATATAGAGCAGGGACCTATTCTTGAACGAGAGTCCTTAACAATAGGAGTAGTAGAATGTGTAGTCGGAATGGTTTGTTATGAATTAGAGATTACAGGTGAATCAGACCATGCTGGGACAACACCTATGGATATGAGAAGGGATGCCCTTTTTGCTGCAAATAATGTAATTTACGAATTGCGCCAAAAACTGGGCAATCTAGATAAAGAACTAGTGTATACAATGGGGCGAATGAATATAAGCCCAAATATTCATACTGTTATTCCAAATAAAGTCGTTTTTACAATTGAAGCAAGGCATAAGGATCCAGCGATCATGAAACAAGTGGAGGAAATCATCCTTCAGCTTGATTCCTATTCTAAACTGGAAGAATGTACATTAAATATAGAAAAATTATGGGATCGAAATACGGTGTGGTTTAATGAAGAAATCCTTGCCATCATGGAGAAATCTGTCTCCTCTTTGGGCTACTCCTATAAACGGATGGCAAGTGGTGCAGGGCATGATGCACAGTTTATTGCGAGCATATGTCCAACGGCTATGATTTTTGTGCCTAGTATAAAGGGGAAAAGCCATTGTGAAGAGGAGTTAACTACCTGGGAAGATTGTGAAAAAGGGGTAAATGTATTATTGGAAACCGTGATAGAGATGCAAAAAGAATAATCCCGCAAATGGATGCGAAGAGAAATCTCTCTTGTAAAGAGCAGTTGTTTATACAGCTGTTTTGACAGGAGGGATTTTTTGTGTTTTTTTCATGATTTTTAACAAATAACCAAAATTAGTGCATAAGACGAACTAGTTATTGTAAAAACTAACCACATCTAAAAAGAAAACATCTTAAATAGATGATATTGAAAGAAGGGAGATGAATCTTTTGTTTCGAAAATCTCCAAGAAGACGGGGTGGCCAAACACCAGATGAAGTAAAAGAAAATGATGTGCTTTCCGCGAACCTTGATATCAATTTGAAAAATCTCCAGTCCATCTTTGATACAAGTTTTGATATCGTTTTCCACAAATTTGTTATGACAAATGATATAAAAGCAACGCTGATATATATTGATGGAGCAGTGAATACACAGGTATTGGAAGAACACGTTTTAACTCCTTTATTAAGTAGAAAAGAGCCAATGCAGCAATCTATAGCGGACAGCATTCAAGAAAAATTGCACATAGCTAAAAAGCAGGAAATAAAAACGATTCAGGCATGTGTAGAAAATATTTTAATCGGAAACTGCGTTTTATTAATAGATACAGTGGAAAAAGCTTATGCGTTGGGATTAATGAAGTGGGAACATCGCCCGATTGAAGAACCGGCAGGTGAAAATGTTGTAAGAGGTCCAAGAGAGGGATTTATCGAGTCTTTGCCAATTAACCTTTCCCTTATACGCCGTAAAATTAAAACGCCTTTATTAAAAACAGAATCCATGACAATTGGAAAATACACGAATACAAACATTGCTATTACCTATATCAAAGGACTTGCTGAGGAAGGTCTTTTAGAAGAAGTGAGAAACAGGCTGAATCAAATTGACCTTGATAGTGTATTGGAAAGTGGATATATAGAAGAACTAATTGAAGATAATCCTTATTCTCCCTTTCCACAAATTATTAACACGGAACGCCCGGATGTAGTTGCTTCCCATTTGTTGGAAGGGAGAGTAGCTGTTTTGGTTGATGGAACACCTTTTGTACTTATTGTTCCCGTTAGCTTTTTCAGTTTATTGCAGTCATCAGAAGATTATTATCAGCGTTTTCTTATAAGCACAGCCATTCGAATATTGCGATTTATCTTTATGTTTATTTCTTTATTATTTCCTTCTTTATATATTGCAGTTGTCACCTACCATCAGGAAATGATACCGACGAATTTGCTTATAAGTATTGCAGCAGCTAGGGAGTCTGTTCCATTTCCAGCATTCATTGAAGCACTTATCATGGAAATTGCATTTGAAGCTTTGAGAGAAGCAGGGGTCCGTCTGCCAAAACAAATTGGTTCCGCAGTAAGCATTGTTGGTGCTCTTGTTATAGGGCAAGCAGCGGTACAGGCAGGACTTGTATCTGCTCCCATGGTAATTGTTGTTGCCACTACAGGGATTGCATCATTTATGGTTCCGTATACTTCACAAGGAACTGCATTACGTATGTTGCGTTTTCCAATGATGTTTCTTGCTAGTACATTAGGATTGCTTGGAATAATGCTTGGCATTATTTCGATTATTATCCATTTATGCAGTCTTCGTTCATTCGGAGTACCCTATCTTTCCCCAATTGCACCATTAAAGGGAAAAGAATTAAAAGACTCTATTATTCGGGCTCCGTGGTGGAAAATGAATACCCGTCCTCATTTAACAGGCAACTATAATAAATATCGTCAGGCAGGAGGGCAAAAGCCTGAACCTAATAAGAATTAAAAATGATTTATAAGAGCAGTTTTAATTGCTTGAAATAACATGATAGGAAAGGAATCACTTATATGAATATGCCTATATTTCATCTATTATTAAAAACTATCATGGTCCTATTTATTTGTGTGAACTGCGTATTTTTAACAGGCTGCTGGGACAGAAGAGAAGTGTATGATATGGCAATTGTGTTAGGAACAGCTATTGATAAAACAGAAGAAGGAGAAATAGAAGTAACGCTGCAAATATTGGTGCCAAGAGCTGTCAGCGGCGGTCAAGATGGAAGCCAGTCAGGCGGTGGCAAGGTTGTTTTTGTACGTTCTGAAAAAGGAAAAAATATTGCCGATGCGACGTCCAGTTTAGAGATGAAATTGTCCAGAAATATTTTCTGGGGGCATTGCAAAATGTTCATTATTGGAGAACAGCTGGCTAAAGATAATGGCATTAGAAAAGAACTTGATTTTCTTATACGCTACCCACAACCTCGGGAGCGAGGATATATTTATATTTCAGAAGGTGATGCAAAAAAAATTCTAGCAGAACCCCCTAGGTTGGAATTATATGTGGGTGAAGGCATGCGGAAAATGATTGAAAAGAAAATTGTTGTCAAGAAAACAGTAAAAGAAGTGGAGGAAATGCTGACAAGTGATACAAAATCCATTGTTCTGCCTCTTATTAGAATGGTTAAGGGGGATCAAGATACCAAAAATCTTCTTACCATTTATGACGCTGCTATATTTAATAAGGATAAAATGGCTGGAGTTATTAATAATGACCAAATGAGAGGGCTTTTATGGATTCGTAATGAAACAAAAGTAAATGCTATAACAGTCCCTGTAGAAAAGCAAAATTATGTGTCTGTTCGCGTAATAAAACAATCAACCAAGTTAAAGCCTATTATTAAAAGAGGAAAATGGACGATGCATATCGACGTTTTGATGAAATGTGATGTTATTCAAAATCAAACAAAACTAGATACAATAAGTCCTAAAATCGTTGGGGAATTGGAAAAGGCAGTAGAAAAAAAGACAAAACAGACGATCGAAGACGCTGTTCATGCCATGCAGGATGATACTCAAGTCGATGTGTTTGGATTTGCAGATGCTTTTCATAAAAAGTATCCAAAGGAATGGAGAAGGGTAAGCAAAAATTGGAATGAATTTTTTCCTCAGGTAAATGTAAGTACAAATGTTAAGACAGATGTACTTCGATCTGGGTTAACAACACTGCCAGCAGGTTTAAAGAAAGATGAGGTGAAAAAATGAAGTGGGTTTCGATAATAGGAATTATCGGTTTGTTGAGCCTTATTTTTCTTTATGAATGGCCAAAAATAGAAAAAACGGAAAAAAAGGAAAGGTGGACATTTATTGTATTAACTGCTTCTAGTGGCATGTTGGCTATTATCTTGCTGCTTTATCCAACTATACCTGGCCCTTCCCAATTTGTTTATGCACTGTTTAAACCGCTTAGCGGCATACTGAAATAAAAATGACGATTTTTATGAAAAAGGAGAAGGCGTGAATGCTTGAAAAACAGAAAATTTCTGCGCTTCAAATGGCTATGTTGATGCAGCCGACCATAACTGCAACTGCGATTCTAGTTGTTCCAGCCATTACCGGTAATTATGCAGGAAGAGACATGTGGATGTCCCCAATTATAGGTTCGATTATGGGATTTGCCACATTGTTCATTATTTATGCGCTACATAAACGTTTTCCAAATGAAACGCTTATTGAATACAGTGAAAAAATTATGGGACCCTTTTTGGGGAAAGTGGCTGGATTGGCTTATCTGTTTTTTGTATTTCATGCTTGTGGAATTATAACAAGGCAATATACTGATTTTATTATTAATTCTTTTTTGCCGACAACACCTATGTATGTTATGATTGGCAGCCTTGTTTTAATAAGTGCTTTTGCAGTAAGAAGTGGATTGGAGGTTATTGGCAGATGCGCTCAATTATTAATCCCTTTGTTTTTAGCTTCTCCTTTATTCCTTTTTTTGCTTTTAGCAGAATGGAGGTTAGGAAATATGCTCCCAATTATGGAAAATGGGATAAAGCCTGTACTCCTTGGAGCATCACTCCCTCAAGCATGGTTTAGCGAAATTTCCTTAGTATCCATGATGCTTCCTTTTTTAACAGATCAAAAGAAAGGGTTGAAATGGGGAGCTATCAGCATTATGATCATCACTATTTTTCTTACATTTGAAAATATAATAAGTGTATTTTTATTTGGATCATCTACTTCTGAATATAACTACCCTATTTTTTCAGCATTTCGTTATATAAGTATTCCTCCATTTTTTGAACATATGGATGTATGCCTTGTAGTTGTTTGGGTAATAGGTGTATTTATTAAGCTTTCCGTTTTTTATTATGTTTTTTGTTTAGGTACTGCACAAATGCTGAAATTATCTAATTATCGCTCAATTGTTTATCCTTTAGGGTTGTTTATTGTAGTAATGAGCTTCTGGGTCGCTCCAAGCACTGCGGAGCTTAATGAACTATTTGCCCTAACGGATCCATTTTATATTACAAGCGCTATGATGATGCTTCCGTTATTCCTTTTGTTTGTAGCATTAATTAGAAGAAAGAAGTCAGTTTTAACAAGGACAGTGGATAAAAAGTGAATAACGAAATAATGAAAGTAGCAATGGTTTGCAGGATAAAAAAATGAGGGGAAAAGAATGAATACAAAAATAAAAATATCCGCTTTTCAAATGATGTTTCTACTAACAATGACCATTTTATCAACAGCGATTCTTTCCATCCCGGCAGTTACTGCTAATCATGCGGGTCGAGATATGTGGATTTCTCCTTTTTTCTCCGCAATGAGTGGGATATTTACTGTTTTTATCATCAATCGGCTTCATAAAAAATATCCAAACGAAACGATCATTCAGTATAGTAGGCATATAGTTGGTGGTTTCCTGTCCAAATGCATTGGTTTTATTTCTTTGCTGTATATATTATTAGTAACGAGCATCATTGTTAGAGAATATGCTGATTTTTTAATGTTGTCTTTTTTACACTTAACTCCATTATTTGTCGTAATAGGAAGTATGATCATTATTTGTGCTTTTTCCGTACGTGCCGGATTAGAAACCATTGCAAGAGCAGCTCAAGTCTTCTTTCCCATTTATATTCTCCCACTATTTTTATTGCTATTGCTTATTTTTGATTTTAAGTGGGATAATATGTTTCCTATATTAGAGCATGGATTCAAAGCTCCATTAAAAGGGGCCATTCAGCCAGCCCTTTGGTTTAATCAAATATTTATGATGGGAATGCTGCTTCCCTATATAACAGATAAAACAAAGGGAAGAAAGATAGGGTATATAATCATTTTATTTACCTTAGTATGTATGGTTTTTATTAATCTTGTCTGTTTACTTGTTTTTGGAGAAGGGGTAAGTACGTACACATATCCGGTATTTACTGCTTTTCGTTATATTTATATCCCTCCTTTTTTTGAACGTTTTGAGTCGGTTGTAATTGTTGTATGGGTATTAGGAGTTTTTATTAAGATTTCTTTATTTTATAATGTGCTTGTTATAGGAACAGCACAATGGCTGGAAATAAAAAATTACAAATCTTTAATTTTCCCTTATGGTTTTTTTATTATTGTGATAGCCATATGGGTAAGTCCCAATATGGCGATTTTAATGAGATTTATTGAACAGACAGTGCCGATTTTGGAAACGTCAATATATGTTGGTATTCCAGTGGTGTTGTTCCTAATAGCCATGTTGAGAGGAAAAAAGACGAAAGAAGGGAAGGATAAACAAGGAAATAAATAAAGTGAACCTTTTCCATCAGTGGGGGTCTTAATGCCCGTTAAGAGTGGGATACACAGGCTGACTTTAGAAGGGAAAATTCTTTGTCAGCCTACTTGTGAAACTTGTCTTTTTTAATGCTTAAATGTATAGGTTCCCTCACCAATAATTAGTTTTTTTTCTTGAAGATTGGGGCTTTCAGTTTTAAAAACCAATTCCGTAAATTGATTGTTTGGTCCTTGTTGAAAGGTAAAAGTTTTATCGCCTATAGATAGGGATGCGGTAGTTTCCGTTGTAGTTTGGATAGACAAATCAAACAAGGATTCCCAGCGTTTTGCCACATCAAGCGGATTGTTAACCGTGAAAACTGCTTCTGTGATAATGGTTTTTCCTGTTGGATGTGATTGAATTACCTTCGTATTAGTTAAGTTTTGATGGCGTTCATCATCTGTTCCTTTCCATTGGATGACAAATGGATAAACAAGACCTTGATAGTTTCCAGCAATGGTCATCATTTTCCACTCGATTAATTGCCCCTTGCTGTCTAATCTTTTTCCAGCCATTATTGGAGAGATTTCCAGTCCTGCTGCTTCTAACTTGGCTGCAACTGCTTCAATATTATCGGTTCTTAAAGCAACACGGCTAAGCGCTTCATGTTCTGGCAGCATCGTAAGAGAGTCTTTGACAACTTCATTCGGATCACTAATTGTTGCAGCTAGTTGTCGATCTTCAATTCCTAAAAATTCAATATAGGTTAAATCAAAATAACTAAGGGCATTATATGTTCCCCATTGTTTATGAGAACCGCCTTTAAAAGCAATTAGACCATTTTTTTGAAAAACTTCAATCTGTTTTTCCAAGTCGTTTACATAATGAACTACATGATCCCACAGTATTTTAGTCATGCTTATTCTCCTCCTAATTCCGTTGTTCTTTTTACTGCTTTTAGTACACTTCGCTGTAATCCAGCAGCAAAGTCACTGTTATTTAGTTCATATAGTGCATTTATGCCAACACCAGCTGGAGAATTGTTAATATCCAACAATTGTCGTGGATGTAATTGAGTGTGCTGTAGCATTGCCACAGCACCAGCTGTGTTTTCTAATGCAATTTTCCATGCTTGTTCTCTTGGCAGTCCTGCTAAAACTCCTGCATCAGCCAACGATTCAATGAAATAGTAGACATAATTTGGTCCTGCCACACCATATCCCGTAAATATATCAATTAGTGATTCATCAATATATTCTACTTTTCCAAATCCGTTTAAAAAGGAAGCGGTTTGTTCTTTTGTTGCAAATTGATTTAGAGCTACTCCGCTGTAGCCTAAACCTGTATCTGTTAATGTGTTTGGAATCACTCGAATAATAGAACGGTTGCTGTCAAGGTAGGAAGCAAGTTTCTTTATTGTTACTCCTGCCACAATAGACACGACTGTTGCTTCTTTGGAAGATTCTTCTTTAATCGTTTGGCAAATTGTTTCGATATCATCTTGAGGACGAACAGCTAGGACGATAAGATCTGCTGAAGCTAGTTTTTCTGTTGGAGAGGTGGTTGAATGAATATGATATTTTGTTTGCAGAAGTTCACACCGAGAAGCATTCACATCATATACACTAATTTGTTCTTTTATGTATACTTCATTCGTTAATAAAGCGCGAATAATAGCTTCAGCCATTTGGCCTCCGCCGATAAAATGAAGATTGTTCATACATTACCAGTCCTTTTTATTATAGAATATTGGCGGAGTGTTTTTGTTTATCCGCCATGATCTGGGTGCATACACTTAGAAGAGGCTGGCGACAATTCCTTGTTTTTGCTTCTTGCAAAATTAGAATTGTCGATCAGCCTAATATTGTTAAATAGATGTATCGTTCCGTATCGTCATTACTTCCAAGAGTCTAACAAAATAAATCCATCATATTTACCTTGTGATTCAATGTATGATTTAAATTTATCTGATTCATATGCTGCTTTTAAATCTTTTGCCCATTGTGTATTTTTGTCTGCTTCATTAATAGAAACAATGATGCGGTGCTGTTTAGGCGTGTTTTCAATTTGAAGTGCATCCGTAATCTTTTTCCCAGCATTGGCAATATAGTTTCCGTTTACCACTCCAAAATCAACATCTTGAAGAGAAACTAAAATTTGTGCAGGATCTAATACTTTAAAATCGATTTTATATTTATCAGGAGTTACACTCTTAAGGTTAAAGTCAGTTGTACCAGCATCTTTTGCTACTTTTACCCAGCCAAGATCTTCTAAGATGCGGACAGCGCGTTCTTGGTTAACAGGATCATTAGGAAGAGCAACAGTTGATCCGTCTTTTACTTCATCAAGAGATGTATGTTTTTTCGAGTATAATCCTTGAGGTGCACTTGGAACAAAGGTAATGCCAGTCATATTCGTATCTAGTTCTTTGTTGATTCCTTCCATGTAGGCAGTACTTTGGAAAATGCTCGCATCAATGGAGCCTTCTTTCATTGCCGGGTTTACTTGCATGTTTTGACTAAATGTTTTTACAGTAACTTTATATCCTTTGTCTTCTAAAATCGGCAGAATCCCTTTGCGGAATTGTTCTTCATATGTTCCAACACCAAATCCAACCGTGATTTCCTTTTTATCCGCGCCTGCTTTTTTGTCATTTCCACAAGCTCCTAAAACAAAGATAAGTCCAATAAGTACGAAAAATAATATTTTTTTCATTAGTTTGTCTCCTTTTCTAATATAGTTAATATTGTACCTGAAGTTAGATAACTGTCTAGCTCCAGCACCCTATCGACTTCAAAGCTTCCCTCACCTCGTCTACGATAAGTCAACATCGAATCGCTTATGCTCTTCGTGTTTCCTTTATCTCACTCGATTCAGTCCAGCTCTTTCCGTCGATTAGCAAGGGTGCTTACGCTTTTCTAATATAGAATCGTAAAATGCTTGTAATGCTTCATCTTTTACGGTAAGAGGGATTGCGCAGTTTGGTGCAAGAATAAACGGTTCCTTCTCCATTTGCTTCAATGCCTTTTCTGCTGCTTTTGTGATGTTTTTAACATTATCTTCTGCAAATAGATGATGATCAACCCCTCCAACCTTCGTTGCTTTTAAGTCAGCATCTAAGCCAGGATTGCCTTCCGCCTTCGTATCCCAGCTGATTCCTTCAATGGGATAATCATTAAACCTTTCAGGAAGGGCATAGGATCCGCAAGTATGAAGGATTCTTTTTCCTCCTTGTGCTGCATCTAAAACAATCGAATCATAAGGACGAGAAAATTCATTAAAGCTTGCTTCATCAAAAAGATGCGGATTTGCTGTACCAGTAGTAGCGTAAAAAAGTCCATCAATCCCAATCTTATATAATTCTGTCACATAATCAGCGATTGTCAACGAAATCGAATGTAAAGCATGGTGAACAGCTGCTCGATTTTCCGTAAATAAGCTTTCTAAGCTGACAGGATTTTTAATGCCAAATACTGTTTCATATACGTATGCAGATCTTCCGGCGATAAAAAGCAAAACCGTTAAAGGAGAAAAAATTGTTTGTGTAAGTGGAGTATCAGGCAAGCCTTGTCGTATTGCTTTGGCTGCTTGTAATTGTTCCACTAATGGTGCAGAATCAAGTGCTTTTTTCGTTTCAATCTGCCACGCATTCTCCGCATTTGGAAGAACGGTTGTCAGCTGCTTTGGAAAAACGGTCTGATACGTTTGAAAATCATAGGAATTTCCCCAGATTTCTGCTAAATAAGTGGCGCGCGGATTAATTTTCACCCAATCCCAATCGAATTTTTTGGTAAAATTAATCGTTGTTTCAGCTAAATCTTCTGCATTTTGTTCTTTGTCTATAAAATGCCTCCAAGCACTTACGATCGGACGATCCGCTCTTTCACCAGCTAACAAAGCATCAAATCTTTCCTTTTTCGTCCATGAGCCCATTTTTTTACCTCCTGTATTTTTATTGTCTACTAAATGATCTAGCTCCAGCGCCTATTGTATATCGTACTTCAGGACTTCTCCCTACGATAAGCCACATCAATTCGCCATTCGGCTCTTCATGTCTCCTTGATCTCAGTCGATGCCCTTTTAATAAGCAAGGCGCATTTGCCTTTCTTTCAAAAGAGGGAAAGTGGTTCCTCCTTCAGTGTGTCGACAATTCCTTTTGTCGACACACTGAAGGAGGAATAATTCCCTTTTTCTTAAAAGATAAGAAAGTATAAGTTTTCTGAAGTCTGACAAGTGTCTAGCTCCAGCGCCCTATCGACTTCAACGCTTTTCTCACCTGGTCTACGATAAGTCAAATCGACGCTTGCGCTCTTCGTGTTTCCTTTATCACGTTTTAACGAGCAGTAAGATAGTACATGAAAAATGGATAGCACACAAAAAACTGCCCGTAAAAACCTGATCGACTCAACTAACCATCAGGGAAAGATCATCCCCTGATGGAAGGTTCGCCTTATCTCACTTAAGGTACACAAATTAAGAACGCCACATCCTTATGTCTTCGTTTGTGTGATCCACATCCTGTGGACCTCAGCTTATTCTGTCGATGAGCAGGCGCTTGCGCTTTTTTTACTTAGTTTCTTCTTACTTTCCTTGAAAGCAGGTTTCCTAGTGACTGCAGCCCTTGAACAAGAAGAATCAGGACAATTACGGTAGAAATCATTACAACCGTATCAAATCGCTGGTATCCGTAGGAGATGGCTAAGTCTCCAACACCGCCCCCGCCAACTGTGCCTGCCATTGCGGTTGCTCCAATTAAACCGACAGTAGCTGTCGTTAAGGATAGAATCAATGATCCAAAGGCTTCTGGCAATAGGAAATGCCAGATAACTTGAAACGGAGTTGCTCCCATTGATTCTGCCGCTTCTAAAATGCCAGGGTTAACCTCTAATAAGGAGTTTTCTACTAATCTCCCAATATATGGGGCTATATAAATGATAAGTGGCACAATAGCTGCTGCTGTCCCGATGGAAGTTTGTACAATAAATCGCGTAAAGGGAATAATGGCAACTAATAAAATGATAAACGGCAGAGAGCGGACAATATTGATAATTGGGTTTAGCAGATTGTATAAAAACTTATTTTCCAATACACCGCCGCTTCTTGTAACCACTAAAAAAATGCCAAGTGGAATTCCTATCAAACTTCCAATCAGAAGTGAAAATCCGACCATATATAGAGTATCAACAATTGCTTGAATAAATTGATCAGATGTAATGGTTGTGCCGATCATACTTCTTCTACCTCCTCAATAATGACATCCTGCGCTTTTAAATAAGTAAGAGCATCTGATATGGCAGAAGCTTCCCCATTGAACTGGACAATCATATTCCCTAAAGCAGTTCCCTGAATTTCTGTCATATTTGCAAAAAGAATATTCAGCTTTATGTTATATTGATGAATTAGTTCATAAATAATTGGCTCGGATGCAGATTCTCCAACAAACTCCAATTTGTAGCGGCTTCCAGGAAGCGCTTTTGCTTTCTTTTGCACAGCAGTTGGAATGCTTGTATTAATGACGGTTTTAACAAAGTTTTGTGTAGTAGGGTGCTGTGGTTTGCCGAACACATCTAAAACAGAACCTTGTTCAATTATTTTTCCTTGCTCCATAACAGCCACTTTATTGCATATTTCCTGAATGACCGCCATTTCATGTGTAATAATCATAATCGTAATGTTGTATTCTGCATTTATTTTTTTTAACAGCTGCAGAATAGATTGTGTTGTTTGTGGATCCAATGCAGATGTTGCTTCGTCGCATAATAGAATAGAAGGGTTGGATGCAAGAGCTCTCGCAATGCCGACACGCTGTTTTTGACCTCCTGATAATTCACTTGGGTAGCTGTTTGCTTTATCACTTAATCCGACGAATTGTAATAATTCTTCTACTCTTTCTTTAATTTCCTGTTTCTTTTTTCTTTGAAGCACGAGGGGAATGGCAACATTATCAAAGACTTTTTTTGATTCTAATAAATTAAAGTGCTGAAAGATCATGCCTATTTGTTTTTTTGTAGCTCGGAGTTGTTTTTCACTATAGCTGGCAAGAGATTCTCCGTTAATCAAAACTTCCCCTTTTGTTGGTTTTTCTAAAAAGTTTACTAAGCGTATCAATGTGCTTTTTCCTGCACCACTATATCCAATTACACCGAAAATATCGCCTTTTTCCACTGTTACATTAATTCCTTTTAATGCATCATTGGAAATGCCTTTTCGGTGATAAGTTTTATAGATATCTTTTAACTCTATCATTGGCATATCTTTCCCCCTGTTTGTATAATCATCTCTATAGTGGACTTCCAGAGTTAATTCATAAACATAGATGAATAAAATCCCATTAATCCTATAGGTAATAAAATACCGCTCAAATGGTTTGAAATAAATAGGTAAATAGTACTATTTGTTGCTATTTGTTATTTTATCCGGGACTGGTACCATCGATAAAGCCTGATCAATGTCGTCGATAATATCTTGTGCATCCTCTAATCCTAATGAGAGGCGAATTAATTGATCGGATATATTGAACTTGATTTTTTCTTTTGTCGGGATAGAAGCATGTGTCATGGATGCAGGATGCTGAACCAACGTTTCAGGATCTCCTAAGCTAAAAGAAATATAAGCTAGCTTCAGTGAATTTATAAAAGTGGTCGCTGTCTGGAAGTCCCCATCTATTTCAAAGGAGACGATTCCGCCCATTAAGGTCATCTGCTTTTTAGCAAGTACATGTTGTGGATGGGAAGGAAGTCCAGGATAATATACTTTTTTAATGGACGGATGCGATTCTAAAAATTCCGCAACTTTCATTGCATTGTCACAATGTCTATGCATTCGCACCGCCATTGTTTTTAATCCTCTTAAAATTAAATAGGAATCGAATGCATTTAAATTTTGGCCTAAATTGCCCATCAATGTTTTTCTCATATAATGAATAGGCTCCTTGTCGCCGACAATAAAACCAGCAAGTACATCTCCATGGCCATTTATATATTTTGTTGCACTATGGACAACAATCGTTGCACCGGCTTCCAACGGTTTTTGCAGGTAAGGGGTCATAAATGTATTGTCTACAATAAGCGGAATTTGGAAGGATTTGCAAACTTCAGCTATTTTCTTCATATCTAGAATCGTTAATAAAGGATTAGAAGGTGTCTCGATAAAAAGTGCTTTCGTATTTCCTTTGATTGATTTTTTGATAAGTGCCATGTCAGTACAATCAACATAATCGAATTGAATTCCATAACGAATGGCAATGGAGGCTAAAAAGCTGTAAGTTCCTCCATAAACATCTTTTGTCACAAGCACATGATCATCTTTTTTCACAAATGCAAGGAGAGCAGTAGCAATTGCAGCCATACCGCTTGCAACACCTAATGCATCTTCTCCTCCTTCTAAAGAGGCAATTTTTTTCTCCAATTTTCCTAAAGTTGGATTCCCATAGCGGCCATAAAAAATGCCTTCTTCTTCACCAGCTACTACGGCTGCGGCTGTTTGTACATCTGGAAAAGCATATGCTACTGCAGGTGTAATGCTGGAAGAAATGGCTCTTGTTTCTTGATCCGGCATTTGGTTTTCATGAATAACTTTCGTGTCCATACTCCATTTATTATGCCTCATCTATATCCATCCTTTCTATATGTACCATAGCCGTTGCCAAGCTGCTTAAAATATGATCCTTCATTGCCTTTTCCGCGGCTTCTGGATTTCTTTCCATTATTTTCTGCAAGATTAAACTGTGTTCTTCGTCTGCTTTTGCATCCCAATCCCCATTGGCAGAAACTATTCGGCAATAACGAAGAGAGTGGTCTCTAAGCATGTATAAAATTTTTTCAAAGGTAGCAAGCCCGCTGATTTTTCCTAAATAGTCATGAAATTCAAATCCATAGGAAACAAACTCTTGATTCGATCGCTGCTGGAAAGAGGTTTTTAGTTTTTTTAATAAATTCGTTAAATTGATAATGTCTTGATCTGATGCAAGCAATGCTGCACTCTTGGCAATGGAACCTTCCAACATACTTCTTATTAAAAATATTTCTTCCATTTCCTTTTTATTAACGGATGCTACCTTTAAACGGCCATTTGTCTGCCTTATAAGAAAATCTTCTAATTCCAGCCGTTGAATGGCTTCCCTTAAAGGCGTTCTGCTAATTTCCAACATAGAAGCTAATTGCTCTTCACGAACGATTTCGTCTGGTTTCAAACGGCCATCTATTATTTTTTGTTTTAACACCGAATAAGCATGGTCTTTTGTTAATCGGCGGCTATGTACACTGCTCATAATTGCCTCCTTATTATGATACTAGAATAAATGTATAATTGTATACAATGTAAATAATAGCAGTTCACCCCATCAATATCTTTATTTTTGGAAAAAATAGGATGAGTAATTTTGGGTGATTCGTTTAAAACTTATTTGGAGAGAAAATTGTATAATTGTATACATTTTTTGACAAATAGTTATAATTTTCTGACTATTGTTATAATTGGATTATAATAGCTTATATAATGATAGTCAATATGTTTTTAACTAGTAAATAGATAACTAGAGAATAGTGAACAACTTGTAAGATTCACATGGAGAAAAATAGTTTTTGATTACTATTTGAAAGTTAATATCGACATTTTTTTACATTATGAAATAATTTATTAAAAATAATTTTCGAAATGAAAATAACATGTCAGATAATTTGACATGTTTCTGTTTTTTTAAAAGTTATCATGTTACGATTGTTTAAACTTTCAGAAAAGGAGACTATAAAATGAAAAAAACACATCCTGCACTCGTTATCTTTTTATTTTTTCTAGGCTGGGTATTTATGTATGCGGATCGGAATATTTTGTCACCTGTTATGGGAAGTATTGGTGAAGAATGGAATTTAGATAAATCCCAATTAGGATTAATGGCAACCGTCTTTTTTGCTGCATATGCATTTATGCAGATTCCAACAGGGTTCCTTGCTGATAAATTTGGTCGTGTAAAAGTACTCGTAATTGGATTTATCGTTTTTGGTGTTGGTACCTATTTAAGTGGTGCTTCCACAACATTTGGCATCTTTTTAATGATGAGAGCTTTAACTGGTTTAGGGGAAGGAACCTATTATGGGTCACAATATGGAATATCTTCTACTATTACACCTAAAAAATATCGCGGACTTGTAGCTGCTCTAATAAACAGCGGTATGGCATTCGGTATTTCGTTAGGATTTATGTCCTCTAGTTATTTTACGTATTCATTAAATAAAGGCTGGCAGTTCCCATTTTATGTGTTTGCTATCCCTACGATTATTATTGGTATATTAATTGCACTATTTGTTCGAGATGATTCACATAAGCAAAAGAAACAGGCTGTTCATGTACAAGAAAAAGTAGAAATGAAGAAAATTTTCACAAAGAATCATATTTTTGTCTATATCCTCATCTTTTGTTCTTTATATGGCTTCTTTGGAATGTTGACATGGCTGCCATATTATTTGCAAACAGCTCGAGACATAGAAGCGTCGCAAACAGGCATTATCTCCTCATTAGTGCCGTGGGCTTCGATTCCAGGAGCAATCCTATTCGGATTTTTATCAGACAGAATTAAAAGTAAAAAACCGCTTATTATTGGACTAGCTTTAGCAGGAGCAATTTGTCAATTTGCCATCCCTTATACAGATAATTATTCTTTCTTAATCGTTGGTTTATGCATGTACGGGCTGCTTGGAAAATTAGCACTTGATCCAGTTTTAATTTCTTATATGGCTGATATTACACCACAGTCCATGTATTCAAGAGTCTACGGATTCTTCAACTTCAGTGGTATGCTTTCATCCATTTTTGCACCGTATATTACTGGGTATTTTGCTGACAAAACTGGAAGTCTTGAATTTGGTTTCTATTTAGCAGGAGGATTATTAATCATCGGTGCCGTATTATTTATGTTTACTAACGATAAAAATAAATCTGAAGAAAAACCATTAAATACTATTGGCATGTTAAAAAAGGAGGAAACAGTAGTTGAATAAAGTGATAGTCGGCACAAAATCAATGGTTGTCAGCCCTCATTATTTAGCTTCCCAAGCAGGGGAACAGATTTTAGAAAAAGGCGGCAATGCATTTGATGCTGCTGTAGCAGTCAGTGCTTGCTTAGCAGTTGTTTATCCACATATGACTGGACTTGGTGGGGATTCCTTTTGGTTGACCTATAAAGCGGAAGATGGAAAAGTGCGCTCCTATAATGGCAGTGGGCGATCTGGTGCTAATATTACAAGAGAGACGTACAAAGGAAAAGAGAGCATTCCGTTTCGAGGAATTGAAAGTGTCATAACGGTGCCGGGCATGGTAGACAGCTGGAATGCTGTGATAAGCGAATATGGAAGCATGACACTCGAAGAAGTATTGCAGCCGGCTATTGAATATGCAGAAAAAGGCTTTCCGCTATCCAATGATCAATATGAAAATACGGTAAAAAGTGTCGAGTTGTTAAAGCGTAATAAAGAAACAGCGGAAGTCTTTCTGCCAGATGGAAAAGTCCCTAATAAGTTTTCTCGCTTTGTTCAAAAAGATTTAGCTCTTACATTAAAGCAATTAGCAGATAAGGGAAGAGATGATTTTTACAAAGGAGAGCTTGCAAAACGCATAATTTCCAGCTTGCAGGAAAAAGGTGGTTACTTAACATTGGCCGATTTTGCTGCACATAAAGGAGATTGGAACGAGCCTTTATCCAGTACGTACCGGGAATATACGATGTATCAAGTTCCTCCAAACTCTCAAGGATTTGTTGGTTTAATGATATTGAATATATTGGAGAATTTTGATTTCTCCTCCATCCCTTATGGCTCTTTTGAATATTACCAATTGCTTGTGGAAGCAGTAAAAAGGAGCTTCCAAGACCGAAACGATTATCTTACCGATCCTGAATATAATGAAATCCCATTAGAACGATTGTTAAGCAAGGCTTATGCAAAAGAAATGGCAGATTCTATTTCCTTTGAACGTACAATTGATTTTGACTCTCGTCCTGTTGGCAGTGATACGGCACATGCGGCAGTCGTTGATAAAGACGGAAATTCTGTGTCTTTTATTCAAAGCTTATACTTCGAATTCGGTTCAGGGATAGTTGCAGGAGATACAGGAATTACGCTGCAAAATAGAGGTTCATTTTTTTCTTTGGATCCCAATCATGTAAATACATTGGAGCCTCAGAAAAGAACGTTTCATACATTGATGCCTGCTATGGCATTTAAAGAGAATAAACCTTATGTTTTATACGGCACACAAGGGGGAGAAGGACAGTCACAAACGCAGACTTTGCTGATAACAAGGATGCTTGATTACGGACTGGACCCTCAAGAGGCTATTAGTGAACCAAGATTTGTCTGGGGACGAACATGGGGAGAAAAAACACAAGAATTAAAAATCGAATCTAGAGTATCATCAAATGTACTAGAAAAACTGCAAGAAGTTGGTCATATTGTGAATTGCGTCGAATCATTTGACGGAATCATGGGCCATGCAAATGCAATATTAATTGATGAACAAGGCTTTTTATATGGCGGTGTGGATCCACGAAGTGATGGAGCAGCAGTTGGCAAATAGAAGCTGTATATAAAGCAAAGATGAAGAGTGAATTTTCCTTTTGGAAGGTTCACTCTTTAGTTTGGATAGTGTGGGTGGGAAAGGGAACCAGGGGGAAGGACAAGTTGGGAGAAATCAGGTCTTTAATAAGCGTAAAGGAGAGGGAAGATCCCAATGTCATCAACTTAAGAATCCATAAATTGTATTAATATAAAAATTGTTCGTTTGGAGAGGCTTACCGCTCGCCCCATGGAAAGCGAGTGGTAAGCCTCGGAAAAACCTAACACTTATCCCTACTCCTTAAATAATTTTCCATTTTTTCGAAGTTTAGCTTGATGACATTGGGAAGATCCTTAATAAATGTTCTAAACGACGAAAAGGCAGAAAATATAGATTCTAAATGCTCTTAAAGAATCAAAAAGTAAGCGTATACAAATGCGTGAATTGTGTTTATTATTAAATATATTACCTTAGCCGCTATACAAATGGAATCGTGCATTCTTTTTTGAAATTATATTATATAATGAAGAATAGACATAAATTTTGCGGCAATTAAACGGAGGAACTATATGAAACCAAAAATCAAGGATGTGGCAAAACTGGCAGGTGTTTCACCAACAACCGTTTCACGTGTTTTAAATAATAGAGGCTATATTGGAGAAAAAACAAAACAAAATGTATACAAAGCGATGAATGAGCTGAATTATTATCCAAATGAACTTGCCAGGTCATTATATAATAAAAGAACCAATGTAATTGGTCTGATTATTCCAACGACAACCAATCCATTTTTTGGCGAGCTTACATTTGAAATTGAGAATGTATGTGCTTCTATCAATTATAAAGTGCTTCTTTGCAATAGCTTAAATGATATAGAAAAAGAGGAGAAATATTTAGATATGCTGATGCGCAACCAAGTAGATGGCATCATTGTGGGAACACATAATCAAGGGATTCTGGATTATCAAAAGCAGCATTTAGCCGTAGTGGCCATAGACCGGACGTTGTCTGAAAATATTCCGATAGTCAGCTCCGATAATTATGAAGGGGGGAAACTGGCGACTGAACTGTTGGCATCAAAAGGGTGTAAGCGAATTTTACATATAAATGGGCCAGTAGATTTTGCAACTCCTGCCATGCTAAGAAGAAGAGCATATGAAGATGTAATGAAGAAAAACGGACAGAACCCTATAACTTATGAAATACATGAAACGTTTAATCAGAAGAGTCATCATGAGGTAGCAAAAAAAATCTTAGATGAAGTTCCTGATGTGGATGGGGTTTTTGCCAGCAATGATCTTTTTGCTGCTTCATTTATAAGTGAAGCGAAAGCAAGAGGAAAAAAAATTCCCCAAGATATTAAGGTAATTGGTTATGATGGTACAGAAACAAGCCAAAGTTTATTTCCTGACTTGACAACGATTCAGCAGCCAATTAGGCTTTTGGCAGAATCAGCGGTAGAGATTTTATTGAAGCAAATGGACGGAGATTTCAGTGATAAACCTTTGCAGGTAAAGCATCCGGTAAAACTCCTATTAAGAAAAACAACGTAGCACTAATTAGCTTGGTGATTAACATTTTAATAAGGCAGCAATTTGGTGCGATTCTCAATAAGCAGAATCGCATTTTTTATAAGATAAGCGTACTATGTCAAATACTTTTTTTATTTTTTGGGGTAAGACAAATACGCCTATCCTATTGTATTACCAATTAATGGATAATGATGAAAGCAACTGACAGGAAACTCTATGAAAGCTAACCACCACTTCTCAAGTCTGAAGTAGTGAACCTCGTTTCAATACTGTAGGGATGCAATCTGGCATGAGTACAATCTTTTTATTACATTAACGTACAATTCGCATTTACAGGACGAGGCGGATAATGCTGATCTCCGAGGTCTTAGAGCCTCCAGAAAGTTGTTCCGATCTCACCTCGACCAAGAGATATACCATTTGCATTTACTGAAAAGAAAAAGGGTTTTTCAATTACATCGCCAAAATAGTTACAGATTAAGGCTTTTTGATGCAGTTTCGCTGCATCTATGGCTACAATTAATACTTGTTCGAGATTTACTCCTCTTAGTTGATCACGAAAACGACTTCCTTTTTTACCTTGAATATGATACTGTTTTGTAGTCCCATGTGACTTCAACCTCCGATATACAGTGTGTGGGTGGTTAGATTGAAGTTCCCCGTCAGGTACTTTTATCTTACTTGAAGTCGCTGGGGATTTTTTGTGTTTATTAATGGTAATTACATTATTTCATACACCAGAAAGTATAAGTTTTTGGAAGTCAGAGAAGTGTCTAGCGCAAGCACCCTATCGACTTCAACGCTTCCCTCACCTCGCTTGCGTAGTCAACATCGACGCTTGCGCTTTTCGTGTTTCCTTTATCTCACTTAAGGTACACAAATTAAGAACGCCACATCCTGTGAACCTCAGCTTTTTCCGTAGATGAGCAAGGGCGCTTGCGCTTTTCTAGTGAAAAAGTACTGTTTTTAAAAATATGAAACCGGTTGACATAAAAAGGATTGACTTATGAAACCGGTTAACATAAAATAACATTGAAAGTGCTTTCAGGTAAATTTTGGTTCATGATTTTAATTTTAAAAAGGGGGAGCAGCAAATATGAAAAGTTCAAATAGTCTGTATTGGAAACTTAGTGCGTATTTTTTCTTTTTCTTTTTTACCTGGTCATCGAGCTATTCTTTATTCTCCATCTGGTTAGGACAGGAAATAAATTTAAATGGTGCAGAAACTGGCATAATCTTTTCTGTAAACGCTATCTTTGCGTTGTGTATGCAGCCGCTTTATGGTTATATCTCGGATAAAATAGGTTTAAAAAAGCATATATTATTTGTGATAAGCATCCTGCTTGTATTTGTTGGTCCGTTTTATATTTATGTATATGGTCCATTACTGCAATATAACGTAACACTTGGTGCCATTGTTGGCGGTTTATATTTAGGAATTTCCTTTTTAGCTGGTATTGGAGCAATTGAGTCTTATATAGAAAAAATTAGTCGTAAATATGACTTTGAATATGGAAAATCAAGAATGTGGGGTTCCTTAGGATGGGCTGCAGCAACTTTTTTTGCAGGTCAATTATTTAACATCAATCCGAACATTAACTTCTGGGTAGCTTCTGTTTCAGCTATTATTTTAGTAGCTATTATTCTATCAGTAAGAGTAGAGATGACAGAACAGGAAATTTTGAAAGCGGATTCTATAGGTTTGAAAGATGTAGGACAGTTGTTCCTTTTAAAAGACTTTTGGTTTTTAATGTTATATGTAATTGGGGTAACCTGTGTTTATAGTGTATATGATCAGCAGTTTCCTATCTATTATTCTTCTTTATTTTCATCAGAAGCTTTAGGAAATCAAGTGTTTGGCTATTTGAACTCATTTCAAGTATTTTTGGAAGCGGGTATGATGTTCCTTGCACCTTATGTGGTGAATAAAGTAGGGGCGAAAAACAGTTTAATTCTTGCAGGATTATTAATGGCATTCCGAATTATTGGTTCAGGCATTGTTATCGGCCCAGTCGGCATTTCAACCATGAAGTTAATCCATGCACTAGAATTGCCAATTATGTTAATTGCCATTTTTAAATATTTAGCAGCAAACTTTGATACACGTTTATCGTCTGTTCTTTATCTAGTAGGTTTCCAGTTTGCTTCTCAAGTAGGTGCATCTATTCTATCACCAATTGCCGGAGGACTTTACGATAGCATTGGTTTCCGTCATACTTATTTAGTAATGGGACTTCTTGTATTAGTCTTTACGACTATCTCTATGTTTACATTGCTTAATGAACGGAAAAATACAAAAAATGCCCGTCAAAAAGACGTTATGATAAAAACCATTTAGGGGGAAAATATATGTTGCAGACAAACAATTTAAAAAAAGCAGAAGACGCGATTTTAGAAACAGCAAAGAAAATGAACAACCAATATCGATTAGGCTATCATATAATGGCACCTGCTAATTGGATTAATGATCCGAACGGCTTGATTCAGTTTAATGGAGAGTATCATGTGTTTTTTCAGCACCATCCTTATGATGAAAACTGGGGACCGATGCATTGGGGGCATGTAAAATCTAAGGATCTTGTCCACTGGGAACATCTGCCGATTGCATTAGCTCCAGGGGATGCTTGTGATAAAGACGGCTGTTTTTCAGGAAGTGCAGTTGATAATAACGGGGAATTAACGCTTATCTATACTGGTCATCATTATATTGATAAAGAAAAAGATACGTTTTTCCAAAATCAAAATATTGCGGTAAGCAAGGACGGCATTTCTTTTGAAAAGGTGGGAGAAAATCCAGTTATCGCGGAGCCGCCAACAGATAGCTCGCATCATTTCCGTGATCCAAAGGTTTGGAAGCATAATGACGAATGGTATATGATTTTAGGAAACGCTACGAAAAATGAAACAGGGAGAGTTATTCTATATAAATCTCCTGATCTAAGAAAATGGGAGTATATCGGCGTGCTTGCGCAAAGTGATGGTACGCTTGGATTTATGTGGGAATGTCCGGATTTCTTTGAATTAGATGGAAAATATGTGCTGCTTTTCTCTCCGCAAGGGATGGAAGCAGAAGAAGATCGCTATCAAAATCTTTTCCAGACAGGTTCTTTAGTTGGGGAATATAGCTATGAAACAAATGAGTTTGTATACGGGGAATTTACGGAATTAGATAATGGGCATGACTTTTATGCGGTTCAAACCTTATTAGATGATAAAGGTCGCCGCATTGCTATTGGCTGGATGGATATGTGGGAAGCAAACATGCCGACGAAAAATGATGGATGGGCTGGTGCACTTACACTTCCAAGGGTTTTAACGTTAAGCAATGAAGGAAAGCTCTTGATGAATCCTGTAGAAGAACTAGTTCAATTGCGTGAGACTGCTTATCCTGCCTTACAAAATAAATCAATAGCAGACCGCTATATTTACGAAGCAAAAGACGCATTGCTGGAAGTGAAGGCTGTCTTTGATTTAAATGGCACCGAAGCGGAGAAGATTGGAGTAAATCTTATTGGAAGTGAAAGTGAATTTTTAACCCTTCAATATAATAAAACGACGCAAAAGCTTACACTGGATTGTTCTGCTTATGGAAAAGAAAAAGATGGAGTAAGAAGCACAAAATTAGCTTCTTCTAAAGAGCTTTCCTTACGAATATTTATCGATCGATCATCCATTGAGATATTTGTTAATGATGGAGAAGCAACGTTGACAAGCCGCATCTATCCAAAAGAAGAAAGAGCTGGAATAGAAATTACAGCAGAAAATGGAGCTGCTGAAATAAAAAATCTAACAGCTTGGCAGCTAAAAGACAGCTGGAAATAATGTGTAAGGAAGAAGAGGTATGTTCTCTGCTCGTTGTTAGGGAGAATAGGCTTCTTTTTTTTGTTTATTTAATCAAAAGAAGAAAATATTGTTCGTTATAACGAATAATTAAACTAGTATATGCCAATCGTATTGAAAATAGAACAAAATAGAACAAAATAGAACAAAATAGAGTTATTTTTTATGCATTAATTTAACACTGAAATTTCTTTATTTATTCCTAATATTTAAATTGACGAGACAGTGGCCAAATGATAATATGTTCTTAAATAAGAACAATGCAAATATTAAAACACCTAATTTTAAAGGTGTATATTTTTTTGAGAAAACGTTCTTTTTAAAGAACAAATAATTGGACGAATATGAAGAAAGATGGTGAAATGTTTGTCGGTAATAACGAAAGAAAAAGGGAGTATTTCATTTTACAGCATGCCTGGTGTAAAAAAATCTTATATGAAGCCAAGAATTATTGCATTGATTCCTGCTCATAATGAAGAAAAATCCATAAGGGATTGTTTAGCAGGTCTAAATGATCAATTGCTTCCTAAAGGTGTTGATTTGGATGTATATGTTATTGCGGATAATTGTACAGATAGAACAGAAGAAAAAGCCATAATTGCCGGGGAAGAATTCAACCTAAATGTAAAAGTTATTGTGACCGAAAATAATAAACTTCGTAAAGTAGGAGCATTAAATGCTGGTTGGAAGCTGCTTTATGGAGATTTGCTTGATATTTATGATATTAATCAGTTAACAGAGCATCAAGAGTTATATAAACAAAGTATTAAGGCCGTTTTAGGGATGGATGCAGACAGCCGGCTTGCCCCGAGTTGTTTAACATATTTATGGGATGGCTTAATGAGTGCCCGTAATATCGGTGGAGTTATGGCGAAATATACAATGCGTATGCCAAAAAAGAAAAGCCTTCTTTCCAAGCATGATGTGTATTATGAAGAAAAAGTAGAAAGTGGAGAATATGGGGGACCGATTACACGCTGGTGGACGCATCAGCAAAAACAAGATATGGCAAGCTGGTTGCTTGATCTTCAATATCATGGGGGAAGCACCTATGTGCTTGGCGGCCAGGCGACACTTTTCAGACCAGAGGCATTGCAGGAGGTAGTCAATCATAATAAATTAGATGGTCCATGGCAAAATGATAGTGATGTGGAAGATATGCTATTGACATGGCAGCTGCAAAAATCTGGCTGGAAAACATTGATAAGTCCTAAGGGAAGATGTTTTGTGGATGCAATGAGATCGTATCATACTTTTCGTGAGCAGCGTAATAAATGGAATTCAGGTACAGTGGATTTGCTTACGAATAAAGATTTAAGTGTACAAACAAGACATAAAGGGAAAATTTGGCGAAATCAACTAAAGCTTCTTTCTGATTTAGTGGTTCGAGTTCTATTCTTTTCTCTATTAGTGGTAGCGCTTGCAACAGATCAATACTATTGGTCATGGGTTTGGCTGATACCAGTTGGTCTAGCATCCGTGTTAAATATGATTCTTGCAATTAAAACGCCAATGCACAGAACAATTGATGTTATTTTAGCAGGTTTGCTTATTAGTCCCGAGTTGTATTTATGGGTAAATTTAATGACGTTTAGCCAAGTATGGCTAGGGAAATTATCGGCAAATAAAAAAGATGGATGGGCAAACCAGTATGCTGCAGAAGCGGGGAAAACAAGGAGCAAATTAACACAAGGAGTTTTGTTGGGAATCATCCTTATTTTAATTGGAGGATATTCATGCTTTCATTTCAGAGAGTTCTTAACATCGTCCAATGTACAGGAAACAATTAAGCCATATTTAATGACTGGATGGATTACACTTACTTATTTAACGATCATTAAATCATTAATGATGGTTTACCAAATATGGACATTGCGTGGAAGGCATACTGCTTAAGAAGAGATTTCGGGAATAGCCTTGAATTTGGAATGGGGGCAAAAACTAAAAAATCTGAGGGAATTTGTCCCTCGGATTTTTTTTATCCCACTCTTAATGGGCAGTAAGACCCCCACCTCGGGGATGCCGAGAAATCGAGGAAGCTAGGTGGGGGACAACTGCCCATAAAGGTCCGATAAGTGCAACTAACCATCAGTGGGAGAAGAGGAAAAACCCCACTGATGGAAGTTTACTTTATCCCACTCTTAATGGGCAGTAAGACCCCCACCTCGGGGATGCCGAGAAATCGAGGAAGCTAGGTGGCAATGTCATCAAGCTAAACTTCAAAAAAAAGGAAAATTAGCAACTAAATAGGAAGTAAGGATTTTCGTTCTGTTCTCCGAGGCTTACCGCTCGCTTTCCACAGGGCGAGCGCCGAGCCTCCTCGTCGCTTTGCTCCTGTGGGGTCTCGTCTGTCTCGCTATTCCCGTAGGAGTCGAGCGGACACCTCTCCAAACAAATGGGTATTTCTTTTAATAGGGGGATCCAATAATTAGGATCTTAAAAAAGGCAATAAGATGCCCGGGGTATGTTTTCCTAATTTTTACATACCCTTAATATCCTATTTTATTTTAAATTCTATAATGCCGCTTTTTGATTCCATCCATTTTTATTAGCTCTTAATCCTTTGGCACGATGGAAACTTCTACCTGGTCTTATCGGACTTCGATTCCTTTTCACCGATAAGTGCAACTAACCATCAGTGGGGGAAGAGGAAAAACCCCCACTGATGGAAGTTTACTTTATGAAAGAACTTTCGCAATGGATAAAAGCCCAAACAAAATAATCATGGCGCCGGAGCATTTGTTTATTAGCCCTAAGTGCGGTATCATTCGTTCACGAGAAAAGTTAACTGTTAAGCTTAATAGGAACCACCAGCAGGCAGAGCCTAAAAAAACACCGGCTACTAAAAAAAGAGCGGAAGAAACGTTCTGCTGTGATGTCGTAATGCCTAATCCTGAAAAAATAGCAAAAAAAGAAAAAATGGTCATCGGATTTGTTAAAGTCAGAAGGAGTATAGAAAAATAGCTAGTAAAGATATTTTTTCTTTCGATTGTAGAATGAGGAGAAGCAGCCTGAGCAAGCAAAGTTTTAGCTCCAAGATAAAGGAGAAAGCATCCCCCTGCTAGTTGAAGACAAAACTGATAGCCTATTAAAATATGAGTAATAACCGATAATCCGAACGCTGCCATCAAGCCATAAATGCCATCAGCGGTTGCTGCCCCCAATCCTGAAATAAATCCAGACAGTCGTCCTTGCACTAATGTTCTTTGAATGCATAGAACGCCAATGGGGCCTACAGGTGCTGCGATCGATATTCCCAAAATAAGTCCTTTTATAAAAAATGCGGTACTCATTCATTCTTTCACTCCATTCGAAATTTGTGAGGCTGCAAAGGCAATTTATTGGTTTCTTTTAATGTGTCCATCACAATCGTAGTTTTGGTACGATAAACCCCCTCCACACTTTTAAGTTCATGACTGATTACTCGATCTAAATCTTTTGTATTCTTACAGCGTATTTTCAGCAAATAATCATCTTCCCCTGCAATATGGTGGCATTCCTGAACTTCTGCCAACTGATGAACAATGGTAATAAAAGCATCTCTGTATTTCGGATGTTCCAGTGAAACGGATACAAACGCAGTACATTCACAGCCAACTATTTCAGCATCAATGATTGTATTAAATTGTGTTATGACCCCCTGTTCTATCAGCCTGTTAACACGTTCCGCAGCTGCAGGAGCAGACATTCCAACTTCGGCAGCTAAATCGGCCCACTTCATTCTTCCATTATCCATTAATAGATTTATTATTTTTAAATCGTATGTATCCATGTGTAATCACCTTGTTTTGTTAAGTTTTTTTAATGATAACCTAAATAAAATAAATATACTAGTGGTTTTTCTTAAAAAATGAAGATTGTATGATGGAGGAGAATAACATCTATATACAAAATTGTGCTAAATCATTAAGAGATTTAAACTGTCAAGTTTATGGATGGTCTCATAAAATATACTACGAAGTTTTCTAGTTGAATGTTAATCATGCATTAGAATAACTTTAGTAAAATAAGGAAGTGAGTATAAATGAAGCATAAAAAATTTAAAATAGAAATAAAAAAAGTTTTAGAATGGACAACTAAAGTCAAATTTCTTTTCAAAGTAAAGAAAAAATAAAGTAGAATCACGGTCGAAGCTAATACGTGTATTTCATTCTAACAGTAACAATAATTCTAAAAGCAAGAACGGTATTAGACCTTATTCAAGCGAAAAGAGGCTGTCCCAAAAGTATAAAACTTTTGGGACAGCCTCTTCTTGGAAATGTTTTATATAAACAAATAAAGAGAATGATAAGCATATCAAGCTATTCTAATAATTAATAGAAAAAGACATTTCTAGATTAATAGGAGGGAACTAGTATGTGGAGTGCTGTAATGTGGGGAGGAATATCAGGTTCAGCTGTTTTATTAGGAGCGATAGCTGCCATTTTTTTGCCGATTAAACAGCGGATTATTGGATTTATTATGGCATTTGGAACAGGTGTATTAATTGGAGCATCTACATATGAATTATTGGAAGACTCTGCGCAAAGCGGCGGTATTTTCCCAACTTCAATTGGGTTTTTAATAGGTGCCATTGTTTTTACCATTTTAGATATGATTATCTCAAAAAAAGGTGCGCAGAATAGAAAAAGATCTGCAGGAAGTACAAAGGGAAAGCAATCGGGTTTGGCGATTTTTATCCCACTCTTAATGGGCAGTAAGACCCCCACCTCGGGGATGCCGAGAAATCGAGGAAGCTAGGTGGGGGATAACTGCCCGTAAAGGTCCGATAAGTTCAACTAACCATCAGTGAGGGATGAAGGAACCCCCCCTGATGGAAGGTTCACTTTATTGGAACCGTAATGGATGCTATTTTAAAATCCATTATGATTGGATATAGTTTAATTGGTCATCATACGGTCAGTTTTCTGCTTGTTATTGCCATTTTTATTAGCAATATTCCGGAAGGTTTATCTAGCACATCTGGATTAATAAAAAGCAATTATTCTAGGGGGAAAATATTTTCTTTGTGGAGTGCTGTACTCATCATCTCCACCTTCTGCTCATTAGGTGGGTATTTATTTCTCGATCATGCTTCAGAAGAAGTAATGGCTGCAATTGGTGCTTTTGCAGGCGGTGGAATTATTGCGATGGTTGGATCGACCATGATGCCAGAAGCATTCGAAGAAGGAGGTTCCATTACTGGACTTATCTCTGCTTTAGGCTTATTGATTTCATTACTATTGGATTATTTCTAAGTCAGCAAGGGAGTGGGAAATCAACCCCACTCTTTAAAAATAGCAGGATCTTTTATTAATATTTGTTTGTTTCCTTTAAGTGTCAAAAACCCTGAGTCTACAAACTTGCTTAGTTTGCGACTGATTGTTTCTCGGGTCAATCCAACATAGCTGGAAATTTCTTCTCTTGTAAAAGGCAAATCAATTAGAATGCCATTTTCTCCTTTTTTTCCAAACTTTTCGGAGAACTCTGCTAATAAAAAAGCGATTCTCACTTCAGGATCTTTTGTTGCTAGAGTTTGAGCTAAGTCTTCTGTATGGGACAATCTTTTTGTAATCGTTTTTAATAATTTAATAGAGATAGCGGGATTTTTCAGCATAATCTCATCGAAATCATCTTTGGCCAGAAAACAAATTTTTGTATCTTCCATTGCATAAGCACTAAAATTGGCTTTTTCCTTTTCATGAAAAAGATGCATTTCCCCGAAAAAATCGCCTTTTATTAACAAATGAAGTATTTGTTCTTTTCCATTGATCGTTAATTTTGAAAGCTTCACTTTTCCGCTATGAATAATAAATAATGTATCCGACTTTTCTCCTTCATTTAAAAGTAATTGTCCTTTTTTATATTGTTTATGGGTGACCATTTTGGTTATTTTATTAATTTCTTCTTCAGATAAAGCATGGAAAATAGGAACTCTTTTTGCACAACGATCAAGTGCCGTTGTCTCCATTATATTCACCTCGAATATTATTGTTCAGCTATTCACAATGATAAAGTGAACCTTCCATCCAGTGGGGGTTTTGTTCATCCACCACTGATGGTTAGCTGCACTTATCGGATCTTTACGGACAGTTATCCCCTACCTAGCTTCCCCGATTTCTCAACATCTTGAGGTGGGGGGACTGCCCGTTAAGAGTGTGATAAACGTGAAAAGCTATTAAAAGTATAACATAAAAATTCGTAAAATGTGATTTGAATCCTATTGTGAATGATTTGCCATCCGTATACTAAAGGTATTCTAAAAAAGGAGATGTTCAAAATGAGTTTCGTTTTTCATGAATCGATGAATACAGGTGATATTGTTACTAAATTTCCAGCTGCAAGCAAGCTTTTTAAACAATATAAAATTGATTTTTGCTGTGGAGGAAACCGTCCGATTGGAGAAGTATTGCTAGAGAAGGAATTAACAAAGAATGATATATTAGGTCAAATAAATGAGATGTATAAAAAATATACACAAACAAATGATACGGATTGGATGAACAGTCCACTTACTAAGTTAGTTCAGTATATTACAGAGAAATATCATCAATATACAAGAGAAGTATTAGAAGAATTAAGTGTATATGTAGCAAAAGTATACAGGGTGCATGGCGAAAGAGATGCTCATTTAAAAGAGGTTTATGATTTCTTTTTTCTTTTGAGAGATGAATTGGAACAGCATTTATTGGATGAAGAGCAAATCATTTTCCCCCATATCATAGAATATGATCAAAGTGCTTCCCAAGAAGCACGAACAAAAGCAAAAAAAGAAATTGCGCATTTAGAAAAGGATCATGATGCAGCAGGGGATTTGCTGAAGAAAATCCGTCAAGCCACAAATGATTATCAGCTTCCGCCTAATGCCTGCAATACCTATACATTAACTTACTTAAAATTAGAAGAATTGGAATCTGAGACATTCGATCATATTCATTTAGAAAATAATATTTTGTTTAAAAGAATATAAGAAATAAGGCTGTCGGCAAACGTTTGCTTTTCTAATTGTTCGCCGCCCGGATGCTCATTACCATTTCCTGCTCATCTTCCATTCCTTCTGTACAGAAGGAACATAGTCCGAAAAGTTAATAGAATATTCAAAAAGATGGAAGTGAAAGCCTACTATTAGTGGTATTAAATATGCTATTCTTATAGTTGGGTATTAATATAGGAAAGGATGGGATATTGGGATGAATATAGGCTGGATTGGACTTGGAAATATGGGAATACCGATTGCTTCTAATTTAATAAAAGCTGGATTAAAGGTGAAAGTTTATAACCGGACTGCTTCAAAAGGAGAAGCACTTGTTCAACAAGGTGCTACTCAAGCAGAAAGCGTGCAAGAGCTGGTGAAAACAAGTGATGTTATTTTTACTATGGTGTCAGATGATGCAGCAGTAAAAAGCTTATATTCTGAAAATAATCTTTTTGAATTGGCAGGATCAGGCAAGGTTTTTATTGATATGAGCACTGTTTCTCCCAAGACATCAAAGGAATTATTTGCGGCAGCAAAAAAAGCAGATATTGCATTTTTAGATGCACCTGTTTCAGGAAGTGTGCAGCCAGCTAAGGATGGAACATTAATTGTATTGGCTGGTGGAGAAGAAGAGACGTATCAACAAGTAAAATCTTTATTCGAGCCTATGAGTAAAATGTCTTTGTATTTAGGAGATTCTGGGGCAGGAAGCAATGCTAAATTAGCGATTAATCTATTATTGGGCATTACCGTGCAAGGAATAGCAGAATCTGTCTTATTTGCGCAAAATCAAGGCATTAAAACAGAAGATATGCTGACTATTATTTCTGAAAGTGCAGTGGGAACAGCTATTTCAAAAATGAAAACTCCAAGTATTTTACAAAATGAATTTCCTGCTGCTTTTGCTTTAAAGCATATGGCAAAAGATTTGCGTCTTGCCAGTGAAACAGATGAATTGCTGCCAATAGGAGAGTCTGCCAATGGGACATTTCAAAAAGCACTTGCAAACAATTTAGGTGATGAAGATGTAATGGCAGTTATTGAACAACTTAGAGGGAGATAAAGAAAAAGGCTTCTTTAGTTGGTAATTTTCACCGACTAATAGGAGCCTTTTTTAAAAAAATATAATCCTATTTTTATCCCACTCTTAACGGGCAGTAAGCCCCCCTCAAGATGCCGAGAAATCGAGGAATCTAGGTGGGGGATAACTGCCCGTGAAGGTCCGATAAGTGCAGCTTCCATCAGTGGGGGATGAGGAAAAACCCCCACTGATGGAAGCTGCACTTTATTAAAAAGCACCTGAACCTCCGCCGCCGCCGTCTACACCTCCGCCACCACTGCTGCTGATAGAGCTTGAGCTGGCGCTATAGCTTCCATGCATCGTTTTTTTCATTATTTTATTGGCATCATAAAAATTGGTGGAAGCAAGGGTGCCAAAATAATAGATGGTAAATAGATCAACCCCACTGTATTCTGAGGTTTGCTGCGTTATATTTATTTTTGGGAAAGTTATTGATTTGGCTAAGGCTTCATTTTTCCGTGTAATATTTTTATTGTTTATGCCCAACCCATATATATAGATGCGAATTCTTTCCTCTTCTGAAAGCTTTTCCCATTCATTTTTTGTTATTTGGTGAAAGTTTTGCTGCAGAACGTTCCATTGATGGTAAATTTCTAACCCTTCATATGTTTTTGGGCGATACAATAGAGCAAAAAGAAGGGAAGAGATGATTAAAAGGATGTTTCCAAATGCTAAAACAAACAGCTGATAAGCAGGAAAAAAGTATAAGAATGGCATTAGCAGAACAGTTATACTGGCAAAAAAGCCATTTGTTTTTTTGCTTTTTTCATATAATGCATAATATTTCCATTCTTCTTTGACTGCTTGGGTCCATTTCATCTGATAAGAATGATACTTTTGATGATTTTTCTTCTTATTGATATATTTTTTTAAATCATCAAAATGAAACTCTCCGTTTTTTCCAACTGAATAAAATAAAAAATCGATCAATAGTTGTTCGTGTTTCTTACTGTCCTTTGGTCGAGAAACGAGCCGGAAGGAATTTTCATTTATCTTTTCAATGATTCCCTTTCTTAATAAGTCTAATAAAGCAGCTCCCATTGCCTCTGCAGGCAGCTTTCCATTATTAGTATAAAAAATAGTAGCAGGCAGGCTCATTATTTGTTTTGGAGCAGAAAAGGATGTTGGGATATTCCGCAGTACATCTGCCTTTTTATGTCGTTCCTTTAATAAAAGCATATACATCGTTCCGAAAAGAATAATAAATAAAAGCAGAAGCAATATCGATCCAAATAAAAATAGTTTTTCCTTTTTATGGGCATGTACAGCTGCTTCTTTTAGCATGTTGTTTTTTTCTGCAAGAATCGTTTCTTTCATTCTTTTAGGCTGGATATTTTGAACATCTGAAAAAAGACTAGCGTTATATGCTACACGAATATCTCCATTTTCCTCAGATGGAACTTTGCCCAAATTAAATAATACAGAACCATCTGGCAAAACTTTTTCCGTTTTAAAGGCTTCTTCATAGCCAAAGGCAATGACATCCTTTGTAGATGAAGGAGGATGAATGACAGCAGTAAAATTTCCGTAAGTAGCTGGATTTCTATTATCAAAAAATGGCCAATAAAACTCTGCGACATCTGAATAAACATCTACCCCATTCTGGATCATATAGGAAAGGTTTACCACAATTGATTCATCAGCACCTTTTCGATAAATGCGGTAGATGTTTTTTTTCTTTGCTACTGTTAGGACTTTTCCGTTTTCTTTTGCTTGGAAATCTTTAATGGATGTACCGCTTTTCGGAAAAATTTCTCTTGTAATCCCGTTAAACTTTCCATCGAATGAATAGGTTTGTGTTTCCTGTACTTGTACATTTCCATCTTTTTGTAAAGTTGCTTCGATTTTTACTTGATTAATAGAATACTCTGCTGCAAGTCCGTTCTTTGGAAAAAGCAAAAACATTATAAGCAGCATGCAAGGGATGAGGATATATTTTTTCATTTACTACCACCTCCAGTTATTTTTATACGGAGCATGCAGGAAAAAGTTTCAAAAAAGGGGGATGTTTGGTGTTTTATTCTATTAAATTTAAGCTGTGTCATAACCGCTAATTTAGTAGATGATCCTGATAATCCTTGTTATTACTGTTGTTATAGTGCAATTTTTTTTTTTGACGAACTCTTTTTATATTGTTACGATGGGAGCGAGGTGATAGAAATGGAAACTACTTTTCAAGCTGTAGTTGTAGATAAAAAAGAGGAAGATTTTTCTGTAAAAGTAAAAGACGTAGTTCTTGATGACTTATCAAATGGAGAGGTCGTAATAAAAGTTTATCATTCTGGCATCAATTATAAAGATGGACTTGCCAGTACGCCAAATGGAAAAATAGTTCGCTCATATCCCCATATTCCTGGCATTGACTTAGCAGGAGTGGTGGTTTCTTCTGAGGATAAACGTTTTAAAGAAGGAGATAAAGTTATTGCAACAAGCTATGAAATAGGTGTTTCTCATACAGGAGGTTTTAGCGAGTATGCTAGAATTCCTGCTGATTGGATTGTGCCATTGCCAGATGGTTTATCTTTAAAGGAAGCGATGATTATTGGTACGGCAGGTTTAACAGCCGCTCTTTCTATACAACGTTTAGAAGATAATGGTTTAAAACCTGAAAACGGCAAAGTGCTTGTAACAGGATCTACTGGAGGAGTGGGCAGCTTTGGTGTTGCGATGCTTTCGAAGCTAGGTTTTAACGTAGTAGCAAGTACAGGAAAAAATGATCAAGAGTATTTAACAAAGCTTGGTGCCAAGGAAGTTATTTCACGTGACGATGTATATAATGGAACAATAAAAGCATTGGATAAGCAGCTTTGGGCAGGGGCAATTGATCCTGTTGGCGGGAAATCGCTGGCTGCTGTATTAAGTAAAATAAAATACAATGGTTCTGTTGCTGTCAGCGGATTAACAGGCGGAGGAGAAGTACCTACAAGTGTATTCCCATTTATTTTGCGCGGGATAAATTTGCTTGGAATTGATTCCGTTTATTGCTCTATGGAAGAAAGATTGAATGCATGGAATCGATTGGCAACAGATTTAAAACCAGTTAATTTATCTGATTTTATTTATCAAGAAGCAACATTAGCAGAGCTTCCAGAAACACTGCCAACAATTTTATCAGGCAAAGTAAAAGGAAGAACGGTTGTGAATATATAAAGAACGCGGTTTCTCAAGTTGAATTTTTAAAAATGGCAATATGGATGAAAGAAGACACAGTCCACATAAGGGCCAGGTCTTCTTGAACATCATTTTATTTTAAATTTCTTTATTAATGTTTGTAATTCTTCTGATAAAGTAGCAAGCATATTGGCAGATGCGGTGATTTCTTCCATTGATGCCAACTGTTCTTCTGCAGAGGCTGCTATTTCTTGGGATGAGGAATTATTTCCTTTAGAAATGATGGCGATTTGTGTGAAACCATCGGATACTTCCTGTGAACCTATCGTCATTTGTTCTACAGTAGCGTTCATTTCGTCTAGGTGTTCGGAAATTTTTTCTGTTGAATTGGATAATATGTTGAAACTTTTTTCCGTTTGTATAGTAATATCCATCCCTGACTGTACTTCTTTGTTCATTTTTCCGAAAGTTTCAATACTATTATTAATGTCTTGAACAATTACATGTACTAAAGTTCCTATTTCTTTCGCAGATGCTGAAGATTGCTCTGATAATTTGCGTACTTCTTCCGCTACAACAGCAAATCCTTTTCCAGACTCGCCAGCTCTAGCTGCTTCAATGGCAGCATTTAAAGCTAATAAATTTGTTCGATCAGAAATTTCATTCATCGTTTCAAGTATCATCGTTATCTTAGATGATTTTTTGCCTAATTCCATCACGACCATTTCCGCATTTTTTACAGAAGAGTCAATGGAGTTCATTTGTGCTACGGTTTTCTGCACAAGTGATCCACCTGATTCGGCAATCTTTGTAGAATTAATGGCATCCTGCGTAATTGTGGCTGTCGTAGCAGCGACTCTTTTTAAACCAGCATTCATTTCTTCCATTTGTGCTGCATTTCTTTCTACTTCTTCCGACTGTACTTCTTGTCCATTTGCATATTCCTCTATTACTTGTGTAATATGCTCGGTTGCTTTACTGGTTTGCGAAGCACTTGCTGTTAATTCTTCTGAAGAGGAAGCGACATTGTCGACGGCAGCATCCACGGTTGTAATTAAAGTACGCAAAGAAGCAGACATTTCATTAAAGCTCTCTCCAAGCTGTCCAATTTCATCTTTCCTCTTTATCGTAATTTTCTCTGTTAAATCCCCTTCACTAATTACTTTGGAGGAATGTACAAGTCTTAACAATGGGCGTGTAATGGAAATAATAATGAAGTAAATAATAACACTGCTCACCACGATAGAAGCTAATAAAATGATGAATGTTCGATTAAACACATTCTCTTTCGCTTCCTCTATTTCTTTTGCATTCATTGAACCAACAATTTTCCAACCAGTCAGTTTGTTTGTACGAAAAAAAAGTTCGTTGTCTATCCCTTTGGAATAGTAAGAAAAACTGCCAGATCCATTTTTGGCTTCAACGATTTTTTTAATGCTTTCTTCTGTTGACGCTATTCCCAATTTTTCTGTAGGATGAGCGATTAACACTTTATTGTTATCAACAATATAAGCATATCCTTCTTTTCCGATTTTTACTTGTTTGGTTAGTTTAATTAATTGATCTAAATCAATATTTATTCCAACAACACCTGAACCATCTTTCATTTGCTGTGCAACTGTTACCACCAGGTTATCCGTTGATGTATCCGTATACGGAGATGTAATTATTGCTTTTCCGGTATGTGCCACTGCTTGTTTAAACCAGTCAGTTTGTCTAGGATCGTAATCTTTGCTCTTCCCTCGTACTGGTACACTTAAAAATTGTCCATTAGCAGTTCCAATATAAATGGTTTCGACATCTTTATGTATTTTCCCATATTGACTTAGTTTATCAAATGTAGAAATCGTTTTTTCTTGAGAAAAATCAGTACTATTAAAGGTATCTGCCAAATAGTCGATATCTGTCATTTTTTCATGTATCTTTGTTGTAACGATTTGATCGAGTACCTCTACATTACTTTTAGCACTTGTTGAAATAGTGCTTTCTAAACTGCTTTTTGCTGATTGATAAGTGCTTAAACCAACCGTTAAAGCGGGTATAATCAGAATAAATAAAAATGAAATAATTAATTTCTTTGAGATAGATGGCCTACCTATCCATTTTCTAGCTTTTTGCAAATAATCTCCTCCGTGACGTGTATAGTTCGTTGATTGTATCGGCGGAATATTAAATTAATTTAGAAAAATTAATGTCATATAGACGGATAGCTGTTAAAATTGTTTATTCTAAACAAATAAGAAGATTAAAAATATATGTATGTACAACAAAAAAATCTTTACAAATAAAAAAGGCACTGTGTTGCATGAAGTGCAAATTTTGCTGCAGATCTGCGATTGCTAATATGTATTTCACGTGGCTTCCAAATAACAGGAAAAAAAGTGAAGTGATGAAAAAAACAAGATAAATTCAAAAAAACGAAGATAAATACTGGAAAAAAGAAGATAAAATGAACCTTTCATCAGTGGGGGGCTTATTGCCCGTTAAGAGTGGGATAAAATTTATTTATGCTGCTTTTCAGCTCTAAAAGGATGCCTTAATAAATATAATTCCACCTTATTTATAGAAAAAACAACGTTACATTTTCTTACAAATTAAAGGTATAAGGAAGAAACATATGCTATTATTTAATAAACAGAATATTCTTAAACTTACATAATTAGAATGGTGAATACTTATGATAAACGAGACAACCTGCAATAGAAGGGGTTACCTCTAATCAAAATAACCGTTTTTCTATCAATTGTTCATTGGAGGTGATAATGATCATTGTTCATCAGCTGCCACGAACATTAGGAGAATTAAAACAGGCAATTATGAAAGAGAACAATCAAGTAAACCAAGGGATATTTAAGGTAGGCTTGATTGAGCAGCAAGTTAATATTGTTGATAATAAGATTATCATTATTGCCAAACATAAACGAATTCCTGTATTGGAGATTATAGAGAGTTCAAGCGATAACCTTGCGGAGATCATTGATCGTCTATTAATCGAGAAATACAAGAGTTTATTACAAAAGAACTTAACAGAAAGACTGCATTTTACGATCGAACTCATTTTGAAAGATTATGATTCTATTAAAGAAATTAGTGGAACTGTTATTATTTTGGATCAAAAAATTGAAGATTATTTGGCTGGTTCATTGAACTCATATGCGTGAGAGCAGGACAACCGTCGGAATGAAAAAAAGAAGTGCTTTCCTTCTTATTTATTCTGACGGTTGTTTTTTGTTAACAGATAAGAAAGTATAAAATTTTACAACTTAGATTAGTGTCTAGCTCCAGCGCCCTATCGACTTCAACGCTTCCCTCACCTCGTCTACGATAAGTCAACATCGAATCACTACGTTCTTCGTGTTTCCTAAATCTCACTCGATTCAGTCCAGCTTATTCCGTCGATGAGCAAGGGCGCTTGCGCTTTTCTTATAAAAAACAGTAAAAGGGGTGTAAATATGTACAAATTAGAGGTTAGAAATACAAACAAAATTTTTAAAAAAGAAGGCAAAGAAGTTTTTGCACTAAAAGATGCCAATATGCAAATAGAAGCAGGGAAATTTGTCAGCATTATTGGACCGAGCGGCTGTGGCAAGTCTACGTTATTTAATATTATTGCTGGTCTATTAAAGCCTTCTACTGGAAAAATTCTACTGGATGGCAAAGATATTGTCGGAAAAAACGGCAATGTTGGCTACATGCTACAAAAAGATCTGCTCCTTCCTTGGCGAACGATATTGGAAAATGTGATTTTAGGTTTAGAGATGAAAGGAGTATCCAAAAAAGCGGCGGTTAATCGTGCTGTTCCCCTGATGCATAAGTACGGCTTAGGGGGATTTGAGCATCATTATCCAGATGAGCTGTCAGGTGGGATGAGACAAAGGGCAGCCCTCATGCGAACGCTTCTGTATGACCAAGATATTATTTTATTGGATGAACCTTTTGGTGCCTTGGACGCACAAACCCGGCTGTTGATGCAAACGTGGCTGCTGCAAATATGGACTGACTTTAAAAAGACGATTCTTTTTGTAACACATGATATCGACGAAGCGATTTATTTATCAGATGAAATTTACGTGTTGTCTCCAAGACCAGGCAGAATAAAAGAAAAAGTGACTGTTCCTTTAGCACGTCCCCGAAATGAAAATACGTTGTTGGACCAAGCGTTTATTACATTAAAGAAACACTTATTTGAGCTGTTAAAAGATGAAGGGGATGGATTAAATAAAGCCAACTAAACTTAAAATAGGAGGATGAAAAATGGCAGGAGAATCAAATCAAATCGTATTGCACCATCAGCCAAAGGAAGCTATTTCAACCGCGCCATTCATTGAAGATGAAGAGGCAAAAGTCAAAAAATTAACAAGACTCGTTATAGTGGGACAATTTTTGATTGGTATATTGTTTATTGTTTTATGGGAGCTGTTGACAAAGCTAAAGATTATGGATGCTTATTATTGGAGCAGTCCTTCAATTATTTGGAATACAGCTGTTACAGCCTTTGAAGAAGGAACATTGTTGGATGATCTTCTTTATACTTCAGGATCTACCATTATTGGTTTTATTTTAGGAACGTTTTTTGGAGCATTATTAGGTGTTTCCTTTTGGTGGTCTTACTTTTATTCCAGAATTGCTGAGCCTTATTTAATTGCTTTTAATGCAGTGCCGAAATTAGCACTTGCACCTGTTCTTGTCATTTTGTTTGGAATTGATTTTAGTTCAAAAGTCGTTCTTGCTTTTATGATGACTGTTATTGTAACAGCCATTGCTGCACATAGCGGTGTGAAAAGTGTTGATCCGGATTTAGAAAAGATGCTTTTTTCATTAGGAGCAAAAAAACGCCATGTTTTTACTAAAGTGGTAATTCCAACTGCCATGCCTTGGATTGTCAGCAGTTTAAAAATAAATATTGCATTAGCTTTAGCTGGCACGATCGTTGGAGAGTTTATTAGTTCCAGACAAGGAATCGGCCGAATGATTTTGTATGCAGGCCAAATTATGAACATTAACTTAGTTTGGGTCGGTGTCGTAGTTCTATCGATTTTATCGATTGTCATGTATTTGGGAACAGTATGGCTGGAAAAAATCCTGCTTAAAGGAAGAAAAAGAGGATAAGGGAAAGTAATTCAGTGGAGTTGCAGTGTATGGAAAAGGGGACGAAGCACCAAAGGAGTATTGCATAGAAATATAAAAATGAGGGGGATTTTATGAAAAAAATAAAACTGTTATCACTTATTTCGGTTGTTTTTTTACTGTTGCTTACTGCCTGCTCCAGTGAAAGTGCTAAATCAAACGGAGAGTCTAAAAATGGCCTAAAAAAAATCGTTATTGCAGAGCCTGTCCATTTAATAGGCTACTTGCCACTATATACAGCAATACGCGAAGGGTATTTTAAAGAAGAAGGATTGGATGTACAAGTGATTACCGCTACAGGAGGGGCGCATGTAACTTCCGTTGTAGGTGGTGATGCATGGGGAAATATTGGAGGACCAGAATCAAATCAGATGGCGAATAACGGCAGCTCTGATCCTATTCAATCGGTAGTGAATGTGGTAAACCGGGCAAATGTTTATTTAATGGCGGATACAAAACAAACATTAACAGATACTAGTAAAAAAGGATTGGCAGATTTTTTGAAAAATAAAACAATTGCAGCAGGGCGGTTTGGCGGCAGTCCCAACTTGTTGACTCGCTGGCTGTTGATGGATTTAGGATTAGATCCGCAAAAAGATGTAAAGCTGGAGGAGCCGGCAGATGCAAGTGCGGTTGTGTCGCTCGTTGAATCAGGTCAGGCAGATATGGCAAATGGGGCAGAACCGCAAATAACAGAAGGCGTTAAAAAAGGAGTATGGGGTGAACCGTTTTATAGCTTTACAAGTCTTGGAGACTATCCCTATTCTGTGCTTAGTGTGAAAAAGTCAACCATTGATAAAGATCCGGAAACAGTCAAAAGCTTTGTGAAAGCGATGCTAAAAGCTTTGAAAGCAGTGGATGAGGATCATGAGTTGGCGATGAAGATTTTAAAAGAAGAATTCCCTTCCACAGCAGAAGAAAGTCTGAAAGCTGCTCTTGACCGAGCGTATGCAGACAGTTTATGGAGCAAAGATGGCATGATTACAGAAGAGTCTGTTGCCAAGCCAATGGATGTGGTAAAGAAAACAGGTGTTTATACAAAAGGCTATAAATATGAAGATTTAATTGACATGCAATTTGTAAAAGAACTCTCCAAATAGACTGCAAAAGCAAGAGAAATCTATCCTAAAAAATGCAGCGTTTGTCGACAGCCTGGGGGAGAGATAAATCTCTCCCTGATTTAATAAAAGGAAGAGGTAGATGGAATGAATTCAACTTGGAATCCAGGAAAAAGCGCCTTTATTATTGTAGATGTTCAAAATGATTTTTGTCATAAGGAAGGAAGTTTAGCAACTCAGGGGATGGATGTCAGCATGGTTGATACAATGATGCCTTCCTTAAAAAAGCTGATAATCGAGCTAAAGGAATTGCATGTTCCTATTATCTTTATTCAAACCATTCATGAAGATTGCACCGATTCTGCTACATGGACAAAACGATTAAAAGATAAAAGCCAGGCAAATGTTTGCAGAAAGGATACGTGGGGGGCTGAATTTTATCAAATTGAGCCAGACAGCATGGATATTGTTGTAGTTAAGCATCGATATAGTGCATTTATTCATACAAGATTAGATTCTGTGCTTCGCACTATGAAGATTGAGACATTGCTTATGGCTGGAGTTAGTACAAATGTTTGTGTTGAATCTACTGCCAGAGATGGGTTCATGCTGGATTATGATATTATTTTTTTGGCTGATTGTACAGCGGCTTTTTCCAAAGAAGAACATGAGATGGCATTAAGAAATATTGACCATTTTTTTGGAAGGGTTGCAGACTCGGAAGATGTAATTAACAGTGCAAAGCAGTATAAGGAGTTTAGCAGTCAACTGTAAGGAAACCCAATGTAAAGTTATAATTTGTAAAAAGCTAGAATATGGCTATATAGTTCGAAGGAATCGAGGGCACTTCTCTGCCCTGGGGTAAGAGGTGATAAGCGTGAAAAAAGGAGATCTTTACAACGTAGCATCAGCAAATAGGGTTGGCAGGATGGATAAAACTAAATCTTATTCTGCTTTATTGCTCCTTTCTGTTTGTGCAGGCGCATTTCTTTCTCATTTTTCAGCTGGTTTTGTTAATATTGCACTTGCAGATATTGCCGTTTATTTTTCTTCTTCTCTGCCACTGACTCAGTGGATTGTGAATGGATATCTGCTTTCTATTCTGCTTTTTTTGCCTTTAATGGGGAAAATTGCAGATCGATTTGGGAGAAAGAAAATACATAATGCCGGCTATCTTGTTTTTGCAATCGGAGCGGCTGCTTCTGCTCTCTCTTCATCGATCGCAATATTAATTATATGCAGGATTGTGCAAGGAATCGGAGCAGCGATGCTCCAATCTGTTAATATGGCGATTGTAACAGATGCCTATCCAGAAAAACATCGTGGAAAGGCATTGGGTGTTATTAGTACATCAGTTGGGATTGGTGCATTGCTGGGGCCGTCCGTCGGAGGATTTCTTATTAGTGCAGGAACTTGGCATCTGCTTTTTTGGACGATCGTGCCAATAAGCATTATTGCTTTTTTTATCGCACAGCGTTTTATTCCTGCAGATCAGACATTTCGTAAATCTACATTTGATTTTGTGGGAAGTGTACTATTTGCATTAAGCATTGTTTCCTTTGTTTTTGTGTTAAATAGCATAGGGGAAGGAGCAGTATATGTTAATTTGCTCTTTATTCTCGTGTTCAGCATCTGCTGTTTTTGCGGTTTTATTTATTGGAGCAAACGAGTGGAGCATCCGTTTATTCATCCGCAGATTTTTTCATCAAGCATGGTTCGGGCAGGAGGATTTATTTTAATGATCAGCTATTGTACTACCTTTGCATCAATGGTAATTCTGCCATTTTATTTAAGAGGAGTACTTGGCTACTCAAGTGATCATTCAGGATTGCTGCTAATGTGCTATCCATTATTATTGGCTTTATTCGGACCAATCAGCGGTGCCTTATCTGACAAGTACGGAAGCGGAAAAGTGGTGTTGGCTGGGTTAACGTTTTTAAGTGCAAGCATGTTTGGTTTAAGTTTATTAGCTGAAACAACGTCATTGCCAATTCTTATTTTTCTGTTCTGTTTGCTTGGCTTTTCGATGGGAATATTAACATCCGCTAATTATAGTATTATGATGTTTTATGTTCCCATCCAGTTTTTAGGAATGATGAGCAGTACCATTGCGCTATTAAGAAACATTGGAATGGTGCTTGGCACAGCAATAAGTATTATGTTTATGAGCATCTGGATGGATGGGCCGATAAATGATTGGATGAGCAATCCCAATAGGAGGGGATATGAACAAGTAATGTCCGGTTTTCACTATTTATTTTTATTGCTGCTTGGGCTGACAATAACAGCAGGAGTCTATTTTATAAGGAACAAGTGGAAGGTTAAATATAGGTCGCAAAAATTTTAAAAGAAGAAAGAAAAACACCATTCCGTCTAGTCAAAAGGTTGCTGGCAGACAGAATGGTGTTTTTCTTTCTATTATAATTTAAATGCTCCAACAAGTGTGGTAAGTTCTTCTGCCATTTTAGCAAGAGCTTCTGCTGATGCATTGATTTCCTGCATGGATGCTAACTGTTCTTCTGTGGATGAAGCAACTTCTTTTGTACTCTCTGCATTTTGTTTGGAAAGGGAAACAATTTCTTTTGCTGTAGAACCAACTTGTTCCACATTTTTTGTAATATGGGAAAGAGTTGCTGTTACTTCTTCAATTTTAGGTGTGACATTTTTGGTGCTTGTTAATATCTCTGCAAAGGATTGGGCTGTTTCTGTTGATAAGTTTACACCCTTGTCAACAGTACTCATTGCTTCATGCAGTACAGTTACTGATTCTGCCGTTTCCTTTTGAATGGCTTGAATTAAAACGGCAATGCTCTTAGCGGAGGTTTGTGATTGTTCTGCTAATTTGCGTACTTCATCTGCCACGATGGAAAATCCTTTGCCGTGTTCACCTGCCCTTGCAGCTTCAATTGCTGCATTTAATGCCAGCAAATTGGTTTGTTCTGAGATGCTGCTGATCAGTGTCAAGATATTTCCTATTTCCTTCGATCGTTCAGAAAGAGAGGCAATAACAGAATGAATGCGACTGACGGAATCTTGAATAAACTGCATTTGCAATAAATTCGTCTGAACAGCAGCGGATCCTTTTTCCGCCTTTTGTGTCGCGCTTTGCGATAATTCAGAAACAAATTTAGTGTCAGCAGCAATTTTTAAGATGTTTTCTAAAATAAACGCTATGCTTTGAGAATTTGCCTGAATGCCGGAAGAGGTATATTTATTCCCGCTTGCAATTTGCTGGATTGATGATGCAATTGTTTCGGATGCTTTGCTCGATTGTTCTGCACTTGCATTTAATTGTTCAGCAGATGCAGCGACTTGGTCGGAGTTAGCAGCAATATTGCGAATGAGATGTGTTAAGTTATATTTCATTTGATTAAAGGATTCATTTAATTCATAGAGCTCATCTTTTTGTTTAATGGTAATTGCATCAATGTTTAAATTTCCATCCGCTACTTGTTTTGTTCCTTCTTTCAGTTTATTTAACGTTCTGGACAGAAATAAGGATTGACTTAGCCCAATGCTAATAGCTAATAGGATAGTAAATGCACTAATCATCACCATATAGAAAATACGAGTGTGAGAATCTCCTTTTGTTTGTGCTATTGTTGGATTTAATCGTTCTTTATTTAGCCAAATTTTAAAGGAATTGGCTTTATCTGTTAGATTATTTGTTATTGCATCAATCTGTTTCGAATCACGTTGAAGAGCAGCTTCATTATCAGATGCAGCAGCATTCATACTAGAATTGGCTGCTTGGGCGTACTGCTTATTCAGGTTCTCCAATTCGGCCAGTCGATCTCTGGTTTCTTGGATAGTAGCAACCTTTTTTCCTTTGTCTATTAAGGTTTGAATATTCGAATTCGCTCCATTTAATCGATTCTTATAGGTTGAATCATTATAGAGCATATATCCACGATAATAGCTTGTCTGCAATGCAATATTTATTTGAATTTGTTCTGTAATAGAACGCATTTCAATGACAGTGTTGATGACATAATTATAAGCTTCATCTGTCTTTTTTGCATTTGTATAGGAAAAATAGCCCGCTATACTAAAAAGCAGGGAGATGATTAAAAAGCTCCCGATTAATTTTTGTTTAATGCTTGCATTCATTTCAAGTAATTCTCCTTTTCTTTATTGGGAAATTCATATGTATAAAGTCCAACCTTATATATCGACTCAATTGAAGACATATGAAGCATAAAAAGAATAAATAGAATTGAGTGAATTATTAAACAATAAATCCGCAATACAAATATTATTTAAATATAATAGATTGGTGTGATAAATGAATGAAAGGGAATAAAATCTAATAGCTCGATATGAAAGAAGGAAAACGCTTTTCATCTGGACAGGAGAGTGAATGAAGGGAAATTTGGGTAATGCAAAATATAAAGTAAAACTTCCATCAGTGGGGGCGGGTTCATACTGCCCGTTAAGAGTTGGATAAAAGAACAAAAAGGGGTATTTTCATATGACAAAAACAGATGTAACTCTTTTATATTTTGAAAGAAACGGTTTTATTCCTAATAATCCGTATTTGCCTGTTTTGCACTATAAAAGAGTATTAAAAAACAACGAAGATAAAATAGAAAAGTTTTTTCTTGCAAATAAGTGGGGAAATACTTGGGTTAATGGTGTGTTTGATTTCCATCATTATCATAGTAACTCCCATGAGGTTCTCGGGATAGCAAGAGGATCTGCCTTATTATTATTAGGGGGAGAATCGGGAACGAAAGTAATTGTTAACAGCGGGGATGTTTTAGTGCTGCCTGCTGGAACAGGTCATAAAAAGCTGTCAGGTTCACCTGGCTTTCAAGTGGTTGGGGCATATCCAAATGGACAAGCATATAACTTGAAAAAAAATACATTGAAGGACTGGAAGGAGTCAGAAAATGAGATTAAAAAAACAGCTTTTCCGGAAGCGGATCCTATTTATGGAGAGTGTGGGCCGCTTGTGAAAATGTGGAGGAAAGAGGGAGGATAAAGTGAACCTTTCTATCAGTGGGGGGTTTCTTCATCCCACACTGATTGTTAGTTGAACTTATCGGATCTTACTGCCCGTTAAGAGTGGGATAAACATTTGCAAGCAGTTTGAAACTGCTCGTTTTTCTAGTTGAAAGACTTGCTCGGATGGTTATGATCCGAACACTAATTTTATCTCCTCCGAAAGGCCTCATGCTTCCAAATACAAACGTTTTCGACCAGCTGGAAGTTAGTGCAAATAGTACTTTTTCTACACTCTTAAAGGGTCTGGATAATCCTTCGTTTTCTATTTGTTGGAATCGTGAAAAAAGCTTTACTTATATACAAAATTTAGGTAATGTTAAACTAGTTAAAATAAAAATATAAAAGGTGGGCAACGGGGAATATGGTTTATAAAGACATTGTTGAAAAATGGACTAACTTTTCAGAATTAGAACCCAACTTAAAAACTAAACTAGAAGAATTGCAACAATCTGAAAAACTATTGGAAGATAGTTTTTATAAGCATTTGGAATTTGGAACTGGCGGTATGCGTGGAGAACTAGGTCCTGGGGTTAACAGAATGAATATTTACACAATCCGCAAAGCGGCGGAAGGACTTGGAAAGTACATAGTAGAACAAGGCGAAGAAGCAATGAATCGCGGAGTTGCGATTGCATACGATTCTCGTCATCAGTCACCTGAATTTGCATTAGAAGTTGCAAAAGTGGTTGGGAAGCTTGGAGTAAAGTCATATTTGTTTGAAGAATTACGTCCAACTCCTTTATTATCCTTTGCTGTCCGCTATTTAAACACATTTGCAGGAGTTGTCATTACAGCAAGCCACAACCCTCCTGAATATAACGGGTTTAAAGCATATGGAGAAGATGGCGGCCAACTTCCACCAGAAGCGGCTGATACCATTATTAAATATGTTAATGCTGTTGAAAATGAATTAACAATTGAAGTGCTCGAAGAAAAAGAATTACTTGAAAAAGACTTATTGACATACATTGGAGCAGAAATAGATGCAGCCTATGTGGAAAAAGTAAAAACGATTCAGTTAAATGGCGATTTGCCAGAAGTAAAAGATTTGAAAATTGTGTTTACTCCATTACATGGAACAGCAAACAAGCCAGTTCGTGATGGATTAAAAGCTTTTGGTTTTGAAAATGTAACCGTTGTAAAAGAGCAGGAGCTTCCAGATGCCAATTTTTCTACGGTGAAATCTCCGAATCCAGAAGAGCATGCAGCATTTGAAATTGCTATAAAATATGGAAAAGAAATAGATGCAGATATTCTGTTAGGAACAGATCCAGATGCAGACAGACTTGGTGTAGCAGTTAAGGATTTAGACGGTGAATACACTGTTTTAACAGGAAACCAACTAGGCGCCTTAATGCTGGAATACTTATTGTTGGAAAAACAAGAAAAAGGAACGCTTCCTGAAAACGGAGTAGTAATAAAAACAATCGTAACATCCGAAATTGGCAGAACGATTGCTAAAGCATATGGCATCCCAACAATCGATACATTAACTGGATTCAAATTTATTGGTGAAAAAATTAAAGAATTTGAACAAACAGGGGAGCATACCTTCCTTTTCGGCTATGAGGAAAGCTATGGCTATTTAATAGGTGACTTTGTCCGCGATAAGGATGCTGTTCAATCTGCTATTTTTGCAGCAGAAGTGGCAGCATACTATAAATCAAAAGGGCTTACTTTATTTGAAGGACTATTAGAAATCTTCACAAAGTACGGTTTCTATCAAGAAGGTTTAGAATCTCTTACATTAAAAGGAAAAGATGGCGCTGAACAAATCTCCTACATTATGGATACATTCCGTAAACAGCCAATTGAAAAAGTAAGCGGATTAAAAGTAGTATCTGTGGAAGACTATTTAACTAGCAGAAAAATAGCTGGTTTAACAGAATCACTAATCGATTTGCCAAAATCCAATGTTATTAAATATCATTTAGAGGATGGCTCCTGGTTCTGCCTTCGTCCATCAGGCACAGAACCAAAAGCAAAATTCTACTTCAGTGTCACAAGCTCTTCATTAAAAGAAAGCTCTTCTAAACTAGCAGCACTTAAAAAAGATGTTATGAAGCAAGTAAACGAAGTAATTGATGGATATAATAAATAAGAATAATGAAAAAAAGATTCCTTGCAGCAGAGGAATCTTTTTTTGTTCTGTAAACAGAAGTTTGAGTTTTTTATCTTAAAGTAAATCTTGGATAAAAGAAAAAATAATAAAAATCATTGTTTGTGTTAAAAACGGCAAAAAAATGGTCAAATTAATGAAAAACCTCTTAGAGGAATTGCAGAATTCTGCATATAAACTATACGAAAACTTAATTTTCGCTGTTTTTCAAAGGAAACATTTTTTAGTAAGATAGATTCAACTCAAAGGAAAGGAGATAATGATGATTAATCAAGTCACATTGGTAGGTAGATTGACTCGTGATCCAGAGCTTAGAGTGACACAAGAAGGGACATCTGTTACAAATGTAACGATTGCAGTTGGCCGCAGCTTTCGAAATCAAGCTGGCGAATATGAAACTGACTTTGTACAATGTATTTTCTGGAAAAAAACGGCAGAAAACACCGTTCATTACTGCAGAAAAGGATCGTTAATAGGCATCATGGGCAGGATACAAACACGCAATTATGAAAACCAGGAAGGAAAAAGAGTTTATGTAACCGAAGTGATTGCAGAATACGTTAAGTTTTTAGATCCGAAAAAAACCGAACAATCGATTCCTTAAAAGGAGTAGGATGAAATGAATTCAGCACCGAATATAAGTGATCTGCTTGTTGCAATGATTGCGATGCAAGGAAAAAATAATGAAAAGCTTGCACAGAATCAATTAAGAATAGCTCAATTAGAGCATATCGTTCAATCTGAAATATTGCCTCTTTTATCTTCTTTGTCAACCACAGAATAATTACCTTCTAATAAAGATAAACCAACATAGTTTTTCCCATCCTGTTTAATAGATCTCTTTAAACAAAATGTCACCATTAAAGATAATCAAAACCTTCCTCTTAATCCCCATTTTTACAGCGTGCACAGTCGCGCTGTTTTTGTTATTTGAAAAAATAGAAGATAATTTTTTATTTTTTAAGAATTACCTTAAAAATACAGAAAATTAATGTTATTGTTATAATAAGATAATAAAAAAGAGGAAACTAGCTAAATAATATTTGACTGCTCCTATAAATCTAACTTCATTTTTTTAATAGTGCCTATTTTCAGGGTACCCACCCATGCAACAAAACTTGCACCAAGGCACATGAAAAGAAGCGACTTCCACTATTTATAGCAGAGAGCAGGTTGGATACACGAAGACTCCTGCGGGAAAGCGAGATAGACGAGACCCTGCAGGAGCAAAGCGACGAAGCGGCTCGGCGCTCGCCCGCGGAAAGCGAAGTGTATTCAACCTGCGGAATCCTTTTTTCAGGATAGCCAATAGCTTATATAAAGTGAATCTTCCATCAATGGGGGGTTTTACTGCCCGTTAAGAGTGGGATAAGTTAAATTAATTGAATTGAATTGAATAATCAAACAGTTGGAAAGTATGAATGATTTTATAGCAAGGGAAATGAATAAAAGATAGGGGTGGGAATGCTTAAATTTGTTAAGAAATACACAGTAAGAATTGTAGGGATAATGGAAAGGATCTAATAAAATGACTTACATAAAAGGAATATTATTTCAATTTATCAGTGTGTTATTTATTTTTGTACTAGCCTCATTTCCACTTGTTTTTTTAAATTCTGGTGGAAATACGGTTTTTCAGGCAAAGAGGATTTTTATTTTAATAAAACAATTCCTAGTTGGATTATTTACTGGAGAGTCCTATCTTTATATACAGGGAGATCGGACGAGGTTTTTATTTGAAGATCTAGGAAGCTACTTCCTAGCATCCTTTCTTTACTTATTAGCTGCGGGACTCATTATTTTGATTATTGGTTTTGTTTTAGGCATTTGGCTCTGGAAGAACAGCGAAAAGTTTTTTAATAAGATTTTTGGCTTTTTAGGCATTCTCCCAGATTTTGTTTTTATCCTGTTATTGCAATTATTTGTTATTTTTATTTATCAGCAAACAGGTATAAAGGTTGCAAAAGTTGCCTCATTCAGCAATGACGAATCAGCTGTTGTGCTGCCCCTCATATCGTTGATCATGATACCGCTTCTTTATGTGATAAGAACGTTAAATGAAAAAACGAAGGATGTCTTGACGCAGGATTATATTCTTACCGCCATCTCGAAGGGATTAAGCAAAAAGCAAATATATACATACCATGTAACAACAAATGTAACACCTTTTTTTAAAGCAGATTTACATAAGATTGTTTCCATAATGATTAGCAATCTATTTATAGTAGAGTACTTGTTTAATTTACGTGGATTAACATCCTTGCTTTTTGAAACAGCAGCCACATTTCAATATCAATATAATCTTGTCATTTTTTGCTTATTCGCTATTTTTCTTTTGTATGGTTCTATTTTTTTTCTATTAAAAGGAATCATATGTTTAGTAGAAAGGATTGTCATTCATGTTTAAAAAAATAAATTATCAACTATTGTTTGGAATTGTATTGCTTCTATTTTTCCTGTTTGTTAGTTTTTTTGGATCTCACTTTGCCCCATATGCAGAAGACTATGCATTAGAGGTGGGATACATCCAAACAGATAAGGGAGAAGAGTTAGTTGCACCGCCGCTTTCTCCTTCTAAAGAATTTCTGTTTGGTACAGATAAATGGGGATATGATATTTTTTCTCATATATTATATGGAGCGAAATACACGGTATTGACGGTTATTATTGTGGCAGGTTTAAGATTGCTGATTGGAACCGTTTTCGGAATGGTTCATGCATTAACAGGAAGTTACTTCTCTCCACGAAAAAGCAAAATCGCTATTCTAAACAGCATCCCTCCCGTTGTAATTATTTATTTCATTATGAAAGGCATTAATATTAACCCAAGTTTATCCAGTATCTCCTTAGTCATTATTCAAGCTGTTTTAATGAGTGTACTTGGCATAGCAGGAGTTTATGATGTTGTTTATGCAAAAACAGGAGAAGTGAAACAAAGCTTATATGTCATGGCTTCCGAAACATTGGGAGGAAGCAGATGGCATATCATGAAGAAGCATATTTTTCCGATTTTACGAGGGAATCTTTCTGTGCTGTATGTAAATGAAACGATACAAGTATTACATCTTATTGGACAGTTGGGCATATTTGGTTTGTTTTTTGGAGGAACCATCTTCCAGCCGGATTCAAGAGTGTATCTTTCCATGACAAATGAATGGTCTGGTTTAATAGGGCAATCCCGCTCCTTTTTTAATCATTCACAATGGATTATGCTTTTTCCGCTGTTGGGATACGTGATGCTGTTATTTGCCTTTTATCTCCTATCAGCAGGTTTGAAGGAACAAGAAAAAAGAAGACTGAGAAAAAATATGTATTTGTGAAAAAGTAAAATCTCCATTCTAAATGGGGGTTTTTTGTTAGATTTTGCTGATTTTACATACTTGCCTTTTATCGCTTCAGATTGACTGTGATAGCTTTACATAATTTGGTTTTCAGTTAAAATAAGATAGTCATCCTATTCCTAAAAAGCAAAAATACAGATAAACTATTTTAAGAAGATAAAACTAACTATGAAATAATTACGTGATAGCAAGGAGGAGTTGAAGGGTGAATTTTTATGCCCAAGTAACAAGAGGGATAAAAGAAATAAATAAGTTTCCCTATGAGCTGGAAAAGACAGAAAGAATAACAGGTCTAACAAAAAATATCGTTATTTTGTTTGTTATAGCAACGATTGTATATGGAATAAGTTCATTTTTTGGTGTGGGAAATGAGATTGTTTCACGAGAATTAGAGCAATATAATGCCAGTGATTTTGAATTGAATAAATTAATGTTTGCCATTGGACAAGTCAGCTGGGCATGGTTCTTTCTTGCTATTAATCTGTTTCTAGTGCCTTTATATTTTTATGTTTTTATAGAAATAGATTACCAGAAATTAGTGTATATTCAAATGCTGGCGGCTGTGGTTTTGCTATTGGAGAAGCTGTTGCTGATTCCTTTGCAGCTGTTTTTTGAGCTGACGCCATTATCATCCATCTTTTCATTAGGACTTATTGCACAAGCGACTTCGAATAAAAAAGTACTTTATTATGCTGGTGCAGAAATTACTTTATTTAAAATATGGATGTTGTACATACAGTATAAGTATTTAACGGCTATTTCTGGGAGAAGCAGACGATTCATCTTCTTACTTGTCGTTGTCCTTTATGTTTTTTATCTGCTCATAGCGGTGTCGGCAAAATATTGGAAGCTGGAAGAATTAGTCTAAAAGGAGGGGAGAATATGAATTGGAAAAAAAGTGCACTAATTATCATTATTGCCCTATTTCTTGTCTTTAATATTGGTTTACTTCTTAAAACAAAACATTCATTTGACCGAAGTACATATGTTCACGCATGGACAAAAGTGAAAGAAAGAGATTTAGTGCAAAAGATGGACAAAAAAGGACTAGGTGCTCCTTTAGAAAAACAGTCCGTTTATTTGGATAACAGCAAAGGGGCTTTCAGTGGATTTTTAGTGAAAAAAGGAGAGTTTGTTGAGCCTAACACTCCTATTCTAGCTTATACCAATCATTCAGCAAAAAAGTCGACTGACACCTTACAGTTGGAGATAAATCAACTGGAAAAAGAGCAGAGCAGTCTGCAAACACAAATAAGTGAGCTCAAGCGTCTGCAAACTACTGTCTCATCCGCAGCTTCTCCTACTGGTGATGAAGATAATAATAATAATAATAATAATAATAATAATGAATTATTATCAACATCTATTGAACAGCAAATTTTAGACAAAGAACAAGAAATGGCTAAGAGTGCGGCAGCTATTGAAAAGAATCAGGCTTTAATTCATAGGAATGAAGAACAATTACAAGATGAAACGGAACAAAGTACAATATCAGGTTATGTTGCTTCCATCAAAGAAGATTTAACAAATCCTATCATAACCATCGTATCGGATAAACAAATAGTGGAAGGGCTGTTAAAGGAAGAGGAACGACCAAAGGTAAAAGAGGGAATGGATGTAGTCATTAATGGAAAAAACAACAAAGTGTATTCTGGCAAAGTTGATTATGTTTCCGCATTGCCAAAGGATCAAGCATCGATTAAAAAGGAAAGCATGTATCCTTTTGCCATTACATTAAATGAGCAGTCAAAAGAAATAATCAGCGGAACACATGTTGATATGCAGGTGATTACAGAGAAAGTTTTAGATGCTATTACCCTTCCGAAAAAAAGCATTTTAATGAAAGAAAGAACAAATAGTATATATACGATTGAAAATGGGGCTATTGCAAAAAAAGAAGTAGCGACTGGATTGTATGTAGATCAATATCAGCAACTAAAAAGCGGAGCAAAAATAGGGGAAATTGCTATTATTCCAACTGTAAATAAAAATATAAAGGCGAAAACTTATATCACCCCGATAAAAGTAAGGGAATGGCCAAATATGACGATGGAAAATAGACGAAAAAAAGAACTGCTGCGATATGTACTAAAAGGGTTCTTATAAAGTGAACCTTCCATCAGTGGGGGGTTCTTCATCCTCCCTGATGGCTAGTTGCGGTTCACAGGATGTGGATCTTACTCTTCGTTAAGAGTGGGATAAAGAGTAGAATAAATATTAAAAAGACAGTACCTGATCAATTATCGGGGTATTGTCTTTTTCTGTTAGATAATATACTTATCAATAAAAATATAGCTATAAAAACAAAAAATATTAGAACAGAAACATTTAATATCAGAATAATCTGATAAAATCGTAGATAATATTTGATAGAATTACTTTTTAAGAAGAAAGGAACGTATTTGATCTGGTGTTAAGCCTAATTGTTTTGCCTCGAGTATTAGTTTTATCCAATCAGGATCTAACTTTTTTGAATGAGATAACTTAGTGGGAAACAAATTTATCACGGTAATAAACCTCCTTATATTATATAAGGTGGCCCAGCCATCATAGTAATAAATTACCTTAGATCTGAAGCTTTGCGTCCCACCTTTTCAGATGGTTTGCCTTTATCTTGGATAATTTGAGTACAAACATTAAGCTTTTATTGATGAAGTATAGTGAAGTTAAGCTTATTTTACCATTTATTATGACTTGATGAAAACATATAGTTTCCTGTAAAATTCGACAATTAACTACAAAATCACTAGATCTGCTGCTGGATTGTATCCATTTTGTTTTTTATATATAATGTAGACAGAAATTCCAATAGGAGAATGAATCAGAGAATGGAAAAAAGATGGTTAGGAAATATTCATGTAAATGTTGTTAATACGGAAGAAGCAATTAGATGCATTGATGACCGTTTAAATAAAAAAAAATCTACTGAACTATTTTTTTTAAATGATCATTGCTATAATCTTGCTCAAGAAGACAGAAGTTATCGAAATATGATTAATTCATGTGACTTGTTACTTAATGATGGAATCGGAATTGAAATAGGAGCTAAACTTCTTGGGTTTCAATTTAAAGAAAATTTAAATGGCACTGATTTTATACCAGCTCTTTTTGAGCATTTAAATAATCAAAATCGGAAATACCGCATTTTTCTTTTAGGAGCAAAACAAGGGATAGCGAGTAAGGCATTAAAAAGACTGCAGAATCAGTATAAACAGCTTGATTTTGTCGGAGAGCACCACGGCTACTACGACCAACATCATTCTGATGCGGTTATTGATGATATTAATAATAAACAAGCGGATATATTATTAGTTGGGTTTGGAATGCCTTTGCAGGAAAAGTGGATTGCTGAACATCGAGCACATTTAAAGTGTACGCTTACAATGGCTGTTGGCGCCTTTATTGATTTTTCATCTGGAAATGTAAATCGCGCCCCAGGGTTATTCAGAAAGCTGCGATTAGAATGGCTGTATCGAATGGCAAGGGAGCCGAAAAGATTATGGAAACGAAATCTAGTTGGTCATTTTGCGTTTTTTTATTATATAGTAAAACAGAAATATAAGAAAAAAACGGTTTCTGGTAAGGTTGGTTCATGATAAGAAGAGAGAAAAGGATGCTGGGGTTTCAGCATCTTTTTCAAATATGAAAGGATAGAGCGTGGTCGTGGGAAGTTGGCATTCTAAATTATCAAAGTTAATTCAATGGGCGATTATTTTTCTTTGTGTGTTCTTCCTTATGTTCGCCAGCTATTATTTTTTGGTTTATACAAATAAGGAAGAAAAAGTATCTTCAGAAAAACAGGCAGAAATAACGAAAGGGACAGAAGAACAAAATGAGATCACAGTACATAAAGGAACAATAGAGTCTATTATGGATAATGCTATTATTATTTCGGGTATGAAATATCTGTACACTAGCACCGTACAAGCTGTCTTAAACACTAAAAATGAAGAAGCATTAAAGCATGCTGAAATACAATTTAATGTAAAAGATGATAATACTATAATCCAAATCAATAGACTTCAGCTGCAAGCCAGTGGTAAACCATCCTCTGATAAAACCGATAACATAGTAATGAGCGGCAGTAGCGAAGCGTTTAGCGGAGACTTAATTGTTCAAGCTGATTATATAACGATTAAAGACATAAAAATTGATGGAAATCTTACTATTACGGAAGAAAATAGTCATCAGGTGATGTGTGACAATGTATTAGTAAATGGTCAGACGATTATAGCAGGAAAAGGACAAGCTGTATTGAATAATGTACAGCTGAATCACCTATCCAGTGAAACGAATACAGCAGTAGATGGCGAATCTTCTGTGGGGACTTTAACAGTAAATAAAGAGGCAGCGGTGATTGTAGGGGAGGAAGCGAGTGTTCAGCTCTATGTTCCGGCTGTAAATAATACAACTTTATCTTTATATGGAGAGGTAGAGACCTTAAAAGCAGACACTGTCTTTTTAATGACTGGAAGCGGAAGGATTAAAGAACTGATTTTACAAAAAGATAGTTCTTTAACAAGTGATTTTTCAGGAAAGATAACCAATCTTCTTTTGCCAGATGATGAAAAACCAGAAGTATATATAAAGGATTATGATAAGTTGGCAGGAAGTATTGATAAAGTAAATGGAAAATTAGTTGAGAATCATCCTTCTGTTTCTGACACATATGAGCGCAATAATACAAAAACACCAAAAGCTCCTGAACATTTTTCAATAAAGATTCCTGATATAACCATCCCAAAAACTCCCTAATAATAAGGAATAGGCTGCCTTATGGATTTGTTTATCCCACTCTTAACGGGCAGTAAGACCTCCACTGATGGAAGTTTACTTTATATTTAGATGATTGTGGGGGAAAGAAAACTTTTGCAGTTATCATCTATTTTTGAACTCTTATGTTAAAATACAAATATTAGGAAAAATGGAGATCCATTGTCGGTATCTATATTTTCTGCGATAAACTTAAATGTCATTGTTTTTAAACTAGATTAATAGTGAAGGAGCAAAAATTATGATCTTAGTAGTAGGCGGAGCCGGCTATATTGGCAGTCATTTAGTAAAGGAATTAGTAGAAAAGGAAGAAGTGCTTATACTGGACAATTTAACAACAGGCCATGTAGAAGCAATAGATTCTAGAGCTGTCTTTGTAGAAGGAGATTTAGGTAATGAGGAAGATTTAGATCCTATTTTTTCCAAGTACCCAATTAAAGCAGTGATGCATTTTGCAGCATTTAGCTTAGTTGGAGAGTCTGTTCAAGATCCATATAAATATTATGAAAACAATGTTGCAAATACTTTAACTTTGTTAAAAGTCATGTTAAAACATAAGGTCAAGAATTTTATCTTTTCCTCCACTGCAGCTACATATGGAATACCAGAAGAGGAAATTATTTTGGAAAACTCTATCACCTCGCCAATCAATCCATATGGAAAATCAAAATTAATAGTCGAACAAATTTTAACAGATTTTCATCAAGCATATGGATTAAACTATGTTGTATTGAGATATTTTAATGCAGCAGGAGCTCATATATCTGGAGAAATTGGTGAAAATCACGATCCTGAAACGCATCTGATTCCACTTATTCTACAGCATTTGTTAGGAGAAAGAGATTCAATTTCTGTTTTTGGAACAGATTATCCAACGGCTGACGGTACTTGCATCCGCGACTATATTCATGTAACAGACCTTGCAGAGGCGCATATTCAAGCATTGGAAGCATTGCTTGATGGTCGCAAAGAAGCAGAAACTTATAATTTAGGTAATGGTTTAGGTTATTCTGTTAAAGAAGTAATTGAAACATGTGAAAAAGTAACAGAACGAAAAGCAAATGTTGTTTTGGCAGAAAGACGTGCTGGCGATCCTGCAAGACTTGTTGCTTCTTCAGATAAAATTTTTAATGAATTAGGCTGGAAAGCGGTCCGTAATTTGGAGGAGATTATTGGGAGTGCGTGGGAATGGCATAAAAAAGGGGAGTAAACAAAACCTTTGATTTTGGGGGAATCTGCGAGATTATGTTGGTTTGGAAACGCTTATTGCTCAGTGCCCTTCCTTAGAAAGAGAAGTGTATTCAGACTGTGCTTTAAATTAAGAGCACTTTTTTTTTTCAAGTAGACCCCATGCAGCCAAATTTGCACCATGGCCCATGAAAAAGAAGCAGCTTCCACTATTTATAGCTCAGAGCAGCCGGCATATACGAAGACTCCTATGGGATTAGCGGGAAAGACGAGTCGCCGCAGGAGTGAAGCTCCGAGTTATCGACGCCCGCCTTATGGAAAGCGAAGTATATGCCGGCTGCGGAACCCTATTTTCAGGGTAGCCTTTTTATTGTGGAAGAGGGAGGGAAAAGAATGAAGGTAAAAAGGATTCATCATATCGCCATTATTTGCAGTGATTATGAAAAATCCAAGCATTTTTATGTTGATATATTAGGATTTACCCCACAATTAGAAGTATACAGAGAAGAAAGAAAATCGTATAAACTCGACCTTAAGGTAAACGATGTCTATCAAATTGAACTATTTTCTTTTCCTAATCCAAAGGAAAGGCCGAGTTATCCGGAAGCGACAGGATTGCGCCATATTGCTTTTGAAGTAGAAGATATAAAAGAGACAGTTGATTATTTAACGAAATATTCTATTGAAGTAGAAGAAATACGAACAGATCCATATACGAATAAACAATTTACTTTTTTTGCTGATCCAGATGGGCTTCCTATTGAAATTTATGAGTTGTAAGGAATAGAGAAGATGTCAAATACAAGATATGTTAAGCAGTAGTTCTTCCTTTGTATTTGTTTAAGGTGCTAACGGTTTGCAAGATAAACTGTTTGTCTTGAGAGCTTAATAATTTCCAACTGCCTACTTTAATTTTCATTAAATATCCATCCTTCCAATTAATATTTTATTTAAATAAGTGGAATGGCTTTATCAAATTTTTTTGTATATATAACATATACCGCAATAATCAGAAGAAAAAACCATAAAATTATCAACAAATCATGACATAATATTTCCCGAGAAATGTCGGGGAATGTTTTAAGATTAGGACATAAAGAATATACATATTTATTGGCTAAACAGCCTTTTCTCCAATTTAGAGGGAAAAGGCTGTTATATTAAAATGAAACAAGTATGCCATATAGGAGAGGAGAATTTGATGAAAAAGGCTGTATTTTTGTGGTGTCCTATTCTTATCATTCTTTTTATTATTTATTGTTTTTCGGCACAGCCATATAAAGATCAAGATATTACTCCATGGCTTCAAGCTGCCGAACATAACAATTTTCTGCATACTTTGTTCTCCCCTATATCTTTCACTTATGCAGGGAAAGAAATTAGTGTGCAAGCTTTAGGTGTAGCGCATTTTATGGAGTTTTTTATAAGAAAGGCATCCCATCTGATGGTCTTTTTTATTTTGGCTTTTTTTACAATTCGGGCAATCAAAAATTATACGAAAACAGCGTGGAAAGCAATTGTTATTAGTTTCTTGTTTGTCATGATATATGCTATATTAGATGAGACGCATCAGATGTTTACAAATGGAAGAACTCCGCTTAAATCGGATGTTATAGTGGATTGTACTGGAGGAGCATTAGGGATATTCTTTTATTCGAGCATAAAAAAGAAGCGAAATAGAAGAAAGAGCTAAAATACTTTCTGCGTGTGGAATAATCCAATTTGCCAACGGTCAGATAGTTTGGAATTGTCGATTTCTAGTATATGTTTAAGATAATTATGAATAAGTGTATAATAATAAAATAAATCTAAGTATGTGCAGACACAGCAGTATTTGCACAAACTGCAGGCTGATCGAAAACGTTTGTATTTCGAGGCGTGAAGCTTTGGGTGTGATCTGAGTAAAAGGAACAACGAAGAAATCGAGCTTTTGTCGACAGCCTGTATAAATGGTTCATTTAATGGGCTTATAAAATAAAAGAGCTACAGAAAGACGGTGTTTTTGTTTGTCTAATACGTATAACAAATCAGATTTTGAAAAACAAAACAATATAAACTATAATAGCAGCGGCTACTTTATCTTTAATAAAAGACCAAGCATATTTAATGTTTTGAAAAAGAAAAAAGATAAGGTCGTAACAGTGGTTACACCTGTATATAATGCTGAAAAATATTTAGCAAAAACCATTGACTCTGTAATAAATCAAACAATGAATTTTAGTGAAATAGAATACATATTAGTGGATGATGGCTCAACAGATATGTCCCGTCCGATCCTGTTGGAGTATGCAAAAAAATATCCGAATATGGTAGTCGTATTTTTAGAGAAAAATACAGGAACACCAGCACAGCCAAGAAATCTAGGGATTGAATTAGCTGCTTCTCCATATATTACTTTTTTAGATGCAGATGATTGGCTTGAAGAAGATGGGCTGGAAACATTGTATCAAATACTAGTAGAATCTAATGATGATTATGTGGTAGGAAAAACGATACAAGTGGAATCGAAATCAACTAAAATTGTTGGGGAGCATGAATCATGCATGGAGAGAAGAAATATACTGCCGACTTCTATTCCACATATTTTTCAACATTTAGGACCACGGTCGAGAATGATGAAAACAAGCTTATTAAAAGAGAATAATATTAGATATCCTGAGATGAAGTACGCGGAAGATAAACAGTTCTTTATCGATGTATTAACAAATGCTAAAACAATTTCTACAACAACGAAACCAATTTATTATTTAAATAGATTAGATGAAAATGATGCATCTTTAACAAAACAAACATCTATTATGCAAAAAATGGATACGAATATAACCGTAATTAACTATGTTAAAAGCAAAAATTTAGATGTTAAAACGGAAAAGATGATTTTAAATCGTTTATATGAATTTGATTGTATTACGAGATTCTTTAACAGACAGCATTTCTTTAAAAGTAAAAATAAAAAAGCTTATTACGATAAATTTAATGAAGTAATCGAAACAACAAAAGACCTTAAATATTCCATTGAAGATCAATTTTTCCACCCTATAAATAAAGTGGTATATAACATTTTCTTAACAGGAGAAAAGGAAAAAATTGCTCCGCTGTATATGTGGGACAAAAAAGAAAAAGTGAAGCAAATTGAAATCATTGATGATCTGCCTTATATGGTTACCCCGTTTGAGGATAATAAATATATTAGAGTGTCGATGGCTGGTTTCTTTAATGAAGGTTTATTTGAAGAGGATAAGTACACATTACACTTTTCTGTATATGGTGATTTTATATACGAAGTAAATGATTTAATTCTTCGAGACAGAAATAATCCAGAAAATCAATATTCCTTCGAAGTGACAAAAAAAGACGATCATCTTTTCGAATTAGTTATTCCTATGTCTTTATTAAAAGAATTCAAAAAAGCAGGATATGCAATATTCCTTCGCTATAACGACTATCAAAAAATCAGTTTGATACGTCAAGATCCAAATCAACGGATTTATGAAAAAAGAATGTATCAATTTTATACAACGATCAATTCTAATGTAGGGCTTAATATTAAGTAATAAAAAAGACTAAACGGAGATGATTATATCTCATGTTTAGTCTTTTTTCAGCCATTCCAACAGTAAGCTAGCCGTATTTGCACTAGAGTTCCCTTTGGAATATTCATTCCATTCCTGATGGAATTGCTGGACTTTTGTAATATCTGCATATGGATTCATGATAATATTCACTATTTCGGCTGTGTTGGAAACAATAGGACCAGGAACAAGCTCTCGATAATTTTCCCAAAAACCTCTTGCAACAGCATAATCCTCTAAATCATATGGAAAAAATATCATTGGTTTCGCTAAAAAAGAGAATTCAAATGGAATAGACGAATAATCTGTTATCAAAATATCCGTTATTAATAGTAATTCATTTATATTTGGATAGTTTGTTAAGTCATATACAAAACCCTTGAATGAATCCAATTCCAGTGTATTAGTAATATGCGGATGAAGCTTTAAAATTAGGATATATTCATTTTGCAGCGTTTCTTTCATGAGAGCAAGATCCAATGGAAGTGAATAATTTTTTTCTCCATCTCTGTATGTAGGTGCATATAAAATCACTTTTTTATGTTTTAAATCTGGGTAATCCGCATAGATGTTTTCTTGAATTAACTTTTTTCTTTCATTATGGAAAAAAAGATCTGTTCGCGGAATGCCTAAAGGCAGCATTTGATTCTTATTTGCGCCAAATGCTTCTTGGAAGATAGCTGACATTATAGTGGAACCAGACAAAATGTATTGAAATTGGTTGTACACATTCTGAAAACGAATTTTTGCAGCTTTTGTTCTTGTTTTAATAGATGGGTCTTTGCGACCGAATTGTTTAATGGCACCTGCTGCATGCCATATTTGCAGGCATTTAACATTTTTTTTAAACGTAATTTCTGATAAAAAGCCATAGTAATTATCGACTACAACAACTTTAGCAGTGGCAAGGTGATAAATGCCTTTCAAAAAGGGAAGAATCTTAGCAGGGGAAAATAACAAGACAACATCCATTGACTGCTTTTGTTGTGCAAAATAATTAAATGTTCTCTTTTCTGTTAAAAAAACACAAGGAATATCAGCCTGCTGCTTTTTTAATTCCATATAAATATAATGGTTATTTTCAGGAAAAGAGACACAAAAAACTATTTTCTTTTGCTGAGGAAATAGTTTTGCTATCCTAAACAGAAAAGAAAATAGTAATAAGTAAGCAGAAATGGCTAGTTCTCTAGCCATTTACTTTAAAAAGATCTTTCTTAATTTTAGAAGTGGAGATTCCAACCGTACGAGGTAAATAAATAACTTCACAATGATCCTTTAAAAAGTCAAATTTACCTTCCCAGTCGTCCCCCATAACAAAAATGTCAATATCGTTTTCAATAACGTCGTTTACTTTTTGATCCCAATCGTTTTCCGGTATTACTTCATCCACATAGCGAATGGCTTCTAAAATCATTTTTCGATTATCGTAACTATGGTATGCTTGTTTATTTTTAATGGCATTAAACTCATCGGTAGAAATAGCAACCGTTAAATGATCGCCTAACTCTTTAGCACGTTTCAAAATATTAATATGGCCCCAATGCAATAAATCAAAGGTACCATAGGTAATTACTTTTTTCATTTTTTTCCTCCTGAAAAATAAAAAAGAAAATCAAACTTCCTTTTTAAATAGTCGATTTATATTCTCGAATATATGTGTATATAATATGTTTATATCATTATACTTTCCTAATTATTTTATTTTAAAACTTTTATTTAGTTCTGACAAGTATTAGTATACATGAATAGTGGAAATATCTTACTAATCGACATACTCATAAGCATCATAGCAGTTGATAGACTTTGGAAAGTAGAAATGTCTGCTAATTAGGAATGAGTTGTCATTTTAACAAGGACTGTTTGTCGTCAACATAAGATAAACATATTATGTACATGATAAATATGGACAATTACATAATAAGACTTTAGAATATAAGTGCAAAGAGGAATTATTTGGAGGTAGTTATGACAAGAGTAAGAAAAGCAATTATACCTGCTGCTGGATTAGGAACTAGATTTTTGCCTGCAACAAAAGCAATGCCTAAAGAAATGCTGCCTATAGTCGATAAGCCTACCATACAATATATAGTGGAAGAAGCGATTGCTTCTGGTATTGAAGATATTATTATTGTAACAGGAAAAGGCAAAAGGGCGATAGAAGATCATTTCGATCATGCTTGGGAACTTGAGGAAAACCTTGTCAGTAAGGAAAAATTTGATTTATTAGAAAAAGTGAAAGCATCATCTAATGTGGATATTCATTATATTCGCCAAAAAGAACCGAGAGGACTTGGACATGCTGTTTGGTGTGCCCGCAAGTTTATTGGAGATGAACCATTCGCTGTTTTATTAGGCGATGATATTGTGGATAGTGAAAATCCGTGCCTAGGCCAATTAATAAATGAATATGAACAGACATTATCTTCTGTCATCGGTGTCCAAGTTGTGCCAGATTCTGAAACGCATCGATACGGAATTGTAGATCCGATTGAAGACTATGGAAATAGACGTTATCAGGTTAAGCAGTTTGTGGAAAAACCTGCACAAGGAACGGCGCCTTCCAACTTAGCGATTATTGGACGATATATTTTTACACCAGAAATATTTAAGTTTTTGGAGGAACAGGAAATTGGCGCTGGCGGCGAAATCCAGTTAACTGATGCGATTGAAAAATTAAATAAAATTCAACGAGTATTTGCATACGAGTTTGAAGGAAATCGATATGATGTAGGAGAACAATTCGGTTTTATTCAGACAACGATTGAATTAGCATTAAAACGGGATGATATTCGAAGTTCTTTAAAACCGTACCTAGTACAGCTTGCTAAGCTTCTTTCAGAAGAAACGATTAAATAAGCGGAAATTGTCCCATCTTATTGGGGCTGGCGTCCGCTAAGAATGGAATTAGTATATATAGTCATTCGGTTGCTCTATACACGTTATGTATAGAGTTTTTTTGTTTTCTAGGAAATTATAGACGAAATAGAGTGGTGGATAACTTAGCAGTTTGGTCCGCGTCCAGCTTCGAAGTATAAGGATGTACAAGTGTCGGCGTTGCCACAGGCTCTCAGGATACGAGTCAATCGACGTTGCAACAGGACGTTGCGTATTTAGTCGATTTTCCTCTTTGGCATATTTAGCCGACCAGCGCCTATCGCCTATCAAACTTCAGGTCATCTCTCTACGATAAGTCAACATCTACGCTTGCGCTCATCGTGTTTCCTTTATCACGTTATAACGGGCAGTAAGGTATCGCCTAAGAATTGTGAAGTAGGTGAAAAAACTGCCCGTAAAAACCTGATCGACTCAACTAACCATCAGAGGAAAATCGCCCTGATAGAAGGTTCGTTTTATCTCAGTCGAAGCCCTTCCGAAGTATAAGGATGTACAAGTGCCGATGAAGACATAAGGCCGTGGCGTAGTTAATCGGCCAGTTTGTACGGCGATGATCAAGGCGCTTGCGCTTTTGTTCAAAGATAAGAAAGTATAAAATTTTTGAAGTTAGACTAGTGTCTAGCTCCAGCGCCCTATCGACTTCAACGCTTCCCTCACCTCGTCTACGATAAGTCAACATCGAATCACTACGTTCTTCGTGTTTCCTTTATCTCACTCGATTCAGTCCAGCTTATTCTGTCGATGAGCAAGGGCGCTTGCGCTTTTCTTATACTAATACATAAAAAATATTGTAATAAAATCGATAAATATGTCATTTGGTGGTAATGATTTTGTAGTATTTTAGTGAAAATGGGAAAAAACAACTAGTTTTTTTCCGGAAATTAGCTTAACATTTGTACTAGGTTCTTAGATAATAGAACAGTAGCTATTTTTGGGGGTGTAACAAATCAGTAAAGAAAGTAATGTAATAAATAAGTATATTGTTATTTTTCTGCTTTTTATTAGTTTTTATGCTTTATTTTCAACTAATGATAGAGCAAGTGCGCAAGGTCTTTGGTCTGGAAGTTTTTATAATAATAAAGAGTTAACTGGAAAAGCGGTTACAAGTGAGTATGATGCAGTTAAATTTTATTGGGGCAAACAAGCGCCGATCAAAAATATAAAAGATAATGGTTTTTCTGCTAAGTTTCAAAGAAGCCTAGAGGTAAATGAGCAGAAAGACTATTTTTTAAGCACCTATGCAGATGATGCAGTCAGAATGTTTGTGGATGACAAGGTACAAATAGAAAGCTGGCGCAACTCAAGCGGGAATTTACACACAAAAGCGTTGCCGAATATGGAATCAGGTGTACATTCGATTAAAACGGAATATTATGAAAATACAAATGATGCCGTTTTATACTCAGAGATTTTACCTTTTAACAGCTGGGTAGGTTACTTTTATAATAACACCAGTTTTAAAGGGGATCCGCAAGACTCTCTTATCCTGGATGAAAACAACGGAAAGCTATCATTTAATTATGGTCTCCATACTCCTGGTGCGCAAAAAATTGGGGCGGACAATTATTCTGTAAAATTATCTACATTTAAACGTTTATCGGCAGGAGAATATGTTATTCAAACAAAAGCCGATGACATGCTGAAGGTATATATAGACGGAAAAAAAATCATAGATCAGCCAAAAAAAGGCTCTGAATCTATAAAAATAAAATTACAAGATAATAAGTCTAATAGTGATAAAGCCGTACATGAAATTAGACTAGAGTATGTAGAGAAGACAGGAAAAAGCTATCTTGATTTTTCCATCAAGCCATTGCAAGAGGAATTATCCTATGATAATTGGCTTTCTTCCTATTATAATAATCAAGAGTTAGCAGGAAATTCAAAAATAGCTGGTGGAAATAGTGCTTCAAATAAAGTAAATAGTTTGTTTTTTAATTGGGGATATACAAATCCAACAGCAATAACAAAGAAAGATTATTATTCGGCTTCTTTTTACAAGCTGTTAAAAAAAGATGATTATTTTATCGATGCAATTGCAGATGATGGAGCGAAAGCAAGCATTAACGGAAAAAGTCTTTTTAGTAGATGGACTGGTTCTGGGGGCAAGGAAAATAAAGCAATCATAACTGGATTAACGAATGACGAGAATATATTGCGTTTTGACTATCTAGAAAAAACAAAAACAGCATATTTTACAGCTGATGCAGTTCCTTTTGGAAATTGGCTGGCATACTATTATCCAACTACTAGTTTTAGTGGCACACCAAAAGCAAAAACGATCATAAGTGGAAATGAAAATGGAAGCCTTTCTTTTGACTTAGGATACGGTGCACCTGCAGTGGGGATTCCATCCAATAATTATTCTGCCAAGTTTCTTACTGCAATGAGGTTGCCAGCAGGTAAATATATGCTTCAAAATATTGCTGATGATGGAGTAAAGATTTATGTGGATGATAAATTAGTCATCGATAGATGGGGAAAAGGAAATTCTCTTGAAAATAAACTCCTGCTTACTATTAATGATGTGGGCAATGAGAAAGATGCTTCAAAAAAAGATGTACACTGGATCCGTGTTGAGTATTTGGAGAAAACAGGAAAATCGAAATTGAATTTCAAGATTAAGCCGATTAATGATTTAGTGACATCCTCTGATTGGCTAGGTATTTCCTATCCAACAAATAATTTATCTGGAGATGGATCTGTTTTTCAAACAAACAGCATTCATTATAACTGGGGGAAAAATCCAGGGTTTGCTAATGTAGGAAAAGACGGATTTTCCGCTTCTTTCATTAAAAAAATATCTGGGATGAATGATTATTTCGTTTATACGTTTGCAGATGATGGAATTAAAGTAAAGCTTGATGATAAAGATCTTATTTCTAGATGGAAAAATTCTGGTGGACGCTTAAATAGTGCCCTCATTAAAAACTTGTCGGATGAGGATCATAAAGTTCAAGTGGACTACTTTGAAAATACAGGGAATGCAACTTTAGCTGCCGATGTATTGCCTCTTGGCGACTGGGTTGCGTATTACTACAATAATACAAATGTTTCTGGGCACCCTGCAGCGGTCAACTCATTTAGCACTGATAATAGCATGTCATTAGAACGGGATTATGGGAATAATGCACCTGCTGGTGGAATAAATGCTGATATGTTTTCTGCAAAATATGTATCTGCTAAAAGAATAGATGCAGGAGAATATATTATAAGAGGATTATCTGATGATGGCATGCAAGTAAGAATTGATGGCCAGGTAGTAATTGATCAGTGGAAAAATGGTAAGTATCGTGAAAAGGCAGTAAAAGTAAAAATTGATAATACAAATAATGATAATATTCATTGGATTGAGGTTCGCTACTATGATAATACGAAAGCAGCTAAGTTTAAGCTTTCTCTTTCCAAATATGAAAATCAAAATGTAGACGATTCATCTGGCTGGTTTGCACAATATTATCCAGAAATGATCGATGCACAAAATCCTCCTAGCTACAGCTTGCAGGATAACAAGAAATCAGTCATTGCTGGTGGAAAAGACTCTTATAACAAAATACAAGATATTCATTTTGATTGGAAACAAGGGTCGCCAGATGCTGCCATTCCAAGTGATCGATTCACAGCAATTTATAAAAAAGTGATCAATGTCACCGAAAATACGAATTATAATTTCACCGTTTCTGCTGATGACGGCGTAGTATTAGAGATAGATGGGAATAAACTTATTGATTCATGGAATAACAGTGATGGGGAAAAGCGGGAACTTCTAGGTTATTATTTACCGAAAGGCTTTCATACCGTTCTGTTGAAATACTATGAAGATACTGGCGATGCTTCTCTTCATTTTGAGATGAGCAAGTCGAAGGATGTTTTCTCTAACTACTTTTACTTAAACAAATCAATTGATCAGCATGTGGATAATCAAATGCTGTTAAGTCCTCAAACTGATAAAAAATATAAAGCGTATATTATGGAAGATGCCTTAACATTTGTAAATAACGGTACGCAGGCAGTTATTAAGAATGATGCAAACGGTAAAAGCGGAAAATGGAATGTTCGTGGTGGGCCTAACACAGAATATTGGAGCATCGGGACACTAACAACAAATAATAAAGTAGATGTGATTGCAAAATCAACCATGGATAACTTCGGGAAATACTGGTATGAGATTAATTACTACAAATATTATGTTCCATCAGGCAAATGGTTTGAAGGTGTTCCGCTTACCTATACTTCTGCTTATCATACTTGGGTAAATGCTAGTCCATATGATGTTAAGTATTATTTGGATCCTAATAATTTCTTAACAGATAATAAACAAAAACTTCAATTCTTGGATTTATCAAGCAGCGCTAATTTAAGTGATGCAGAAGTAAATGAGAAGATTTTATTTAATAAAGGAATATTTGTGGGAAAAGCAGCTGCTTTTTTGGAGGCTGGTAAAGTATACGGCGTAAATGAAATCTATTTAATTTCACATGCGATGCTAGAAACGGGCAATGGGAAATCGCAGTTGGCTACAGGGACTACTGTTTCAAAAGTAGATGGAATAGATGTAGAACCAAGAGTAGTTTATAATATGTATGGAATTGGTGCATATGACAGCTCCCCGATACAAAGTGGATCAGAATATGCATACAAGCAAGGATGGTTTACTCCTGAAGCGGCTATCATTGGAGGGGCTAAGTTTATAGGAGAAAAATATATTAACAATGTCACTTATAAACAAAACACATTATATGAAATGCGATGGAACCCTAACCAATCGGATGCTTTCCAATATACTAAATACACTAATTCGCATCAATATGCTACAGATATAGGCTGGGCAAGCAAGCAAGTAAGCACTATGTATAATATGTACAGCTTATTAAGCTCTTACCGTATGCAGTTGGATATACCTTCTTTTAAATAAAGGCATCTGTTAAATCGTATTGTTGATAATTACTGTTCAGAGACAATAAAGTTGTTTGAAAAATAATAAAATCATTAAAAAAACCATAAAATTCTTTAAAAATGAAGAGCCGACAGCACAATCCAGCATTATTAATGTAGGATTGTGCTGTCTTTCTTCTTCCACTAAACCAGCTAATAGTTTCTCAACAGTTTTCAGTAAAAAAACTTTCCCTTAGAACGTGCGTAATTTCTTATTTCGAGGGATCATTCGAAACTTAATTAACTGGAATGGGATGTTTAGATTCTAAAATTTCCCCAGCTTTTCCTTAATCTACTTTGTGCACATCGATGATATCTTTATGCTTATCATCATTTACTTTATCTCTCGGACCTAAATAGTTTTAAGGCAGCCTTATAGTCGCCTAGGTTATTGAAATACATTAGTTTAACTAATTATTTTTTGGTTATACTATAGTGGAAATCCTTTAGAAGGGGTGGAAAATAGTGGGTGGTATAGGACAATTAACAATAGAACTATTAGTTGGTTTTATTGCACTATTAGTTGCTACTAAAATTTTAGGAAAGACACAAATCTCTCAACTTACTCCCTTTGATTTTATTTCTGCTATTGTTATGGGGGAACTAGTAGGAAACTCCATTTATGACCCTAAAATAAAGATATGGTCTATTTTATATGCTGTATCTTTGTGGACCATATTAATTTATTCAATAGAAATATTAACAAATAAATTCAGAGGAACACGAAATATTCTTGAAGGCAATCCTTCAATTATAATACGGAAAGGACATATAGATAGACAGCAGTTAAGTGCTAATAAAATGGATATTAATGAACTGCAACAAATATTGAGACAGGAAAAAGATATTTTTTCGATTCGAGAAGTAGAGTATGCGATATTGGAACCTAATGGGAAAATAAGTGCTATAAAAAAATCTAAATACGCATCTCCTACAATTGAAGATTTGAGTTTAAAACAGAAAGCAGTATATATGCCTATTTCATTAATAACTGACGGTCATGTTGATAAAGATAATTTAAAACAAACAGGGTTTGATGAAAACTGGCTCCTCAAACAGCTCATAAAAAGAAATATTACAAGGTTTGAAGATGTCTTGTATGCTGATTGGAAAGAGGATGAAGGTTTTTTTTGTTTAAAAATGAATGTATAAAAGAGGGCTTGGCAACTATTATTTTTTCATGTTATAAAATATCAGTTTCTTTAAATAATTCTATAATGAGTACTATTGATTGCGTGCAGCGGGAGAGATACAAAGCCCTAATCTTTTGTCAATTTCATTAATATTTAATGGGGAAATCGAACCTTAACTTAACATGTTTAATATAAAAGAAAAGCTGACGTAAAAGGTTGTTTAAGCAATTTTTGATATGCTCCCCTTTAGGTAGACAGATTAAAACAATAAAATCTGTTTAGCCTGAAGGGGAGCTTTTTTCTAATGAAAAAACAGAAGGGGAAATTTAGTGAAATTGGCTCCAAAAATGAAGATTTTTGATATACTGATGTATGGTGCGTGTTTGGAAGAGAACAGAAACCATTCATTTTACATAAATTTAGAGATTGCGAAGCATTCATTTTGGAGGATGTGTTTAAAAAAAGAAATATTAGCAATAAGATAGTAAGAGGATGAAATTATAAATACAGTCATATTCGATTTTTTCAGCAAAATTGCAAATAAGGCAAGATTCGATATTTAGTTTGAAATACTTTGAAGTAACCGATATAATGTGTGATAGATTCAAAAAGCTGGTATTTTTTTTAGAGAAAAAGTAGGAAAATGTTTAAATGAAAAATACTGTATAGCTTCGACGTACAGGATGAACAAGTGCCGATGAAGATTTAAGGACGGGGCGTTCTTAATCGGCCAGGCGCCATCGGCTCGAGGTCGTGTTGAGAGGAGTAGCAAAATGAGTGAATCTGGATTTGTGCATAAACAAGTTCAAAAGATTTCTATTGATCATAATCAATTATATATAAAATTTTGTTTTAAGCATGGTTTATTGGAAGGGAAGCAAGCAACACTCGTTTTTCTTCAAAGAAACACTGGACGTCCACTAAATTATGATTTTAAACAAATAGCTTTGCATGAAGACTATGGAACGTATGAAGCTACCATTTCTTTACATGACCATGACAACCTTTTCCATCATACTGCTGTATGGGATATGTATGTGTCATTAGAAGGAGAAGGGGAAGAGGAAGAAAAGAAACATCGTTTAAAAAGCAATGGAGCAGAATTAGAGCTTTATTATTGTTTATTTCCTAAAGAAGAAACGATGTTTTTTGCTTATACAACGAATAAAGGAAATCTCTCCTTTAAGACAACGAAACAACGAATAATTGCTAATATAGAAGAGACCTATTTATCTAAAGAAGGGTCTATTCGCATTTCTGGATATGGATTTGATCCAAATTGGGGTATGAATGTGCCTGCAGTTCAAGAGAAGAACTTAGTCATTACCAATAACATAAATGATGAGCAGCATAAAGTCATTCTCGAGTCTAATACAAGAAATGACTTAACGGAAATGTATGGGACAAGCAATCATAACTTTGATTTAGTAGGGTTCGAAGGAAACATTGACTTAAGCAAGTATTTAAATAATGATCCTTTAATCTATTATCGTTTTTACTTGGAAATCGTGTATGAAGAAAACGGCGAAACAAAACGATTGCTTAGTCCTCGTCTAAAATTTCAATCGTATAATCCTAAATATTTAAAACAAAAAACGATTGTTCCGAGTGTTTACGGAAAGAAAAGATACTTTCTTAAATCTACTGTAAAAAAACAATTTTTGTCTATAAGAGTTTCTGATTATAATGCAAAAAAAGAGCTGAAAGCTAGGATTAAAGGAAAGCTTCAAAGAATGAAAAGAAGCAAAAAGGCAAAGCTTCTATACAAATTGGCTTTTACCTTTTTAGGGAAATTGCCTTTTAAAAAAAATACTGTTGTCTTTGAAAGCTTTTTAGGCAAACAATACAGCTGTAATCCAAGGGCAATATATGAGTATATTAAAGAACATCATCCGGAATACAAGTTATATTGGAGTGTAGACAAGCGCTATATGCAGAATTTTGAAAACAGGGAAATTGATATGGTACCAAGATTCTCTGTTAGATGGCTGTTTACCATGTCTCGAGCACAATATTGGGTAAGCAACAGTCGTCTGCCATTATGGATACCTAAGCCAAAGTACACAACATATTTGCAAACTTGGCATGGAACGCCATTAAAAAGACTTGCAGCAGATATGGATGAAGTGCACATGCCAGGTACGAATACGGAAAAATACAAAAGGAATTTCTTGAAGGAATCCAGCAATTGGGATTATTTAATTTCTCCCAATAAATATTCCAGCGACATTTTCGCACGTGCTTTTGGGTTTCATAAAACCATGATTGAGTCAGGTTATCCAAGAAATGATGCATTGTTTAATGATAATACGGAAGATAATTTAATTGCTTTAAAAGAGAAATTCGGTTTGCCGTTAGAGAAGAAAATTCTTTTATATGCACCAACTTGGCGAGATGATCAATTTTATGGGAAAGGCAAATATAAATTTGATTTAGAGCTGGACTTAATGAAGCTGAAAGAAGAGTTGGGCGACGAATATATTATTGTGCTGAGAATGCATTATTTAGTGGCAGAGAATCTTGATCTAACGCCATATAGCGGGTTTGCCTATGATTTCTCTAATTATGAAGATATACGAGAATTATACTTAATTGCTGACTTGTTAATCACAGACTATTCTTCTGTATTTTTTGACTATGGCAACCTGAGAAGACCAATGATATTTTATGTGTATGATATCGAAAGCTATCGGGATAAATTGCGCGGTTTTTATTTTGATTTTGAAAAAATGGCGCCAGGTCCACTTGCAAAAACAACAGATGAAGTGATCGACTATATCAGACAAGCTGATGCTATGCCTTTAAATGAACAGTTCGAACAATTTTATAATATGTTTTGTTATTTAGAAGATGGGGAAGCTTCTAAAAGGGTAGTAGAAGAAGTGTTTTTAAAGTAAAAAAGTTAAATGCTGAGACATCTATCCAACTCTACATTTTTATTGTTGTAGTTGAAGCACGGAGCAGTCAGAATACACAAGACTCCTACGGGATTAGCGAGACAGGTGAGACCTCGCAGGAGCAAAGCGAAGTGTATTCTGACTGCGGTCTTTATTTTTCAGGGTAGCCTAAAATAAAAGACAAAGCGGATTTTCCCGCAGCTAATGAAAGTTTTACTTTATTAGAGTAGCCTATTGATCTTCAAATAGGCTAAAGGAAGGATACATGATTTATGGGTTCAATGTTTAAAGTTCTAAAAGAGCAATATGATAATTTTCATTTGATTAAAAGATTATCATCATATGAATTAAAAAGTGCAAATAACAATAATTATTTAGGGGTATTTTGGGAATTGTTTAACCCAGCCATTCAAATTGCGATTTATTGGTTTGTTTTTGGATTTGTTCAGCATAGAAAAGACGTAACCTATCCACACGGTGGCGGACAATACCATTATTTCTCCTGGATGTTGGCAGGCATACTTATTTGGTTTTTTATCTATCCATCTATTACACATGGGTCGAAATCAATTTATACAAGGCTGAAGATGGTGTCTAGGATGAACTTTCCGCTTAGTGCGATTCCATCCTATGTTATTTTATCGAAGCTTTATCCGCAGCTTTTATTAATGATTGGGACGATTATTGCGTTTCAATTTATGGGTATACCGATTAATATTTATTATTTACAGCTTCCATATTTTTTGTTTGCAACCATTATTTTTCTATTTTCTTTATCGTTGATTACTTCTACGATTGCAACAATTGTACGAGATTTTCAAATGTTGATTCAATCATTAATGAGGGTGCTGCTATACGTCACACCTATTCTTTGGCCGGCAGACCATTTTCGACCCGCCTTTCAATTTGTGATGAGATTGAATCCATTTTATTATTTGGTGGAAGGATACCGATATGCACTTTTAGGTGAAGGTTGGTTTATTGTAGAGCATTTGCACACCACGATTTATTTCTGGGTGCTCGTGCTGGTTATGCTTTTACTAGGCTCCTATTTGCATGTTCGATTTAGAAGGCATTTTATTGATTTCTTATAATGGAAGTGATGGTATGAAAAAATCAGTTGTTGTTAAAAATTTGACGAAAAGATATAAGTTATATACTAGCAATAAAGAAAGATTGCTTGATATATTTATGCCAAAAAGCTATGGAGAACCTTTTTATGCATTAAGAGATGTAAGCTTTGAAGCAGAAAAAGGGGACACGATTGGTTTTGTCGGCATTAATGGGTCTGGTAAATCAACGCTTTCCAATATTATTGCTGGGATTGTTCCAGAAACGTCTGGATCAGTTGAAATAGACGGACAAGCGTCGTTGATTGCTGTTGCTGCAGGCTTAAACAACCAACTGACAGGTAGAGAAAACATTGAATTAAAATGTTTAATGCTAGGATTCAGCAAAGAAAAAATTCACAGCTTGGAGCCTGAAATCATTGAGTTTGCGGAGTTGGGCAAGTTTATTGATCAACCAGTTAAATCCTACAGCAGCGGGATGAGATCACGATTAGGATTTTCGATTTCTGTTCACACAGATCCAGATGTGTTAATTATTGATGAGGCATTATCCGTTGGCGATAAAGCATTTGGCGAAAAGTGTTTTGAGAAAATGCGCGAATTTAAAGCAAAAGGAAAGACCATGTTTTTTGTCAGCCACTCTATCGGTCAAATGAAACAGTTTTGCGATAAAGCGATTTGGCTGGAATATGGAAAAATAAAAATGGAGGGAAGCATTAATGATGTCATCCCTGCATATGAAAAGTTTCTGAATGACTATAAAAAAATGTCCAATGAGGAAAAGAAGAAGTATCGTGAAAATGCTTCTAAAGGGCAAAGTGAAGAAAAAGAAGCGGTATTAAGTTAATATAATAGCAATGAAAACAACCTGGTTTCTAAAATAAGGTTGTCAGGCTGTTGAATAACGTTCGCTCTCTTCGTCACTCCCCGTTTTCTGTGGTGCTCATTACCCAAAAACGGTAACTCCGCTCCTCGAAAAGGGTCGTTTCTTTATAGACAAACGTTTTCAATCAGCCTGAAATTTTGCAGCCAATAGTATAACAAAGCCATGCACAAGAGATTTATCCAATGAAATCTCTCGTGCATTTTTTTGATAAGGAAAGGTTGTTTTTTTACTTGGTGGTCGCTAGGAGTGAATCTGTATACTTTTTGGTAAAAATAATGAAAATAACGCTGATTTTTGCACAGTTTGGATTAATTATTCACTTTTTCATTAGAAAAATGAAAATTGTCTATACTAAAAGTGCAACTTTTTTATTTTTCCGTCGTCTTATACTATAAAGATTAAGGTTTCATGAAGAATACATAATTATTTTGTAATAAAAATGTAAAAAAAGGAAAGGGATTTATGCACCAAGCTTGTTTGGAATGTGCTATAATAAATTTCGATATATTTATGGAAAAGACATATGCCTAGAAATGTACGTATAGTGGGGCATGAAGGAGGCACTTAATGATTTATTTAATGCTTATAGTATGTTTTTTTGGTTCCATCTTACTTACTCCACTAGTTAAAAAACTTGCATTTAAACTAGGAGCAATGGATAAACCGGAACAAAGGAAAGTACATCAAAAAATAATGCCTCGTATGGGCGGATTAGCAATATATATAAGTTTTATTATTGGGGCTTTAATTATAAATCCTGATAAAGCGTACCATTACCCTATTTTAGTAGGAAGCGTTATTATCATTATCACGGGAATGCTTGATGATATGTATAATCTTTCTGCCAAAATAAAATTTGGTGCGCAGACTATCGCAGCTGTAGTCGTAGTAATATGGGGTGGAGTGCAAGTTGAATTTATCAATCTCCCATTTGGCGGACAGATCCAATTCGGATTTCTAGATGTTCCAATCACAATATTATGGATTGTGGGAATTACAAACGCGATTAATCTAATTGATGGGTTGGATGGATTGGCAGCAGGTGTTTCTTCCATTGCATTATTCACCATGACTGGCATGGCAATGATTATGGGGAATGGATACGTTATCGCTATTTCTTCCATTGCTTTAGCAAGCACTTTAGGATTTTTATTTTTCAACTTTTATCCAGCAAAGATTTTTATGGGAGACACGGGAGCGTTGTTTCTTGGGTATATTATTGCGGTAATGTCCTTATTAGGTTTTAAAAATGTAACATTAATTTCATTCGTAATACCCGTTATCATTTTAGGAGTACCAATTTCAGATACTTTCTTTGCTATTATACGTCGATTAATTAATAAACAGCCATTATCCGCACCAGATAAATCCCACTTGCATCACTGTCTGTTAAACATTGGATTCACTCACCGTCAAACGGTTATTATCATTTATGCGATGGCGACATTTTTTGGGCTTGTTGCAGTAATCTTTTCACAGGCAAAAGTATGGGGCGCAATACTATTAATTGCTATCATGCTATTAATTATTGAATTGTTTGTTGAAAAAATCGGACTTGTTGGAAAAAATTATAAGCCGATATTAAAATTTATTAATGACCTGCGCTATACAACAGAAAAAAAATAAGCAGTAAAAGAGCTGTCCTAAATAGAGGATGGCTCTTTTTTTGTGGAAGGCTCTGTTAAACAATAATAATGTTGTTTTTGGGAAGGTAATTTGCGAGACTCCTGCTTAAAAAACGGGCTGAAAAGACCTCAGCTCAGACGGGTACAAGCGAGGCGGCTTGCTGGTTCGTCAGCGGAAAGCGAGTAGATTCACTGACCATTCAAAAATCAACAATCAAATTTAACAGAGACAACCATGCTAATAAAATTCGCACCATGGCGCATGAAAAGAAGCAGTCTCCCTATTTTATAGCACGGAGAAGCCGGGCATATACGAAGACTCCTATGGGATTAGCGGGACAGACGAGACCCCGCAGGAGCAAAGCTCCGAGGAGGCTCGACGCCCGCCCCATGGAAAGCGAAGTATATGCCGGCTGCGGGACCCTATTTTCAGGGGTGCCTTGTGGAAAAGGGACGAAGCTTAGCTGATTTAGATGAATTGGCGCACCTTACTCCATTTTTAAGGGAAATAGGACATTCGAAAGTCAAAAGACTGCCTCAACAGGCAGCCTTCTAGAAGCATCGAAATATTATTGGCCTTTATTCTTTTCATTTTGAATGGCTACATGCTTTGGCCTTTTTGGATAAGAGGGCTTGTCTGGGTCAGCAGGACCTGTAAGATTATTTCGTTTATCTAATACCTTCCCTGTATATTCAATTGGATTATTTCTCACTATATTCACCTCCTGTCTATAGGATGGTTTAAAATCAAATGTAAATTCGGGAATTTTATGTTTTTTTCCCCACTCTTAACGGGCAGTAAAACTCCCACTGATGGAAGGTCCACTTTATCAAATGTGGTGGGAATAATAAAAAAGAGGATAAACAAAACAGCTTGAAGAGAATCCCCTCAAGCTGTTTTTTCATTCTAGCTATTTAGCTGCCATTGTTATTGTTTGATGCTGTTGTTTCAGTAGCTGCATCTGATGTAGTATCTGTATCTGACGTTGTTTCATTCGTGTCTGTTGCAAGGTTATTGTTGCCGACTCCTAAATGATTTTGCAAAATCGCTTTTGTTTGTTCCAGTGCTGTTTCATCCAGCTTATAAATATATTTTCCGCTTTCGTCCTTACCATCATTTCCAGTTAATGTTAAGCTGTCAACCTGGAGGCCATTTTCAGCTGTTGCGTATGCCAAGAAGGATTGAATTTCATTAAAAGATAAATCAGTTGTGATATTAGCCCCTACTGCCTCCATTAAACTGGAGTATTTTGTGATAGCTTTTGCAGAGACTGCTTTATTCATTATTGCTTTTAAAACAAGCTGCTGACGTTTTCCACGTTCAATATCATTATCAATTTTACGCGTTCTTGCAAGTGCTAATGCTTGTTCTCCATTTAACGTCTGCGGACCTTTTTCTAAATGAATAGCACCTTTTTTATCCTTTGAGTTCTGTTCTGTAAAGGTTACTGGAACATCGACATCAATTCCATCAAGTGCGTCTACTGTATCCATAAATGCATCAAAATTCATTTTAACATAATAATCAATCGGTATATCAAGCAATCCCTCGACAGTCTCTATTGTAGAGCTGACGCCGCCAAAATAATGGGCGTGGGTGATTTTATCACTGTAGCCTCTTTCCGGAATAAAAACATAAGAATCACGGGGAATGCTCAGCAATTTAACTGATTTTTCCTTTTCATTTAAGGTTGCCACCATTAATGCATCCGATCTTGAACGAGTAGTTCCTGATGCAGAAGATCTTTTTTTACTATCATCCACGCCAATAAAAAGAATGGAAACATCATCGATTTTTGGGTCTACTTTTGCCTCTCTTTTGGACGCTCTATCAATCGGCTGGTAGGAATTGTTTATAACAGACTTTGCTTTTGTATATAGATAGGCACCGTAGCCTACACCGCTAATTGCTAATAAAAGTATCGGGAGTAGGATGAAGGCGAATATTCTTTTTTTTCGTTTTCTTTTTTTATTATTATATAGATATGATTCTCTATTTGAAGCCATTGGTATCTCCCTTAAAATAGATTTTTGTCGAAATTAGTCACTATGTAAATTCTACTCTTCCATAGTCCATTCGTAAATTAGTGTTTTGTTTCAAGACTAAGCACATATTGAAAAAAATGTAAAAATATCACAATAATGTCTCTAAATACACTTCCTCTTTTTCCGTTATGATTCCTTGGCCATTTGTTAAATCAATTATCCATTCTTTAAAATTCTGCATGTTTTCCAGCTCAATATATGTTTCGATTTCTACAGCATCCAGGTAATGCATATCCTTTATTTGATAAGAAGAAGATCTTAATTCATTTTCGACTTTTCCTAGGAAAGTATAATCAATGCTTGTACCAATTACCTTAACTAACTTTCTTTCTACAACACCTGTAGCTCCTATCCCCTCTGAAGTTGCTTTTCCATATGCACGGATTAAGCCACCGGCGCCTAATTTAATGCCGCCAAAGTAGCGGGTTACAACAACAGCAGTATCTTTTAGCTTTTTTTTCTTTAATACTTCCAGAATGGGTACACCGGCTGTTCCGCTAGGTTCTCCATCATCATTGGCTTTTTGAATTAGATCATGCTCGCCGATTAAATAAGCAGAACAATTATGTGTAGCATCTTTATGCTTTTTTTTTATTTCTTGAATAAATTCCTGTGCTTTTTCTTCTGTTTCGACCCTTTGGATATGTGCAATAAAACGTGACTTTTGAATAATCAGTTCCTGTTCGCCGTATCCTTTTACAGTATGATAGCAAGGAAGCATCAAAAATCGCTCCTTTCCGTATGACAGGTATGAAATGGTATTGAATTTAAAAGAATAGTAAGATATAAAAATAAGACTATAGTTATATAAAAAAAATTTTGTCAGAAATTTCACTTTGCAGTCTTATTTCATTATAATTCGACAATCAGTATTCTTCAATTATTGAAGTGTTTGTAATGAAATCTTAATATTAATAAAGATATCACGTGTTATAATAAGTAAAACTCCATGCCCGAAAAGTCCTCTTTTTCTTTACAAAATAAAGTGGAATTTCCAAATAAAAGAAAGCGTTTAGAATAGGGTGGGCTTATACCTTGAACTCTCCTGCTTCTAGCTAGTAAAATTTCTGGCATATAGAAAAAATGAATAAAAGAATGTGTGTAATCTTTCCTTGTAGTTTTTTGATGAACAAGCCTTATGGCATTATTATTTTATTAAATAAAATAAAAAACAGGATATAAGTATTAATTATAATGGAAAATATATAAGAAGATAGTTTTATTTTTGGCGATTTTTTCAATCAATTATATATATTTTTTTCTTTCACGCTAAAATAAAGTTGATACAGGAAGGTTTTTCAACCTTTTGGAGGAATTATATATGCATATAAAGAAATTTGACACAAAAACGCTGGATTTTATTTTAGAGAAAATGGTCGAAACAGTTGGCTCTAGCAAGGATGAAATCTTTCGAATTGGAGAACAATGTCGACAAGATTATGAGACTTTAACAGAAGAGCTGAAAGAAATAAAAACACTAGTGCTGCAGACGATAGATCAAGGAGACAAACTGGAGATACAAACTCGTTTTGCTCGAAAAAGATTATCAGAAGTAAGTAAACATTTTAATGAATATACCGAAATAGAAGTGCGCGAAGCTTATGAAAAAGCTCATACTCTCCAGATGGAACTAGGCATGAATCGTCATCTTGAGAAGCAGTATCGGGACAGAAGGGATGATATAGAGCGACGATTAGTCGGCCTAAACGAAACAATTGATCGAGCAGACCATCTTGTAACCCAAATTGCAGTTGTCATGAATTATTTAATCAGTGATTTAAGTGATTTAAAGCAGGTTGGAGAAGTGTTGGAGGATGCTAACCAAAAACAAGATTTCGGTTTGAAAATCATTGGAGCTCAAGAGGAAGAAAGGAAACGTCTTTCAAGAGAAATTCATGATGGACCAGCTCAAATGATGGCAAATGTGATGATGCGTTCTGACTTAGTGGAAAGAATATATAAGGAACATGGAGCTGATGAGGCTTTTCGAGAAATAAAAGATCTTAAAATGATGGTTCGCAGCGCTTTATATGAGGTGCGACGAATTATTTATGATCTTCGTCCGATGGCCCTTGATGATTTAGGACTAGTTCCTACTTTAAATAAATATTTAAAAACAATAGAAGAGTATCATCAATCTACACAAATTATTTTTTCTAATATTGGGACCGAAGCAAGGCTGCCAAGCAAATATGAAGTAGCATTGTTCCGTCTTGTACAAGAATCTGTTCAAAATGCATTAAAACATGCGGAAGCAAAAGTTATTACGGTTCGATTAGAAATGCTAAGAGGACAGGTAATTGTTATGATTAAAGATGATGGAAAAGGATTCAATAAAGAAGATAAAAAGCCAGAATCTTTTGGACTGATAGGAATGAAAGAAAGAGTACAACTTCTTAAAGGTGAAATAACGATTGATACAAAGGAAGGTAAAGGAACAATCGTGATGATAAATGTTCCCATACAAAACTAAAGAAAAGAGAAATAAGGGGAGGCGAAACAATTGTCTACAAAAATTGTTATTATAGATGATCATCAATTGTTCAGAGAAGGAGTAAAACGTATATTAGATTTTGAATCAAGTTTTGAAGTGGTTGCAGAAGGATCTGATGGAACACAAGCAGTCGAGCTTGTGGAAAAATATCAGCCAGATGTAACAATCATGGACATTAATATGCCTACAACAAATGGGGTAGAAGCAACTAAACTGCTTTTAGAAAAATTTCCAGAAACAAAAGTAATTATCTTATCTATTCATGATGATGAAAATTATGTGACGCATGCATTAAAAACTGGCGCCAGCGGTTATTTATTAAAGGAAATGGATGCGGATGCATTAGTGGAAGCGGTAAAAGTAGTTGCAGACGGAGGGTCTTATTTGCATCCGAAAGTAACCCATAATTTGGTAAATGAATATCGTCGTTTAGCATTGGAAGAATCAGGATCTCAGGATCATTATGTGCAAACAGTTGAAATTAGAAGGCCGCTTCATTTATTGACGCGCCGTGAATGTGAAGTATTGCAGCTTCTTGCTGACGGAAAAAGCAATAGAGGAATTGGTGAAGCTTTATTTATTAGTGAAAAAACAGTAAAAAACCATGTCAGCAATATTTTGCAAAAAATGAATGTGAATGACCGTACACAGGCTGTTGTTGTTGCGATTAAAAACGGCTGGGTAGAGGTTCGATAAAAGAAGTGTCCCTTTGCGGGGATGCTTTTTTGTTTTTTAAAGGACTGGACTTGCGAGTGGGGCTTTTGTGATTAAGGATGCAAAAAAGACTGAAAAATATTTGGAAAATATGCTATTTGCAGCTTGAATAAGATGGGGAATTTGTTAATTTGACATAAATTAGACGATAATAGTAAAAAAATCCTATGAATTTCTTGAAATATACAGTATTTTCAGTAAAACTATTTATAACTAAGGGGATAGGGGGAGTTATATGAGTGGAATAAAAAATCTATCAAACGCAGAGTTATTGCAAGCATATCAACTAGCTATTTCCTTAAATTTAGAAAAGGAATTTATTGAGATTTTAATGAAAGAAATTAATAAAAGAAATATTAAAAGACTACAGACACTGGATTCTAATTAATGGTGCTTGTATTGCTATCTTCCCCCCGATAATTCCTATTTCCCATCTATCTTTTTTAGTATACTATCGTTAAAAAGTAAAATAGCATGCAATCTTGATAATTTTTCGTTAAAATAAACATAAAATAAGAATAGATAAGGCAGGTTATGCATGGAATGAAAACAGCTATTGTCACAGATAGTACAGCATATATCCCGAAAGAAATAAGAGATCAATATGATATACATATCATTCCTTTAATGGTTGTATTAGGAAATGAAATTTATGAGGAAGAAATGGATCTGGACGCTGAGAAATTTTATCATGAAGTGCAAAATAAAGATATTCCAACAACCTCCCAACCGCCAATCGGTAAATTTATAGAATTATTTGAACAGCTTTCTGCAGATTATGATGAAGTAATTAGTATTCATTTATCAAGCGGCATCAGTGGAACGTTCCAAGGAGCAGTCTCTGCAGCCCAAATGGTAGATGATATAAAGGTATATGCATTTGATAGTGAAATAAGCTGTATGATTCAAGGCTTTTTTACCATAGAAGCAGCAAAACTTGCCCAACAAGGGAAAACGGCATCGGAAATCATGCCAATCCTCGAGGAATTGAAGCAGACAAGCAACGCCTATTTTATGGTAGACGATTTAAGTCATCTACAGCGTGGCGGCCGACTATCCAGTGCACAGGCGTTAATCGGAAGCCTTTTACAAGTGAAGCCGCTTCTGCATTTCTCCGATAAAGTAATCGTTCCATTTGAAAAGATCAGAACAAAAAAACGCGCGATGAAACGTATCGTTGAATTATTCGCTGAAGCAACAAAGGGTGAAAACTACCAGGCAGCCATTATCCATGCAAATCGCCAGGATGAAGCCGAAGATTGGAAACAAGAACTTGCTGCTGCTTTCCCCAATGTCGATTTTACCGTCAGCTATTTTGGAGCAGTCATCGGAACACATCTAGGTGAAGGAGCGATGGCATTGGGATGGGTGAAGAAGCTGGATTGATGAGAGGGGGGATCTGCTGAGGTGCAGGTTCTTTTTTTGTAGGGGCGGGTGGATGTCAGTGTGTGTGTCGAATTTTGGTGTTTGGAGTCGAAAAATCGATAAATCGGAAAAAAACAAAGATAAAGCCGCCAAAAAAGAAGATAAATTGAAAAAAACAAAGATAAAAACGCAAAAAAAGAAGAAAAAAAGATTTTCTCAAAAAAAAGAAGGAATATCACAGGCAAATCTATAATATATGCAGTGAAAAAATAATAGGATGTGATAAATTGATTGTAAAAAAACTTGAAGCCCCTATTTCTATTCCCCAGATGGAAGCATTATTAGGAAGAATACCTCCCTTTCATCCCAAAATTCCCTTAATTAAGAAAGAATTGCAGCTAAAGATAGCTGGTTATCAAGGTGAAAAATCATTGGCTTTTCCATTCAGCTTTTTGCCAGAAAAAGAGTATTATATTCTACATGATTTACGCTTGTTTGATGGCAAAAACTATTTTCAAATTGATGCATTGATACTGTCTAAAAAGTACGCCCTAATTTTAGAAGTGAAAAATATTCAGGGAGAATTATATTTTGATACAGAATTTAAGCAATTAATAAGAACGAAGGATGGAGTACAATCAGCACTGCCTTATCCATTCATCCAATTGAAAAGATTAGAAACACAGTTAAGTAAATGGTTAAGTAAATACATCACTATTCCCTTATATAGTATCATCGTGATAAGCAACCCCACCTCATTAATCCGCACAAATTCTAGTGATCCCTCTATTAATAAACAAATCATTCATCGAGATTATATTCCATTTAAAGTACAAAAAATTTCTAATTCTATTCAACAAGAAAGCATAACAGAACAAGAATTAAAAAAAGTAATAAAACTGTTAATCAAACAAAACACGCCGTTAGACTCCTCTATATTAAAAAAATTTCAAATAGGAGAGGAAGAAATTATAAGTGGGGTTATCTGTACTAGCTGCAAATATGCTCCTTTAATATGGATAAAGGCAAACTGGCACTGCCCTAAGTGTCAAACAAAAAATAAAAGAGCTTTTATTTATGCTTTGAAAGACTATTCCTATTTAATAGGAAAAACAATTAATAATCAGCAAGTTAGAGACTTTTTGCAAATAGACTCTTCAGCCCTTGCTACTAGATTGATGTCTAAAACTCATTTGGAAAATAAAGGTACAAGAAAAGACAATGAATATTACCTTTGTGTAAAAACATTAAATAACCTATTAGGAGGACATTAAAAAATGCGATTCATCACCACCAACAATAAACTCCAACCAACAACCGCTGTGAAAAATTCCATCAGAATCAGCGACATCCCCACTCTGCCCCCGCAGTCCATAAATCCGAATTTTTCTTTCAACCCCAATCTCCAATCCCACCTCCAAGGCAAGCACTTATTACTCGATGAGCTCCCCTTTACAATAGAAGAAATACAGCAACATTATCTTCAAGGGTATTGTGCTTACAATAAAGGCATCGAAAAGTATAAATCTTCTTATCTTTGCAATCGCTGCGGCAATACGGAAAAACATTTTTTTGCTTCCTTCCATTGCTCCCGCTGCGAGGAGCTTTGCCACTATTGCCGGAATTGTATCATGATGGGGCGAATCAGTGAATGCACCCCACTGATCAGTTGGACTGGTCCTGCTGTTATACAAGATACCGCCTCTGCCAACCTGGAATGGGAAGGAACACTTTCTCCAGGACAGCAAAAGGCATCCGATAAACTAGAACAAATGATAGACGAACAATCCGAGCTGCTGATTTGGGCTGTATGCGGCGCAGGAAAAACAGAAGTGCTTTTTAAAGGCATCGAAAAATCCCTCCAGCAAAACAAACGAGTTTGCATCGCAACCCCAAGAACCGATGTAGTGCTGGAATTAGCGCCCCGGCTGCAGGAAGTTTTCCCTAGCATTACTGTCCTGCCCGTATACGGCGGCAGTGAAGACCGCCATCTTTACAGTCCCCTCACAATCAGCACAACCCACCAGCTTTTCCGCTTTAAACAGGCGTTTGATCTTGTGATTTTGGATGAAATGGATGCATTTCCCTATTCGGTAGACCACGCCCTGCAATTTGCGGTACACCACGCCAGAAAACCAGCTTCCGCCATGATTTATTTAACCGCCACCCCGGATGCAAGCTGGAAGAAAAAATGCCAGCAAAACAAAATAAACTATGTGACCATTCCAGCACGCTTTCATCAGCATCCCCTTCCCGTACCAGAATTCCTTTGGTGTGGAAACTGGGAGAAGCAGTTGAAGAAGGGAAGAATTCCGAAAGTTATTGTAGAGTGGGTAGAAAGACGCCTTCATTCCAATAAACAAGTGTTGCTTTTTATTCCGAAGATTGCGTACATGAAAAACGTAAAATACGTTTTTGAACAACTAACCACCAAAATAGAAACGGTTCATGCAGAAGATCCGCAGAGAAAAGAAAAGGTGCAAAAAATGCGAAAAAAAAAATTAGATTTGCTAATTACCACGACTATTTTGGAACGTGGGGTTACTTTTTCCAATATTGATGTGGCAGTCATTGGGGCAGAAAATCAAATTTTCACCGAAAGCGCCCTTGTGCAGATCGCAGGTCGAGTCGGCAGAAAAAAAGACTATCCAAGTGGAGATATTACTTTTTTCCATTACGGAAAAACAAACAGCATGGTCGCTGCGAGAAATCAAATTTTGCAAAGCAATAAAGAAGCAAAAGAAAAAGGAATGCTTTTATGAAAGGAAGGATACGATGCATTGTGTGATTTGTTTAGCAGAAGTTACACCCGTTTTTAACTGGACTTATTTTTTATCAAAAGAACCTTCCTATTATTTATGTGATGATTGCCGAAATAAATTAGCTTTAATAGAAGGAGAACGCTGTAAAAAATGCAGCCGTCCCCTTGAAGCATTGGCTGATGCTTTTATAAAAGAAGGGACATGCCATGATTGTTTGAGGTGGGAGCAAGATCCAGCATGGAAAGGCGTTTTAGATCAAAACACCTCTCTGTTTTTATACAACGATTTTATAAAAGAAACGATTGCTCGTTTTAAATATCGAGGCGATTACGAAATAGCCGGCGCATTTTCATTGTTTTTCCCAAAAGAAGTATTTACAAAGAAAGTGGTTGTTCCAATTCCCCTTAGTGACGTTCGATTATATGAAAGAGGCTTTAATCAGGCAGAAGCGTTGATTACATGTGCAGGACTGAAAGCGGTGGACTGTCTGGAAAGAGTACACAGTGAAAAACAATCGAAAAAATCAAGGGACGAACGGCTGGAGAATGTGCCGACCTTTAAAGCGGTGGATAGTGATGTAATAAATGCTCAAAATATTCTTTTAGTGGACGATATATATACTACAGGAGCAACCTTACGCAGGGTGGCAAAGGTGTTAAAGGAGGCAGGCGCAAAATCTGTCGATTCCTTTACGATTGCACGGTAAAACAGATGGAAAGCGGGGAATGCGGTAATGGCTAAATTGGCTAATTGCCCAAAATGCGGCGATTTATATGTGGTGAATAATCTAAGAGATATTTGCCAAAAATGCTGGAAACAAGAAGAAGGAGATTATGAAACAGTATCACAATTTATTCGCAAAAAACAAAATCGAACAGCTCAAATGGATGAAGTGGTGGAAGCAACAGGTGTCGAACGATCCCTTATTTATAAATTTATCAAAAAAGGCAGAATCAAACTGGCCCAATTTCCAAATCTAGGCTACCCATGTGCGAAATGCGGCACAGAAATTAGAGAAGGAAAATTATGCTCCAGCTGTTTAGGTGAACTCCAAAAAGGGCTAAAAAGCTTGGAAGCAGAAGAAGAGCGGAAGCAGGAATTAACTAGAAGACAAAGAACGTATTTTTCGGAAAAATAATAAGGGGGGATTTTTTCCCTCTTGTTTAAGAGATAAGAAAGTATAAGTTTTCAGAAGTCTGACGGGTGTCTAGCTCCAGCGCCCTATCGACTTCAACGCTTCCCTCACCTCGTCTACGATAAGTCAACATCGAATCGCTTGCGCTCTTCGTGTTTCCTTTATCTCACTCGATTCAGTCCAGCTTATTCCGTCGATGAGCAAGGGCGCTTGCGCTTTTCTTATCTACTCTCCACAACAAAAACCTCAACTTTTCATAGGAAAATCCTCTTGGTTACTCTGTATATATTTAGTTAATTTGACGGATTTTAAGAAAATCAGAAGGAAATGATTAAAGAAAACGCTAATCATCCGATACTAGAAGTATGATCATTTGTACGGAAAGAAAGCGAGGTATTCAAATTGAAAATTAATAATTATGGAACACAGGGCATTAACCCCTATAAAAAACAAATTAATAAAATGGATCAAACAAATAAAGCTGCAAGCCAAGGAACCGATAAAGTAGAAATCTCCGCAGCGGCAAAAGAATTGCAGCAGGTTTCACAGGGATCCCCTGAACGCACGGAAAAAGTAGAGGCATTAAAAAAGCAAGTGCAAAGCGGCAACTATGAAATAAACCCGCAGGAAATCGCCAAAAGCATCTTAAACTTTTATTCTAAAAAATAATCACTTCAAATCGAAAGGAGGGATTCAGTGTTGAACGAGCAATTAATCCATTCATTGGAACAATTAGAAACGCTGCATCGGAATTTATATGAGCGGGCAGAACAGAAAACAGAAATACTGAAAAAAGGGGACATGGAATCCCTCAAGGAGATAATGAAGGATGAGCAGCATTTTTTAGTAGTGATCGATAAGTTGGAAGCAAAAAGAATCGAAGCGGTGAAGGGGTTGCTGCCAGCAGCAGCGGAGCCAAAGCTTCAAGACATTCTTCCATTATTAACTGTTTCAGAACAAATACGCGTAACGGAAGCAAAAAGCAAGCTGGAAGCGATATTAATCAAACTGAAGGACGTAAACCATCTAAATCAGCAGTTAATTTACCAATCGATGCAGATGTTAAATGTTACCCTTAGTTTATTAAGACCAACAAAACGAGCGTATAATTATTCGAATCCAGCAGCGAAAACAAATCAGAAAGAAACTCCCCGTTTATTTAATTCGGAAGCATAATAAATGATAGGGAAAATATAGATTTTTATAAAATGCACAATCGTTCATTTTTTCTTAAGCTGTTTTCTCAAAATTTGTTGTTTTTCACAAAAAAAGTAAGGGTAAGCGTTAGGTTTTCCGAGGCTTACCGCTCGCTTTCCATGGGGCGAGCGCCGAGCCTCCTCGTCGCAGACGCTCCTGTGGGGTCTCGCCTGTCTCGCAATTCCCATAGGAGTCGAGCGGACGCCTCTCCAAACCAATAGGATGAGCGTCTTCAAACTCCTTACACCAATTGTATACGAATAATACAATATAAACTTGTCTGTTGATTGCAGCGAGAGGCGTTCGTATTCCGCTCCAATTAACAGATGTACATATAAAGTGAATCTTCCGTCAGTGGGGGTTTTACTGCCCGTTAAGAGTGGGATAAACAATTAGCTATAACACAGCATTTATATAAATAAGACTCAGCTCCGATGCTTATTCAACTCAAATAAAGGAGGTACTATAGATGGGTTCCACATTTATGGGCTTAGAAACAGCCCGCCGTGCGTTAAATACACAACAAAGCGCATTATATACAACAGGTCATAATATTGCCAATGCCAACACACTTGGCTACACTCGCCAGCGAGTGAACTTTGAAGAAGAAAGTCCGTATCCTGCTCCGGGCATGAACCGTCCACAAATCCCAGGTCAAATGGGAACTGGTGTTAAAGCAGGTTCTGTACAAAGGGTAAGAGAAAGCTTTTTAGACGATCAGTACCGCGGCCAATCAAGCAAACTAGGATACTGGGAAGCTCGTTCCGATGCCCTTTCGAAAATGGAGCAGGTCATGAACGAACCTTCTGATTCTGGATTGGCGAACACAATGGATCAGTTTTGGCAGTCCTTGCAGGATTTAGCGGTTGATCCACGAAATACTGGAGCTCGTTCGGTAGTGCGCCAAAGAGGAATCGCTGTTGCAGAAACGTTTAATTATTTAAGCGATACACTAACAGCTGAAAAAAATAATATGAAAACAGAAGTGGGAGTAGCAGAAAAAGAAGTTAATTCCCTTCTAAATCAAATTTCAAGCGTGAATGATCAAATCGGCAGCGTGGAGCCACATGGCTACTTACCGAATGATCTTTATGATGAAAGAGATCGTCTCATTGATCAGTTGTCCAGCTTAGTATCCGTGAAGGTTGATTATGTGAAGCCAGGTGGAAATGCAAGTGCTATGGCAGAAGGAAAAGCCGTTATTTCTCTAATCAGCGATACAGGTGCAGATCAGGCAAAGCTGGTAACAGAGACAGGCTATAATGAACTGAAACTCAATTATAATGGCGTAAATAATACAGTATCTTCCATTACGGTAGATAACACTGATATAAAATTTACTGATTTTAACTCAAGCGGAAAATTAAAAAGTTTAGTAGAGGCCTATGGATATGAAGGAACAGATGGCAAAGCAAAAGGACTATATGCCGATATGCTTTCAGAGCTTGATAATTTAGCGTATACCTTTGCAATAGAGTTTAATAAAATCCATAGCGATGGAATGAGTCCAAATGAAATAAAAAGTAAGCAAAATGATTCAATCAATTTCTTTGCAGATACGGAAAACACTTCTATTTCTAACCGGACAGGCTTTGCCGGCAGAATTGGGGTTGCCCAGGATATTTATAATAGTTTAGATAATATTGCTGCGGCAGATGGAACAGATCCAACGAATGCAGCAATTGGAGATTCAACCGTTGCTTTAAAACTGGCTGATGTGATCAACCAAAACTATGATTACCGCGGAGATGCAAGCAACCCGCAAACCTCCAATTTCAAAAACTATTTTGAAGGGGTAATCGGTGCAATGGCAATCGATGCGCAGGAAGCAAATCGAATGACGTCCAACTCCACTACTTTAAAGCAAGCAGTAGATGATAAGCGATTGTCGACAAGCTCTGTTTCATTAGATGAGGAAATGACGAATATGATTCAATTTCAGCAAGCATACAATGCCGCTGCCAGAATGATTACCATTCAAGATGAGCTGTTGGAAAAAATCATCGGTATGGGCGTTGGAGGAAGATAGGTGAATAAAAAATGAGAATTACACAATCAATGCTGTCGGCAAATTCTTTGCGCAATATCAGCAACGGCTACGAAAAAATGGGTAAATACCAAGACCAAATCTCGACCGGAAAAAAAATCACAAAACCTTCGGATGATCCAGTTGTCGCAATGAAAGGAATGTACTACCGCACCGGGTTAACGGAAATTGATCAATATAAACGCAATCTTTCCGAGCTGTATGTATGGATGGACAACTCAGAGGCTGGTGTCGAACAGACAAATGACAACCTGCAAAGGGTAAGAGAGCTTACGCTACAAGCAAAAAATGATACAAATACACCGGAAGACAAACAAGCAATTGCAAAAGAAATTGAACAAATCAAAAAAGATATTGTAACGGTTGCAAATACGCAGGTAAATGGACGATATATTTTTCATGGGACGGATGTTTCGAATCCGCCTGTAACAGATGGAGATCCACCTACCGTTGCGGCAAATATTATGGATCCAGCTATTAATAGCTACAGCGTAGAGGTTTCCAGAGGAGTTTCACTAAAAGCAAATATTAGCCCTGGAACTGTGTTTAGTCAGGATTTATTCAATACACTACAAGGAATTCAGTCGAGTTTGGAAAGTGGTGACACTTCACAATTAGATTCGTTCCTGGGAGACTTGGATAAATCATTGGATTCGATTAATGGTGAAAGATCAGAGCTTGGCGCCCGTTATAATCGTTTGGAAATGGTCGAATCCCGAATCGATCAGCAGCAAGTCGTAGCATCGAAAATTCTTTCTGATAATGAAGATGTAGAGATGGAGCAGGCAATTACTGATTTAACGGTACAGGAAAGTGTTCATCGTGCTGCACTAAGTGTTGGTGCAAGGATAATGCAAACAAGTTTAATGGATTTTTTACGATAAAATTAAGAGGTCTGATTTCAATAAGTTGAAGTCCGGCCTTTTATTTTAGGAAAGGAGGGAGTCTATGTTTCCTCAAATACGATTGCAATCTACCTTTGGACAAATTGAAATAACGACAAGACCTGGAACAATGGAGATCGAGCAGCCCAAAGCCGATTTATCGATAGAACAGCCAGCAGCAGAAATGAATATAGAAAGAACACCTTCAAAACTGACGATTGACCAAACAAAAGCAAGAGAAGATGTCGATTTAAAAAGCATCCGAGTAAGAAAAGAAGAAGCGGCACAATTGGGGAAACAAGCTTTGCTGGAAGGAATCGCCCGCCGTATTCAAGATGGAGACGAATTAATGCGGATTGAAAATGGTGGAAACCCGATTAAGACACAGGCAAAAAGAAACAGTGAAGGGCCACCAAAACAGTTTGGATTGGCTTGGATTCCATCGGCAGGAAGTGTCAAGGTTGGTTACGATCCTGGTAATGTGGAGATAAATTGGAAGACGCACGCTCCCACCATCGAAACAACTATAAATAAACCAATCTTCACTTATCGTCCAGGTGAAGTAAATATCAGCTTAAAACAATATCCTTCATTAACAATAGACTTTGATAATCTAAAATATGTAGGAACTAATTACGAACAATCTATTTAAAGGAATGATGGAATGCACATCCAAACGAAATACCATGGAGAAGTAGAAATAAATCAGGAAGAAATACTTTCATTTAAAAAAGGAATTCCTGGTTTTCCAGATGAAAAGCAGTTTATTATTTTGCCCCTTTCAGATGATGGGGAATTTGCGGCTATGCAATCTATCCAAACAACAACATTGGCATTTGTAATTGCCAATCCTTTTTCTTTTGAACCAACCTATGATATTGAAATAGAAAATTATGTGATAGAAGCTTTGGAAATTAAGGATGAAAAAGATTTAGCTGTATACAGTATCTTAACAGTTCAAGATCCATTTGAAAAAACTACTGCAAATTTCCAGGCTCCTGTGATTATTAATATAAAAAATAAACACGCCATGCAAGTAATCTTAAACAATTCAAATTATGAAACGAAACACCCTATTTTTACAAATAAAATGCCAGTCGGCTCAAAGGGGTGATAGTATGCTTGTACTAACAAGAAAACAAGGAGAGGTCATAAAAATAGGTGATGATATTGAAATTACGATTATTGCCAATAAAGGGGAGCAAGTGAAAATCGGGATACAGGCTCCCAAAGATATACAAATTCTTCGTAAAGAAATATATGACCAAACACTAGAAGAAAACCAGCAAGCGTCACAAGATATATCTACTATTTTGCCATTTCTAAAAAATATCGCAAAAAAATAAAAAAACTATTAAACATTCTATGGTATAGACGATAAATAAAATAGAGACAGGAAGGGCGGCCGACCTTCCTCGATCCAATTAAAAACTTGTTCACAAGGAAGTGAACACCAACTTCAAGGAGGAAAAATAGAATGAGAATTAATCATAATATTGCGGCGTTGAACACGTATCGTCAGTTATCAAGTGCTTCTGCAGGACAATCTAAATCAATGGAGAAATTATCATCTGGTCTTCGTATTAATCGTGCTGGTGATGATGCAGCTGGTTTAGCAATCTCTGAAAAAATGCGTGGACAAATCCGTGGTTTAGATCAATCATCCAAAAATGCTCAAGACGGTATTTCACTTATCCAAACAGCTGAAGGTGCATTAAACGAAACACACGATATCCTTCAACGTATGCGTGAATTAGCCGTTCAATCTTCAAACGATACAAACACTGATGCTGACCGAAAGGAAATGCAAAAGGAAATTAGTCAGTTAAAAGATGAAGTTAATCGTATCTCTAATGATACTGAATTTAACACTAAAAAACTTTTAAATGGTAGTGTAGGCAATAATGCGAACGTTAGTGCGGCTGGTACGCTTACATTGAAACCAGTTCAGGTAGCTGATGCTAATCTAGCAGCTGATACCTATACTGTAACAGGTACTACTGCTGCAACAATTGGTGCAGATATTAAAACTAATACAACTGGTTTTGCTGATACAGATTTCACTATGACTGCTACTAACATTGTTGGTCTAGAATTGGGTGACTATACTCTTGAAACAAAGTCTACTGGTACTGCAGATACATTTGATGTTACTTTGAAAAATAAAGATGGTGTAGTTGTAGCAAGTGCTTCAGCGTTAGATGCAACTGCGGGTGGAGCATTAACAGGAACTGCTCCAGATGGAACAACAACTAAGTTTACTTTAGCTGGTGTGGCAGCTGGAACTGCACAAGCGGGTACAATGTCATTCAATTTGAATGCAACTTATGCAACGGCTGGAGATTTAGCAATTACAAATGCGGCTGGGGGAACAACTTTTTCTAGTACTGCTGCCCAAAAGATTACAACTTCTGATTTTGAAGCTGGTGGTTTAAATTTCAAAATGACTGTTGACACTGCATTAGATACTGGAAACACTGATGTAGTGACTACAAACAATGCTTTATCTATGCATATTGGTGCAAATCAAAACCAAACAATGAGTGTCGATGTTAATAAAATGGATACAACAAGCTTAGGAATTGCAAACATTGACGTAACATCACAAGGTGGTGCTGAAACAGCAATTACGTCAATTAACGATGCAATTACAAATGTATCAAGTGAACGTTCTAAATTAGGAGCATTCCAAAATCGCTTAGAGCACACAATTAACAACTTAGGAACTTCTTCTGAAAACCTAACAGCTGCGGAATCTCGTATCCGTGACGTTGATTATGCTTTAACTGCATAAATTGCAGTGACAAGCACAGTCGTCCTAGCTGGTAACGGCTAGAGATCATTATCGGGTGAATTGCTGGAAAACCCTCAGAGCTTTTCTTACTAAAACGTAACTAGAAATGGTAAGCGTGAATGTATGAAAAAAGAAAAGATTGGGCAATCAGCAGCCAAGCTCCTGTCTCGAAAGAGTGGAGAAGGTTCAACGACTAGGATAAACCATCTAAGGCGAAAGCTATGATGATGAAATCCATAGGTGAAACAATGGTCATCAGCATTGTGAATCCGAAGTGCCCGACCCCTGCTAGAAGATATGAGGGTGAAGATATAGTCTAGTCATTTATGAAAGTAAATGTTCGCACGATGGCGAAAGAAATGATGAACCAAACTAAGAATTCAATTCTTTCTCAAGCTGCTCAAGCTATGCTTGCTCAAGCTAACCAACAACCACAAGGAGTTTTACAACTTCTTCGTTAATATTATTAAAAAATTAGGGACTCTAGCTTTGCTAGGGTCTTTAATTTTATTTAGGAGGACATAGGTTGCAGGAATATCGTATTTTAAGGCATGTTACAAAAAAAGGAATTTTTGGGTTCTATAATCTCTGATGGTGCTTTAATGGGGGATTATGTCCAAAGAACAATGGATAAAGGTTATATCTCGTTTGAGTCGAATCCTACAAATGACACCTTAGTAAAAATATTCCATATACTTAAGGGGTGGGAAGAAACTGAACCATTCGAACTAATATTTGACGGAGAGCGACTAATACAGGCTGGTTATATGATAAATCCTACAATAAATGGAGTATCCTACACCAAAGAAGAGATAGACCATGTAATGAAAACCAAAGGTCTAAGAGAGGTCTCACATGAAATTGGAGATTACGCATTTATAAAAGGTAATGTCCCATTAAAGTTTTTAATAAGTGGCTCGAAAGAAGAAATTGAAAAATGGGCTAGCGAAAATAATATGAATGAATCAGAAGTAAAATTAGTGTTATCTAATTAAAGGAGTAAAAAAAGGTAACATAACGGAATTTGAATATATATTATATCCTTGAACATACATGTACATGATGTTCATCAAAATGGGGCTTCTCTCTTCGGGGGGAAGTTCTTTTTCTATTTTTGGAGGAGGAGAAAAGATGATGCATTTAGACTGGTTTGTAGGAACAATGAAAAAGACATTTAATATTGAAGTCAAAAGAGAGGATGTAGGTTATGAAGTCTATGATTTCTATCATGAAGAACTGGATGATTTTCTCATCCCATCGGAACACTTAGAAAAGCTACCTGACCCAGTGCTTATGGTAGGTCCTTCACAGTGACACCCCGAAAAATCTTGTTTCACAAAATGTTCCACATAATGGTTGCTGGAAATGTTTAAAAAGGGAGTTTTGGCTTTGTAACAGTAAGATGATAACTGGGTGAATTGCTAGAACTTCCTAAATTTCGTAGGGAAACCACCGTGACGCCTCGAAGCGCCTCGATATTTGTCGAATGTAAGTAATACATTAAAAAGGGGAAATGTGAGCATTACTTCAATCAAAAGATAGAAGTTAATATGGAATGGGTGACTCTAATAAGTGTTTTCAACGACCATTAGTTACCTTCTTCATTATGAATCGGTGTTATCGCAAGCAAAAAAATCCACTCTATGCCGCTAAGCTCAAGAGTGGATCTTTATTTTTTGGTGAAATGACAGCATAGGATTGTATTGCTTATTTGAACTAGTTATTTTTCTAGAAAACTGCAGCTCATCGATCCACGTTAATTTAGTAGTGACAGCAGCATGTAGATTTTCGTCCAATTGCTTGGGACGACTCCACTAATGATAGCGGAGGTGATTTCTGGCTATTTTGTTAACCAACTCACATCTGTTGTGATTCACCTTACTCCACTTTAAAATTGTGCTGTGTTAATCCTTCAGTTGGACTTTTTGGTTATTCTTAGAATTGCCTGCAAAAGCAAAAAGTGGTTCACTCAGTTTAAATTCAAAGGATTCTCTATCAACTCTACCAACAGTCATGTTGCTATCATAAAGCTGCAAGAGAAAATTGGCCATTTCATCGCTTGTATGGTATGTACCAAAAGCTTTGTCATAGTCATACTCGCTCGTATTGTTTGCCACTTTTCCAAATTCGGTTTTGGTTGCTGCTGGTGCCAAAACTTTAGCTTGTAATTTTGCATTGGCGGCTTTCAGTTCATGGGCCAATCCCTCGGTAAATGCACTGACAAAAAATTTGGAAGCACAGTAGGTAACGGCAGTTGGCACGATTGTGTATCCACCAACTGAAGATATATTGATTAATTGTGTACCATCTATGTCTCTATAATCATGTACATACAAGGACGAAAAGATAGTTAGGGCTTCCACGTTTAGGAGCAGCATTGTTTCAACCTTTTCCAAGTCTTGAGCGGACACACTTTCATAGCTACCGAAACCTGCATTATTAATCCATGTTTCGATTTGATACGGATTTAACTCTCGATAGAGTTGATGAGCGTTTTGACTGATGGATATATCGACTGCTTTTATCACAATATCCAGCTCAGGAATTTCCTGCAAGATTTCTCTTTTCAGTTCGTTCAGCTTGTTTTCACGGCGAGCAATAAGTATGATATTTTTCTTACGTTTTGCAAAAGCCTTAGCTGTCGCGTAACCTATACCAGAGCTTGCTCCGGTAATAACTGTATATTTCTCCTGTTTTACTGTTGTAGCTGCTTCTGTCATTTCAACTCCACCTCTCCTAAGTAGATATCACTCATAAATCTACTTTAGTTGTTAGAGCGCACTCAAAGTCAAGATGTTTTTTCTGTTTAAGATAATCCTGATTCGAGTTCTTTGTACAATTCGATTTTCTTCTTCAGTACTTCGGAGTTTTCCTGTAAAGCTTCAATTTTCGCTCTAACTAGGACCTGATGCTCCTCAAGCATTTTCCGTCGCTCTTTTACCGTTGATTCCCCCTCACGTCGAAGATCAGAATAACGAAGCATCTGCTGAATAGACATTCCCGTCTCCCTCAAGCGAAGCAGAAAAATGATCCATCTCATGTCTTCCTCTGAGTAAAAGCGCTTACCTCTTGTGTCACGTTGGATTTCATGAAGAAGCCCGATTTTTTCATAATAACGTAGTGTATGAGGGGTTAATCCTGATCGTTTAGAGGCTTCTTGAATCGTAGAAAAAAGTTCTGTATTGTTCAATGTAATCAGCTCCTAAAAAATTTCATTTCTAATATCATTAAATCTTCCTGATACAAGAGTTAATTTTCATTCGTATTGTAACAGAATAATAATCGGGTCACTTGAAAAGGCTTGAACGCTGAACAATTGTCTTGCTGGGATCGTAAAGGTAAATGGTGTCAGGACAACTGTGTTCGCCTGTTTTATTACGGATCACACTGTTGAATTTACCGTATTTAGATAGGTTGGAAGTGTAGTAGCTATGACAATCGGTCGGACCATTAAAAAATGGCTTTCTGCCGCAGTGTAACCCACCCGTAGCACGGGTGGGTTAATTAGTATTTATTTCAATAAGCAACATTAATATTCCTTCTCTCCAAAATCTCTTTAAGCTCACTTTGCTCTTCATGATTCAAAGGAACCAGCGGCAAGCGCCCAACATGTATTCCTTTTAGATAGGCTGAAACAATGGATAAAGCTCCAATGGGGAAACTCTAGAGAAGGTCCACCGGCTAAGAGAGCACGGTCTAAAGCGGAATATCTATGGAGATGAATCTTGTAGGCTAGCAAAAGCTGTTCGAAGTGCCCATCCCCATAAAAATTTTCTATTAAATGATCGAAACATATAGTTACAAAGCCAGCAAATCAACAACTACAAGGAATATGAAAATAAACCATTATTTTTAAGCTATACTGTTGACAAAATACTAAAAAAAGACAGTATTGACTATAGTCTGAAAATGCGATTAGATAGTTTAAGACACAATATATAGAGATGAATTATCTGAAAATATCTGTATTTAGTATTCCTTGTATGAAATTGGGGTATTGTATAAATATAGCTTACTTTCTTTTTTTATTTAAGGCCTCAGGGGAGGGATGATGTTGCTTATCGTGTTTGACAGCAAAACGGGAAATGTACGCCGATTTGTTCATAAATTGGGATTCCCAGAAAATAAAGAGATAGAATTAAAGGCTGGACTAAAAGTCTATGAGCCTTATATATTAGTAACTTATACAACTGGAATGGGACAAGTTCCTCCATCAACTTTAGACTTCCTAAAATCAAACCCCAACAACCTTTATGCTGTAGTTGCTAGTGGAAATAAAAATTGGGGGCAAAATTTCGCTTTAAGTGCTAATAAAATATCAACGATGTACGGGGTGCCAATCTTACATAAGTTTGAAATGAGCGGTATGCCTGAAGATGTGGAGATAGTGAGAGAAAGGGTGCAAAATATTAGCTATGAGACATATAGAATTAAACAACGAAGTGACACAGCTTAACGATAAAGGCTTCTTCCGGCTGGAAAAAGACAAAGAAGCTGTGGCTGAATTCTTAGAATCGGAAATTAAGCCAAAATTGATTCGTTTTGACTCTGTTGCACAAAAATTTACGTATATGGTGACAGAAGATTTTTATTATCCGCAAGTCCTCGACCAATATAAGATTTCCGAGATAGAGGAAATCACCAAACAAGTGTATGACTATCAATTTGAGTTCCAATCATATATGGCCATTTCAAAATTTTATAAGGATTATGCGTTGAAAACGAACGATAAGAAGAACTATCTCGAAACATACGAGGATCGTATTATTATCGTTGCTTTATTTTTAGGACAAGGAGATTTTAACACCGCGAAGAAAACGGCAATTGCGATGATTGAACAACGCTACCAGCCTGCAACGCCTACTTTCTTAAATGCAGGAAGAAGCCGGCGTGGAGAGATGGTTTCTTGTTTCTTATTAGAAATGGACGATTCCTTAAATTCGATTTTCCACAATATTAATACATCTGGTCAATTATCGAAAATAGGAGGCGGTGTAGCTCTTAATCTTTCGAAGCTCCGTTCTCGCAATGAGCAGATTAAAGGGATTGATAATGCTGCATCAGGTGTGGTGCCAGTTATGAAGCTGTTGGAGGACACATTCTCTTATGCAAACCAACTAGGTCAGCGTAAGGGCGCAGGAGCTGCTTATTTAAATATCTTCCATTGGGATGTGGTCGAATTTCTGGATACAAAAAAAATCAATGCCGACGAGAAGTCACGCATCCAAACACTTTCCATTGGACTGATTGTGGAAAACAAGTTTTTCCAATTAGCGAAAGAAAACAAAGAGTTTTATGTATTCGCTCCTTTCAGTGTCTTTAAGGAATATGGCGTTCATTTGGATGACATGAGAATGGATGATATGTACGAAGAGCTTGTGGCGAATCCAAATGTGAAAAAGCGCATCGTCATGTCAGCGAGGGAAATGATTACAAAAATAGCCCAAATCCAGCTGGAATCAGGTTATCCATACTTTATGAACAAATCGAATGCAAACAGAGCGCATGCCCTTAAGGATATTGGCCAAATTAAAATGAGTAATTTGTGTACAGAGATATTCCAGCTTCAGGAAACATCTGAAATTACCGATTACGGCCAAGAAGATATTATACGCCGTGACATCAACTGCAATTTAGGCTCCTTGAATATCCCAAATGTTATGCAGCCTGGCGACGTATTTAGGGATTCTGTCCATGTTGGGATTGAGGCATTGACAACTGTTTCTGATATATCGGATGTGAAAAATGCTCCGTCTGTGAAAAAAGCCAATGAAGAGCTTCATGCAGTCGGATTAGGTGCAATGAACATCCATGGATATTTATCGAAAAATAGGATTAGCTATGAATCGGATGAAGCAAGAGACTTTACTGCGACTTTCTTCATGATGATGAATTTCTATTCGATTGAAAAGAGCATGCTGATCGCAAAAGAAAGAGAAGAAACGTTCAAAGACTTCGAAAAATCGGAGTATGCAAAAGGAACTTATTTTGATAAATATAAAGAAGTAAGCTTTGCTCCGAAAACAGATAAGGTAAAGGAATTGTTTGAAGGGATTTCTATTCCGACATGTGAGGATTGGGCTAAATTAGCAGAACAAGTGAAAACGTATGGATTATATAATGGATATCGATTGGCTATAGCACCGACACAATCGATTGGCTATGTTCAAAATGCGACAGCATCTGTTATGCCAATCGTTAATCAAATAGAGTCTCGTACGTATGCAAACTCTACAACGTATTATCCAATGCCTTATATGGATGAAACAAACTTCTGGTTCTATAAATCTGCGTTTGATATGAACCAATTTAAGATAATGGACTTAATTGCAGCTGCACAAGAGCATGTAGACCAAGGAATATCCACTATTCTTTATGTAAACTCGGATGTTTCCACAAAAGAATTGGCTCGTTATTATATTTATGCAGATGAAATTGGGTTAAAATCACTTTATTATACACGGACCCGCAATTTAGCGATTGACGAATGTATCGCATGTGCCATTTAATAGGAAAAGAGATAGGAGGAGCAATGACTCCTCTTTATTTAGAGATAAGAAAGTATAAGTTTTTTGAAGTCAGATAGCTGTCTAGCTCCAGTGCCTATTGCCTATCGAACTTCAGGTCTTCTCCCTGCGATAAGTCAACATCGATTCGCTAACGCTCATCGTGTTTCTTTTATCTTAGTCGAAGCCCATCCGAAGGACAGGATGTTTAAGTGCCGATGTTGCCACAGGACGTGGCGAACTTAATCGGCCAGTTCGTACGGCAATGAGCTAGGCGCTTGCGCTTTTCTTATTTAAATTAACGGGAGGAAATAACATGACAAAGTATGCTGTTAACTGGAATCAGCATGAAGATGATTTCACACAGATGTTTTATACGCAGAATACTAGACAATTCTGGCTGCCAGAAGAGATTAGTCTTTCTGCTGATAAAAATACATGGGGAGAATTATTGCCAGAAGAGCAAGATACGTACAAAAAAGTGCTAGGCGGCTTGACGTTGTTGGATACAGAGCAAGGTGGAGAAGGAATGCCTTTGATTGGCATGCATGTAGAGGGACTGCAGCGCAAAGGGGTTCTATCCTTTATGGGAATGATGGAGCAAATCCATGCTAAATCATATTCTACCATTTTTACGACATTAGCTACAGATGAAGAAATTGACGAAGTATTTGATTGGGTGCACAATCATGCCCAATTGCAATCAAAGGGAAAACGGATCTCCGAATACTATCAAAAGCTGTTTAAGCCGGAAGTAAGCAACTATAATCTTTATATGGCAACCGTTGCTTCTGTCTATTTGGAGTCATTCTTGTTTTATTCTGGGTTCTTTTACCCGCTGTTTTTGGCAGGACAAGGAAAGCTAACGGCTTCAGGAGAAATTATAAATTTAATAATTAGGGACGAGTCCATTCACGGCGTATATGTAGGCCTAATCGCTCAAGAGCTATTTGCGAAACTAACACCAGAGGATCAGGAAAAAGCTACTCGTGAAAGATTAGATTTATTAAATACTCTTTATGAAAATGAATTGGAATATACACAGGATTTGTACGAACAAGTTGGCCTAGTGGACGAAGTGAATAAATTTATCCGCTACAATGCGAACAAAGCATGCATGAATCTTGGGTATGAGCCTGTCTTTCCGTCAGAGCCAATCAACCCGATTGTTGAAAACGGCATGAAGACAGATACGAAGAATCACGACTTCTTCTCTGTAAAAGGAAATGGCTACGTAAAAGCTACAAAAGTAGAGCCATTGACGGATGATGATTTTATCTTTGATTGGAAGTCTAAGGTTAATGTATAGAAAGTAAATGTAAATACCCTCCCCATTTTAATCTTTTGGTTAAAGTGGGGAGGGTATTTACATTTACTAATAGTCGCCGCAATGACTCCCCGTATGGCGAAGCTTGATAGATTAGAAGTGTTAAAGCTGGACGTTTGTGCTTTTGCTTGTTTGCCTAGCAAGTCTTTCATTTTTGGTCTGACTCCTCGAAATTGATTGTATTTAATTCGTTAGTCCATTTTTTTAATAGAACAGAGAACCTTACACATGTTAGTTTTGTATAAATTAATACTCTGTCCAAAATTTTTCCATAAATACCTATCACCACCACACTAAATCTACTATAATATTACTAGGTAAAAAGACTTAATTAATGTGGGAGGAATAGGATGTATTGTCCCCAATGTTGTAGTAGGTTAAGATGAATATTCTGATTTGCCGGAAGATTGGTATTATCCCGATGAAGATTCAGAGGAGTCATATGAGGAAGATACATATACAGAAGAAGAGTATGCAGAAGATGAATACATAGATTCAGATTATGACGACGAAGATTACACAGAAGATAGCTATCAGGATGAGGAAGAATATACCGATACGGATGAGAATTATGCTGATGATGAGAACGTAGATAGAGAGTATGTAAACGAGGAATATTCTGATACAGAGGAAGAGTATGTAGAAGATGATGCAGAATACACGGATGAAGGTAGTCAATATGAAGAAGAAACAACAGATAGTTCTTATGAAGAGGATTCAAGTGACTATTGATAAATCTTGAAGAAGCAAAAGGCGACTTTCTATTTAATTCTAGGAAGTCACCGTTTTACTATCTATAATACTTTTAACAACTAAACTCCTTTTCCTGCTTCTCCACCAACTCAATCTCAAACCCTAAATCCTCAATCAGCTTATGGTCTTGATTCGCTTCTTGTCCCTCGGTAGTTAAGTAGTTGCCGAGGAAGATGCTGTTGGCTGCGTATAGGCCTAATGGCTGCAGGCTTTTTAAGTTTACTTCCCGGCCGCCGGAGATCCGGATTTCTTTTGTTGGATTGATATAACGGAACAATGCGAGCGCTTTTAAGCAATAGCGTGGATTTAGTTCGTGTACGCCTTCTAGTTTTGTTCCATCAATCGCATGTAAGAAGTTGACTGGAATCGAGTCTGCATCAAGTTTATGCAATGCACGAGCAATATCAATAACATCCTCTTTTGTTTCCTTCATGCCGATAATCGCTCCAGAGCATGGGGAGATGCCGTGTTTTTTTACTGTTTCAATTGTATTTAGACGATCTTCGTATGTATGGGATGTTGTAATATAAGAATGATGGCGTTCAGATGTGTTTACATTATGATTGTAGCGGTCAACACCAGCTTCTTTTAATTGGGAAGCATATTCTTCCTTTAGCAATCCAAGGCATGTACATACTTTCAGACCATATTTTTCTTTAATTTCTTCGACGGCTTCACTAACCACTTTGACATCTTTTCGTGTCGGACCTCTGCCGCTTGCTACGATGCAGTATGTTCCTACTTTATTATCAAACGCTGTTTTCGCACCTGCTAATATCTCTTCTTTTGAAATGAATGGATACTTTTCAATCGGGGCGGTAGAAATGGAAGATTGAGAGCAATACCCACAGTCTTCCGGACAATAGCCGCTTTTTGCATTGATAATCATATTTAATTTCACTTTTTTTCCATAATAGTGTTTGCGAATATGGAACGCACCATGCAACAAAGCAAGTAAATCATCGTCATCACATGTAAGAATGCTGAGTGCTTCTTGATCACTTATAATTTTTCCATCCACCACTTCTTGTGCTAACTGTAGCCAATTCATACAATACTCTCCTTTTGGTTCTGAATGTTATTTTTATTTCGAATGCTAATGAAAACTTTGAATAACCTTGCCGCTAAAACACCAGCAACAATGGAAATAATAATGTCGCCAGCAATGCTGTATACAAAACCAATCATCACAACATGCGACCAATCGCTTGGAACCTCCATCCATGTATTTAAAGCCAAGTAAAGATAAGGAACGCCAATCGCGTAAACTACTAGAAGGCCAGCGAAATTGGCAACAATGAAATGATAGATTTTTGGCTGGTCTATTTTATCGATAATCCATCCGATGACAAATGCACCCGCAATAAATCCGATTAAATAGCCGAATGTTGGCTGCAGAATATAGCCAATTCCTCCTCCTTGTGTAAACACAGGAAATCCTGCTAAACCGATGCACACATAAACAAGTTGACTTTGCATTCCTTTTTTTCTTCCTAATAGACTTCCAGATAAAAAGACAAATAGAACTTGCAGTGTAAATGGAACATAAGGGAGCGGGATCTTGATAAATGCTCCAACGGCCGTTAATGCTGCAAACATGGAGACAACTGCCAATGATACAGTTGTGTTTTTATTCATGTTAAAGTACCTCCTGAGAAAAATTTGCTGTTTTAAAATACTGCTGGATTGCTTCGTTTGCGATAGAAATCATGGTATGGATTTCTTCTTTTGAAATCACATATGGCGGCATAAAATAAAGAACGTTTCCAAGGGGCCGCAGCAGCAAGCCTTTTTCCAGAGCGATTTGATAAATTTGATAGCCAACTCGTTCTTCGCTAGGAAAAGGTTCTTTTGTTTCTTTGTTTTTTACTAATTCAATCGCGCCAACCATGCCAGTCTGTCTGTATTCTCCAACGTAGGATTGATGGCAAAAAATGCTTGATGCTAGCTCATGCATATACTTGCTTTTTTGTTGGATTTTTTCTATATAATGGTCATCCTCAAATAGCTGCAATACTTCAAGAGCTACTCTGCATGCTAAAGGATTGCCTGTGTAGCTGTGGGAATGCAAAAAAGCTTTCATGCTGCCATAATCATCATAAAAAGCATTATACACATCGTCCGTTGTTACTACGGCAGACAATGGCAAGTAGCCACCAGTCAACCCTTTGGATAGGCACATGAAATCAGGGGATATGTCTGCTTGTTCACATGCAAACATCGTTCCTGTCCGCCCAAATCCAACAGCAATTTCATCTGCAATAAGATGGACATCATACCGCAAACAGAGTTCCTTTAATTTTCGCAAATATGAAGGAGGATACATTTTCATGCCTGCAGCTGCCTGTATTAACGGTTCGATTATGACAGCAGTCAGTTCTTCGTGATGTTGTTTTAATTTTTCTTCAACAGATGAGATACATGGTGTATGGCAGCTTTCTGGTTTCTCGTTAAAGGAGCAGCGAAAGCAATCAGGTCCTTGTGCTCGAATTGTATCCAGCAAAAGAGGTTGATAGACTTCGTTATAAAGACCAACTCCTCCAACAGAGAGGGCTCCAAGTGTTTCGCCATGATAGGCATCAGTTAATGCTAGAAACCGTTTTTTATTCGGTTTGTTTTTTTGTTGATGATATTGAAAGCTCATTTTTAGTGCTACTTCAATTGCGGAAGATCCGTTATCTGCAAAAAATACTTTTGTTAAACCATCCGGTGTTATTTTTGCTAGTTTTTCAGCCAATAAAACGGCAGGCTCATGCGTAAAGTTAGCAAAGATTGCATGCTCCAATTGAAAGGCTTGCTGTGCTAAGGCTTTGCTTATCGTTCGTTGCAATGTCCAAATAAATTCACCCACCAAGAAGAAACAGCATCTATATACTGTTTTCCATTTTCGTCATACAAATAGATGCCTTTCCCGCTTTTAATGACGATAGGAGGAAAATCTTCATAGTCCTTCATCTGGGAGCAAGGATGCCAAACATGATCTAAATCTCTTTTTTGTAAATTGGAAATGGACATCATATTCTTTCTATCCTTTCGAAAAATTCCGTATTCTCTATCTGAATATGTTTTAAATCGGATAGATTTTTTAACTTAGGAAGTACTAGTGAAGGCAAGCTTGTATGTTGTTGAATCGTTTTTATATTATTCCTCTCCAGCCAGGTGCCTTCAAAACGATTAAAAACAATGCCTGCAATCGGAATATGATTCATCTTTAATACCTCCACAGATAATAAAGTGTGATTAATCGTGCCTAATTGTGTTCCCGCTGTTAAGACGACAGGAAGCTGTGATTGTTTGATAAGATCCAGCAAGTAATAGGGGCGCTGATCGCTTAATGGAACATATAATCCACCTGCTCCTTCACAAAGCACATAATCATACAATGATTTTAATTGTCGGATGTGCTCCATAATAATCTCCTCTTTTATTTCGCATCCTTCTAAGTTCGCCGCATAATGTGGCGACGCAGGTTCCTTAAAAGAGTAGCTGTTCAAATGCTCTTCGACTAATGGATCTTTACTGAAAGATTGATAAAATGCTGTGTCCTCATAGTATTGCTTCGTATTTTCTACGATGATGCCTGTTTGAATCGGTTTGTAGGGGAGAACAGATGCCCCTTTTGATTGAAAATATCGCATAAGGTATGTAGTTACGAGCGTTTTTCCTATATTCGTATCTGTGCCCGTTATCCAAAAATGTTGTCCCATAAGGCTCCTTTTTTATGTTAACTAATTTTGTAGAAAGGTTAACATATAATATATGAGATTGTAAATAATTTTTTTGAATTAGAAAGCTTTTAAATAAAGTGAACCTTCCATCAGGGAGGTTCCTTCATCCCTCACTGATGGTTAGTTGAACTTATCGGATTTTTACGGGCAGTTATCCCCCACCTAGCTTTCTCGATTTCTCAGCATCCCCGAGGTGGGGGTTTTACTGCCCGTTAAGTGTGGGATAAAAAAAACTCTAAGCTCAAAAGTCCTAGAGTATTTTTGTATAGGATGGGAATTGATTGGAAGTCTCCCTTGATAGAAAAAAGAATATAGAACGACTCATATTTTTAAATGTAGAAAGAAGCCTATGTAATTCATCTATACAAGGAAAAAGATGTGGTAACTATAACCGGTCATCTTCCCATAATTCCTAGGACATTTTTCTCTATAACATCTAGTCATTTCTTCTTAAATCATCAATATTTCCCACAATTTTCTTTAATCCTATAAATAAATGCCGATATAATTGGTAGATTTCTAGTTGTTCATTACAGGGGGATGTAAAAAATGATTGAAAAAATTGTTTCCCAACCGATATATACTGCATCTAGACAAATGGAAAATAATCCGATAATAACAGATACAAGCATAGAAGAAAGAAACAATACTGATGATGCGCTTTATAAGGAAGAAGCAGATATTGGTTTTCAAGTGAGTGAAAAAAAGCTGAATGATATAGTTCAAGGGATGAATGACTTTATGGAGCCATCCCATACGTCGGTGAAATTTCAATTGCATGAAAAATTAAATGAGTATTATGTAACGATTGTCGATGATGCTACCCATGAAGTGGTAAAGGAAATCCCATCTAAAAAATTTTTGGATATGTATGCTGCTATGACTGAGTTTGTCGGTTTAGTAGTGGACAAAAAGGCGTAAAGAGGTGAATGGATTTTGGTTACTAGAATAAGCGGACTTGCAAGCGGCATGGATATTGATTCCATGGTAGAGCAATTAATGCAGGCCGAAAAGAAACCATTAGATAAAATCAACCAACAGAAAACATATACAGAATGGCAAAGAGATGACTACCGCAGCATGAATTCCATGCTTCTTGAGTTGGATCAGCAAATCTTCAGCGGTGTATCGAAACAAGGATCGTATATTAAGAAGACGGTAAATGTTTCTGACCCTAATGCTGTTTCGATTAAAAATATCAATTCAACGATTGACTTTACTGGGTCGCTTGAAATAAATAAACTGGCATCTGCTGCGACAATGGTAAGTAAAAATCCAACGTCTATTACAAATTCATCTGCGAAGTTGAATATTTCAGGCGAACAAACAATCAAAATCAGTGCTATTACAAAAGACGGAAAATTGCAGGATGCTCCATATGAATTAAAAATCACTGCCGATGATACATTGGATAGTGTAATTGCAAAAATCAATAAAGATTCAGGTGTGACTGCTTTTTATGATGCTACCTCAAAAAAGATATCTTTTACAGCAAAAAATACAGGGGATATTTCTACCTCTGCTGAGATAGTTTTATCAGATGATGGTCCAGCTGGAGGCAAGTTTTTTAACGATATTCTTCAGGTTAATAGTAATAATGATCTTGCTGCTAGTAATGGTTTTGGAACTAAGGGAAGCAATGCCGATCTAACTTATAATGGACTTGATATCACTCGTCCATCAAACACGTTCCAAATAAACGGTGTAGAATTTACAGCGAAGCAACAAACGACAACACCTGTCACTTTCTCCTCAACAGCTGACGTTGACGGAATCATGGACACAATTGTCAAATTTGTTGATAAATATAATGAAGTGATTGACAAAATAAAAACAAAAACTGGCGAGACAAAATATCGTGATTTTGCCCCCCTTACAACCGAGCAGAAAAAGGACATGGATGAAGATGACATCAAGCTTTGGGAAGAAAAAGCGAAAAGCGGTACGCTTCGTAATGACTCTATTCTATCAGGTGTTTTGACTAAAATGCGAAGCAATATTAGCGGTGCTGTTTCTGGGACTTCTGGATTTACTCAACTTTCACAAATTGGAATTACTACAACAAGTAATTATTTGGATGGCGGAAAGCTGACAATTGATGAAGACAAGCTCCGTGCAGCAATTTCTGAAAATCCAAACGCTATCTATGAGCTTTTTCAAATAAGCGGGGATACTACTTCTGATCAAGGGATTGCGCAGCGTCTCCGTGCAAGCTTAAAAACGGCAATGAATGATATTACAGCAAAAGCAGGGAAAACTTCCAGTGTGAATAACACGTTTACGATTGGAAAGCTGCTAAATAATTACAGTGACCAAATTACTCGTTATCAAGATAAATTAAAAACGACGGAAAACCGCTATTATGCCAAGTTTACTGCCATGGAATCAGCAATAAGCAAAGCAAACAGTCAATCTGCTTATTTAACCAATATGTTTAGTTCGTAATAAAGGAGTTTTTAAAAAATGGCAACTTCCAATCCATATCAAGCTTATCAGCAAAATTCTGTTTCAACTGCTTCTCCAGGGGATTTAACATTAATGCTTTATAATGGCTGTTTAAAGTTTATTCACTTAGCAAAAAAAGCAATTGAGGACAAAAATGTGGAAGCAAGAAATGTTAATATCCAAAAAGCACAAAATATTATTCAAGAATTAATGGTCACTTTAAATATGGATATTCCAGTTTCTCAAAATATGATGTCACTTTATGACTATATGAATCGTCAGTTAATAAAGGCCAATATTGAAAGTAATCGAGAAATTCTGGTAGAAGTAGAAGTGCTGGCAACAGAATTTCGCGATACATGGAAAGAAGCAATTCAAATCAACCGTCAGAAGCAATACGGCCAAGGCTGCCAAATTTAATGGAAGCAATAAAGCAATGCTATCAAATAACAGCAGATCTGATTCACCTTTTAAAAGAAGAAGTGAATAAAGAGGAATTTATTCAAGAATTGGATGAACTGCTGAATCAAAGGCAAGCTTGTCTTGCCTTGCTTGCTGCTCCTCAAAATGAGAAAGAGGAAAAGCTTGGAGGGGTGCTTTTACAGCAGGATCAAGAGCTTCTAAAGCTTCTTCATCAAGAAAAAGGAAATGTACAGCAAGAGCTGAAAAATCTGAAAATAAAAAAAGCATCCAACCAAAAATATGTAAATCCGTATCAGTCATTGCAAATAGATGGCGTGTTTTATGATCGGAGAAAATAACTCGAAAGCCTATGTTTTTTTACGGGTTTCGTATGATGCAAATAATAATATAACACCAAAAAGCACCAGAGATTTCATCAGTGAAATTTCTGGTGCTTTTTGGTGTAAGAAGAATGTCCTTTCATCTAGATTATGAAAGAGAAAATAAGGATGAATAAAGCAAACTGTCCTCGATCAGGGCAATCAAGGACAAAACAGAGTGGAAAAGCAAGCAAACCGTCCAATAAAAGCTCTCTCAAGGTCAACATTTTCATACTCAATAAAATAAGAAGCAGGACACGAATGCCCTGCCATAAAAAATAGTTAAATCACCTTCGACATCCCACTTTGTGTTTGTTTATTTACAATATCTTCACCAATTAAGGCAATTTCCGAAGCAATGGTTTCAGGTGCAATAATGTTATGATGATCAATCGTTACCTTACTAGCAACAACTGCTCGTTCGATTACGGCATTTGCTCCAACTACCGCTCCTGGAAGAAGGACAGAGTCTTTGACAATGGCTCCTTTTCCAATCGTTACTCCATTAAATAAAACAGAGTTTTCGACAGTTCCATATACCTCGCATCCTTCACTGATTATGGAATGGTTAACGTTAGCGGTCTCATCAAGGTACTGAGGAGGATAGGATTGCTCATCAGTGAAAACATTCCAGTCTTTATTGTTTAAGAAAATATTGCTGTTTTTGTTTAATAGGTCTAAATTCGCTTCCCAGAAACTATCTACAGTGCCAACATCTTTCCAGTAGCCTTTAAAGCTGTAAGCATATAGTTTTAAGTTATCGTTCAGCATGGCGGGAATGATGTCTTTGCCAAAATCTTTGGAGGATAATTCATTTTTCTCTTCTTTTTCTAAATAATCTTTTAGGGTTTTCCATTTAAAGATATATACACCCATGGAAGCTTTGTTGGAACGAGGCTTGGCCGGTTTCTCTTCGAAATCAATAATTCGGTTTTGAGGGCCATCTGTGTTCATAATTCCAAATCTGCTTGCTTCATCCCAAGGCACTTCTGTTACAGAGATGGTAGCATCAGCACCAGTTTTTATATGCTGTTGAAGCATTATATTGTAGTCCATTTTGTAAATATGATCACCTGAAATAACAAGCACGTATTCTGGGTCATATTGTTCAATAAAAGCAGTGTTTTGGTAAATAGCATGGGCAGTGCCATCATACCAGCGTTCTTCGTTTCCGCATTGATAGGGGGGGAGAATACTTAAGCCACCTTGTCTGCTGTTTAAATCCCAGTCTTTTCCGTCGCCAATGTAATTTTGTAAAACATGTGGCTGATATTGTGTTAGAACGCCAACTGTATCAATTCCTGAATTGCGGCAATTACTCAAAGTAAAATCAATAATTCGGTATTTGCCTCCAAAGGGTACGGCAGGTTTTGCTAACTGTTCCGTTAGTTTTTTTAATCTTGTCCCTCTTCCGCCAGCTAATAGCATTGCAACACATTGTTTTTTCAAAGTAAATTCCCTCCTGTATGCGTTTTCTTTTTAGACATATATGTATACTATAAGCGATCGTCTTCCCAAAGCTTATAGTAATATTCATCTTCTTCTTTTAACTCGATGCTCTTGTCAATATTTTCATGCAAATCTATTAAGGGAAGTATTTTATTCATGGTGCCTCCTTGATGTTTTATTTAATTGAGATTATTGTAGCAAACTTTACTACTATAAATAATGAAAAGATTTAGAGTAATTCAGCTAAACATCGACAAAAGTAAGCAGATAAATAATCATTCCTCGTCTTTTATTTAGGAAATAATGATGATTATTAGATAATTTGTCGAAAACTTTTTCAGGTAATGGCTAAATGAGTGGTTTTAAGCAGCCATAATGGAGGTATGAATTTTAAAAAAATTTTACGATGGAAGCTCGTCTTTTTTTAGTGAATGAATCTGATTAATGTATAACCGGTTTTTATGAAGATGAAACATGGATGCTTTTTTTAAGATAGTTTGGTTTTTAGAAGATATGTTTTGAGAGGATTTATTTTCTATACTTGGGTATATTTAGGAATAATTCCCGCAATAAAGTACCCTTTAGAAAAAAACTCACATTTTGTTCATGAATTTGTCGAAATTTCTAAAAGTTTTAGCAGGATATCCATTGGGAAGACTAGAATAATATAGTATAGTCAAAATCATTCTCGAATAGAATAGTTGAGAAGATAAGACTTGCACTGGAAAAAATAAAGGAGGAGTAACTGTATGAACTTCAACATTAGAGGAGAAAACATTGATGTAACTCCAGCGATTAGAGAATACGTAGAAAAGAAAATTTCTAAATTAGAGCGTTATTTTTCCGAAACACCAGATGCAAATGTGAATGTCAATTTAAAAACATATAATGATAAAACATCAAAAGTAGAAGTAACGATTCCAATGAGTCAATTAGTGCTGAGGGCCGAGGAAGATCATTTGGATATGTATGCTGCCATTGATTTAATTACAGATAAATTAGAACGTCAAATAAGAAAACATAAAACGAAAGTAAACCGCAAGTTCCGTGAAAAGGGCGGTATAAATGAATTGTTTGGTTCTTTTGAGATGAGTGCTGCTGCTGTAGTAGAAGAGGAAGAAAGTGAACTGGAAATTGTTCGTCAAAAACGATTTAACTTAAAGCCCATGGATAGTGAAGAAGCAATCCTGCAAATGGATTTGCTTGGTCATAACTTTTTTGTCTATACAGATGCAGAAACAAATTCTACTAATATTGTATATAAACGAAAAGATGGCAAATATGGATTGATTGAAGCGCAATAAAAAAACGCAAGGCACACTGCCTTGCGTTTTTTTATTGCGGAAATTTAATAAGTATTGCGAAAATAAGTGTATAATAATAAGGCTGTCTTTTCATTCTGTCAAACATTAACCAGTACATAAGTTGTCACTCTAGTATGGAAATGGTAAGATAAATAGGATACAGTAAGTTATTAGTTGGGAAATGATGAAGTTTTTTATAAAGTGAACCTTCCATCAGTGGGGGGTTTGTTCATCCCCCACTGATGGTTAGTTGAACTTATCGGACCTTTACGGACAGTTTTATTCCCCACCTAGCTTCCTCGATTTCTCAGCACCTTAAGGTGGGGGTTTTACTAAATGTCATCAACTTAAGATTCCAAAATTGTAACATTTTAAATATGATTGGTTTGGAGAGGCGTCTGCTCGACTCCTATGGGAATTGCGAGACAGGTGAGACCTTACAGGAGCGTCTGCGACGAGGAGGCTCAAGCGTAGCCCCATGGAAAGCGAGCGGTAAGCCTCGGAAAACCTAACGCATACTCCCACTTTTTATTCAATTTCCAATATATTGAAGTTTAGCTTGATGACATTGGGGTTTTACTGCCCGTTAAGAGTGGGATGAAAATATTTTCCAAACTAATATAGAAGAATAATAACAATTACATATACAATTAACAAAAAGGACAAAAATTTTTCATCTATTTTTAATGTATTTTAACTATGCTAATAAGATTGAGAACCGTATATTTATCGAAAAGGTCTCTGTTAGTTTTTTTATTTTTCTACTATAAACATACAAATAAAGGAGCGTTTTTTAATGCTTGGAATTTTAAATAAAGTGTTTGATCAAAATAAGCGCGATTTAAAGAAACTCACAAAAATTACGGAGAAGGTGGAATTGCTTGCTGATGAGACTGCAGCATTATCGGACGATCAGCTTAGAGCAAAAACAGAAGAATTTAAAGAGCGCTATCAAAAAGGAGAAACGTTGGACGATTTGCTTGTAGAAGCTTTTGCGGTTGTCCGGGAAGGGGCAAAACGTGTTCTTGGTCTATATCCATATCCTGTTCAGTTGATGGGCGGCGCCTCTTTGCATGAAGGAAATATTTCCGAAATGAAGACAGGGGAAGGAAAAACATTAACTGCCACTATGCCAGTTTATTTAAACGCACTTGCTGGAAAAGGGGTGCATGTTGTAACAGTCAATGAATACCTTGCTACACGTGATGCTGCTGAAATGGGACAGTTATATGAATTTCTTGGTCTGACTGTTGGTTTAAATTTAAACTCTTTATCAAAAGAAGAAAAGCAGGAAGCTTATAGTGCGGATATTACGTATGGTACGAACAATGAGCTTGGCTTTGATTACCTTCGCGATAACATGGTTCTTTATAATGAGCAGAAAGTGCAAAGACCATTATTCTATGCAGTAATCGATGAAGTCGATTCGATTCTAATTGATGAAGCTCGTACTCCGTTGATTATTTCCGGTTCTGCACAAAAATCAACGCAATTATATGTGAGGGCGAATACATTTGTAAGCAGCTTAAAAGCTGAAAAAGATTATATTTATGATGAAAAAACAAAAGGGGTTCAGCTGACCGAAGATGGAATGTCGAAAGCAGAACGTGTTTTTCAGATTGAAAACTTATTTGATGTTTCAAATGTTGCGATTAACCATCATATTTCCCAGGCATTAAAAGCACATGCCAGCATGCATAATGATGTTGATTATGTTGTTCAGGACAGCGAAATTGTCATTGTTGACCAGTTTACAGGACGTTTAATGAAAGGACGACGCTACAGTGATGGTCTGCATCAAGCGATTGAAGCAAAAGAAAACTTAGAAATTCAAAATGAAAGCATGACGCTTGCAACGATTACATTCCAAAACTACTTCCGCATGTATGAAAAACTTGCAGGGATGACAGGTACTGCAAAAACAGAGGAAGAAGAGTTCCGCAATATTTACAATATGAATGTTGTAGTTATACCTACTAACCGTGAAATCATTCGTGATGACCGTGCGGATTTAATTTATGCAAGTATGGATGGCAAGTTCAAAGCAGTTGTGGAGGATATTGCAGACCGACATAAAGCTGGACAGCCAGTTCTAGTAGGTACAGTTGCGATTGAAACATCTGAGCTTATTTCGAACTACCTTTCAAAAAAAGGGATTCCGCATAATATTTTAAATGCGAAAAACCATGAAAGAGAAGCCGAAATTATCGCATATGCTGGTGAAAAGGGTGCAGTAACGATCGCGACAAATATGGCAGGCCGTGGTACGGATATTAAATTAGGCGAAGGTGTCAAAGATATTGGCGGCTTAGCCGTTATTGGGACGGAGCGTCATGAAAGCAGACGTATTGACAACCAACTTCGCGGACGTTCAGGACGTCAAGGGGATCCAGGTGTGACGCAGTTTTATCTTTCAATGGAAGATGAATTAATGCGAAGATTCGGATCGGACAATATGAAAAATATGATGTCGAGATTAGGAATGGATGATACACAGCCTATTCAAAGTAAAATGGTTTCCCGTGCCGTAGAATCGGCTCAGAAACGTGTGGAGGGCAATAACTTTGATTCACGTAAACAGCTGTTGCAATATGATGATGTTCTTCGTCAACAACGGGAAATCATTTATAAACAGCGTAATGAAGTATTGACTTCTGACAATTTACGTTCGATCGTGGAAGGTATGATTAAATCTTCGCTAGAGCGTAATGTGGCAGCACACACACCGGATCATGAAGATCAAGAAGCGTGGAACTTACAAGCAATTGTTGATTATGCACATGGCAATCTTCTGCATGAAGGACAATTGGAAGTAAGGGAACTTCGCGGCAAAGACAGCGATGAAATCGTGGAAATCATTTTTGCTAAAGCAGTGGAAAACTATAATGAAAAAGAAGAGCAGTTAGCTTCTGAACAAATGCGCGAATTTGAAAAAGTGATTGTGCTTCGTGCTGTGGACAGCAAATGGATTGATCATATTGATGCAATGGATCAGCTGCGTCAAGGAATTCACCTGCGTGCATATGGACAAATTGATCCCCTTCGTGAGTATCAAGGAGAAGGATATGCGATGTTTGAGCAAATGGTTGTTTCCATCGAGGAAGATGTGGCGAAATATATTATGAAGGCAGAAATTCGCAACAACTTGCAGCGGGAAGAAGTAATCCAAGGACAAGCGGTTAATCCGAAAGAAGAAGCCGAAAAGAAGCCGAAGAAAAGACCAGCAACGAAAAAAATGGATGTGGGCAGAAATGCTCCTTGCTTCTGCGGCAGCGGCAAAAAATATAAAAACTGCTGTGGCAAAAACGTTTAATAAAGTGAACCTTCCATCAGTGGGGGTTTTACTGCCCGTTAAGTGTGGGATAAACTTAAAGCCTGTCTCTTAGATGAAAAGAGACAGGCTTATTCTTTGGCTTTTCACATGCTGCATAAAGAAAGCGCTTGGTAAAATGATGCCTACTTCTATGCAATTATCAAAACTTATCTGCAAAACATGCTTTTTTTTGCAAAAAGCCATATAATACTAGAAGGTAGCAATTGAAAACCATAAATGAACTATATTTAAATAAAGGGTGACAAATCAATGGAATTAGCAGATATTCGCAATGAGTTAGAAAAGATAGAGGTAACACTAGAAAACTTTAGGGGGTCTCTTTGACTTAGATAATAAGGAGGCTCGTATTGCTGAGCTGGAGGATGAAATGCTGCAGCCTGAATTTTGGAATGATCAGCAGGCAGCGCAAGCCGTTATTTCAGAAAGCAATGGGTTAAAAGATCAGGTGCATGAATTTCATAATCTTTTTGAAACATATGAAAACCTGGAGTTAACATATGAGCTGGTTAAGGAAGAAGACGATGCAGAGTTGAGAGCAGAGTTGGAAGGTGAACTTACACAGCTGGTAAAACGTTTAAGTGAATTTGAGCTTAATTTGCTGTTAAGTGAACCTTATGATAAAAATAATGCTATTTTAGAATTGCATCCGGGAGCAGGCGGTACGGAATCGCAGGACTGGGGAAGCATGCTACTCCGCATGTATACAAGATGGGCGGAGAAAAAAGGCTTTAAGGTAGAAACATTGGATTATTTGCCTGGTGATGAAGCTGGTATTAAAAGTGTTACATTAGCAATTAAAGGACACAATGCTTTTGGCTATTTAAAAGCAGAAAAAGGTGTGCATCGTCTTGTCCGAATTTCTCCATTTGATGCATCAGGGCGCAGACATACAAGCTTTGTTTCCTGCGAAATAATGCCGGAATTTAATGATGAAATTGAAATTGAAGTCCGTACAGAAGATTTGAAAATTGATACGTACCGTGCAAGCGGTGCTGGTGGACAGCATATCAATACAACGGATTCTGCCGTTCGGATTACTCATATTCCAACAGGCGTGGTCGTTTCCTGCCAAACAGAACGTTCTCAAATTAAAAACAGAGAAACGGCAATGAAAATGTTAAAAGCAAAGCTCTATCAAAAGAAAATTGAGGAGCAGGAAGAAAAATTAGCAGAAATCCGTGGAGAGCAAAAAGAAATCGGGTGGGGAAGCCAAATCCGTTCTTATGTGTTTCATCCATATTCACTAGTAAAAGACCATCGCACCAACACAGAGGTTGGGAATACCCAATCGGTTATGGATGGAGATTTAGACGTATTTATTAACGCATATCTTCGTTCAAAACTTAGCATTAGCGAATAATAACAGTAGCCATCACTTTATATGTGGTGGCTTTTTTATGTTTCAAACAACTATAGAACAAATAAAAAGTCCTGCTAAATTCACATTTCATCCCTTTAACACGCTAATTTAATGCGGTTTACACCTCTCTAAATGGATGATATACTCTCTGCTTGGGAAAAAATAAAAGAAGAAATATGTCGTTTATTTTACACAGTTGTTCTATTTTGATGAAAAATAGCAGAGACAAAAACGGACAAATTTTTAAAGAGGTGTAGTTTCGTGCGTGAGTATATTTACGTATTAATCGGGGCAGCGATTGTAGCGTTGACGTTTAATTTATTTTTACTGCCAAACCATATTGCATCGGGTGGTGTAAGCGGGATAAGCACTATTACCGATGCATTATTTCATTGGGAGCCTGCTTTTGTCCAATGGGCATTTAATATTCCATTATTTATAGCTGGCGTTATATTATTGGGGAAAAACTTCGGAGTGAAAACGTTAGTCGGCACCATTTTTCTTCCCTTTGTCGTCTATTTATCAAAAGATATGGAACCATGGACACATGAGCCATTATTAGCCGCTCTTTATGGAGGAATTGGAATTGGTATTGGAATAGGCATTGTTTTTAAAGGGAAAGCTTCTACTGGAGGAACAGATTTAGCAGCGCAAATTATTAATAAATATACCGGAATGTCTTTAGGAAAATGCGTGGCAATCATTGATGGGTTAATTGTTATTACTGCCGCATTAGTATTTAGTATTGAACAAGGTTTATATGCGCTGATTGCTTTGTTTGTTACAAGTAAAACAATCGATCTTGTCCAAATTGGCATTGGAAGCAGCAAAATGGCGCTTATTATTACAGAAAAACAAGAAGAGGTCAGGGAACAAATTTTAACGAAAATGGATCGAGGGGTAACAAGGCTGACAGCTCATGGCGGCTATACAGATTATGAGCGTCCCATTCTTTTATGTGTAGTGCATCAATCACAATTTACAAAGCTGAAAATGCTTGTACAATCCATCGACTCTACAGCATTTGTCATTGTAATGGATGCATCAGAGGTACTGGGAAAGGGATTTAAATAAGGAGGATTTTTTCAAATTCCATTTTCAAGAGATAAGAAAGCATAAGTTTTCTGAAGTCAGAGAAGTGTCTAGCGCAAGCACCCTATCGACTTCAACGCTTCCCTCACCTCACTTGCGTAGTCAACATCGAATCACTACGTTCTTCGTGTTTCCTTTATCTCTTCAAGGAACACAAACTAAAACCGCCACGTCCTTATGTCTTCGTTTGTGTAATCCACATCCTGTGGATCTCAGCTTATTCTGTCGATGAGCAAGGGCGCTTGCGCTTTTCTTATTAATGCGGAAAAATAATAGAATTGGTATAATAAAGCTATGATTCACTCGTAAAGAGGTGTAGCAGGTTGAACAAAAAGAAATTAGTAGTGCTATTATTTAGTATGCTGATCGTATTAGCCGCTTGCGGCAAGAAGGATGATTCATCCTCCAGTTCCGCAAAAGCCGGAGACCCGGAAAAACTCTATAATCAAAAATGTGCAATGTGCCATGGCAGCAATTTAGAAGGCGGCGGAGGACCAAATTTAAAATCTGTTGGTTCCGAGCTTTCGAAAGAGGATATCGAAAAAATTATCCTTGAAGGGAAAGGGAATATGCCTGGTGGAGTTTTAAAAGGGAAAGATGCAGAGGCTGTTGCTGATTGGCTGGCTGAGAAGAAATAACAGAGAATGTCTTATTAATTATCGACTTGATAATTAATAAGACATTTTTTCTGTTTACAGGGGAAAATGGGAAAATAAAGAACGTTTTAATATAAGAATATTTTATCCCACACTTAACGGGCTGTAAAACCCCCACTGATGGAAGTTTACTTTATGATTAATAAAAGAAGTAAATTATTCCTTTTTTACAGAAGGGAAATAGGTTAAAATATCTATAGTAGAGAAAATTAGAAAGAAAAACAGGAGAAATTCGTCGAAGGATAGTAAAATTAGAATAGGAAATAACCCAGTAATTTCTATTAATAGTACTTTTTGATATGTTTGAAAAGAAAATGTAATAATTTTTTGAGTTAATTTACCGTATTAATGATGATATAATAACTTGAGTAATAGAAAAAACAAGCTGTTTTTTTCTGCTTGTTTCTTTAAGTCGCTTTATATTTGTCGAATTATGTTTTTTTTTGCAAAAGTTTCTAACAAATAAAAATCAGGTGTGATAATAGATGATAGAAATGAAAAATGTTATTAAGAAATATTCCAACGGAGTCATTGCTGTTAATGGATTGGATGTAAAAATAGCTCAAGGTGAGTTTGTTTATGTAGTAGGGCCAAGTGGCGCCGGGAAGTCTACTTTTATAAAAATGATGTATCGGGAAGAAAAGCCGACACAAGGCACCATTACGATAAATGGAATTAATTTAGCAAAATTAAAATTAGGAAAAGTACCATTATTACGGAGGCAGATGGGTGTTGTTTTCCAGGATTTCAAACTGCTTCCAACTTTGACCGTATATGAGAATGTCGCTTTTGCTTTGGAAGTTATTGAAGAAAATCCTAAATATATAAAAAAACGTGTGATGGAAACATTAAGTCTTGTTGGTCTGAAACATAAAGCAAGAATGCTTCCGACAGAACTTTCAGGGGGGGAGCAGCAGCGTGTTTCAATTGCACGTTCCATTGTGAATTCTCCTAAACTAGTAATTGCGGATGAACCGACAGGAAATCTGGATCCAGAGACATCATGGGAAATTATGAATATTTTAGAGGAAATTAATAATAGGGGAACGACGATTATCATGGCAACCCATAATAAAGAAATTGTTAACACAATTAAGCATCGCGTTATTGCCATTGAAAGCGGCAGAATAGTTCGGGATGAGCAGCGGGGTGATTACGGATATGAAGGTTAGGACAGTTCGTAGACACACAAGGGAAAGCTTTAAAAGCTTATTGAGAAATGGATGGATGACTTTTGCATCCATAAGTTCAGTTACCATTACATTAATACTTGTTGGTGTCTTTTTCGTTATTATGATGAATTTAAACAAAGTAGCGACTACGATAGAAGAAAATGTAGAAATTCGTGTACACATCGATATAGCTGCAAATAAAAAAGAGCGGAATGCATTGCAAGACAAAATTCAAAATGTATCGGAAGTCAAAAGTGTAAAATTTTCTCCTAAAGAAGAGGAATTAAATAATTTAATTTCTAGTCTCGGGGATGATGGAAATGCCTTTAAGCTCTTTGAACAGGATAATCCATTAAACGATGTATTTATCGTAAAAACGAAAAACCCAACCGATACCATAAAGGTTGCCAATGAAATTAAAGGATTTGACCATGCAGCTAAAGTGAAATATGGACAAGGGTCTGTTGAACGATTATTTAAAGTCATAAAGGTCAGCAGAAATGTCGGAATCGTGCTGATTGTTGGTTTGCTGTTTACGGCAATGTTCCTTATTTCCAACACGATTAAAATTACGATTGTGGCCAGAAGACGTGAAATTGAGATTATGAGATTAGTAGGTGCAACGAACTGGTTTATCCGTTGGCCGCTGTTTCTTGAGGGCATGTGGCTGGGCATATTAGGATCTATCGTGCCAATTGCTGCAGTCTCCACTATTTATTACTATTCATATCAATATTTAAAGCCTAAATTAGCTTCCAACTTTATTCAAATCCTTGATTTTACACCGTTTGTTTATCAGGTTTCTGTATTGCTTCTTTTAATGGGAGCCATTATCGGAATTTGGGGAAGCGTTATGAGTATTCGCAAGTTCTTGAAAATATAAAGAAAAACAACTAATGTTCGGAAATTTCTTTACTTATAAGGGTCGAATGAGATAGGGAATTTATACAAAAAGCTCTATTAAAGAGATTGATATATCAATAGTTATACCCCGCATAATAACTTTTTAGTCTATTATGTGGGAATTTTATTCCACTCTTAACGGGCAGTAAGACCCCCATTGATGGAAGTTTACTTTATGTGAAAATGAATGATTGTACATAAAAAAAGGTTGTTTTATAAAAGTTTGTTGCTTTTTAACAAGTTGAAAAGCCTTTAAAAATGACTGAGCAGCTTGGAATAACGTAAAGCTCTGCATGGATCAGCGAGACAGGCGAGAAGAAAGCAGGAGTGAAGCGACGAAGCCGCTCAGGTGTAGCCCCGCGGAAAGCGAAGTATATTCATGCTGTGGGTTAAATAACAACAATCTATACGAGCCTAAAAAAAGATGATTTTACATAACGATGCAGGGAAAGGAGCTATACGCTTGAATAAATCCATCTTGAAATTAACGGTTGTTGCTGCTCTTGGAATTAGTGGAGTGGTAGTAGCACAGACGCCAAAAACAATCGCCTATGCAGCTAGTTCCTTAAATGATTTAAATCAACAAAAAGAGGATATTGAAAATAAACAAGACAATGTCCAATCAAAATTAACGGATAAAAATGACAAAATAAGCGATGTAAAAGATCAACAATCGAGTGTAAAAGAAGAAATACAACGATTAAATACGGCTATATCCAGTACACAAGTAAAAATCATTGAAAAGAAAGAACAAGTTTCTACGACAAAAGAAGAGATAAAGAAATTAGAAGAACAAATTGCTGAGGTGAAAAAACGCATTGAAAAGCGAAATGAACTTCTAAAAGAAAGAGCTAGATCTTACCAGGAAACTGGCGGAGCTGTCAGTTACATTGATGTTTTAATGGGAGCACAAAGCTTCAGCGACTTTATTGATCGCATGGGTGCCGTAGCGACGATAGTCGAAGCAGACCAAGATATTCTGAAAGAACAGGAAGCAGACAAAAAGCTTTTAGAACAATCACAAGCGGAGCTTAAAGCAAAACTCAGTTCACTTGAACAGATGTTGAGTGATTTAGAGGGCATGAAGTCCAGTTTAAATTCCCAAAAGAAAGAAAAAGACAACTTAATGGCAAAGCTGGAGAAAAAAGAAGATGACATTCATGCAGAAATGTTATCTCTTGAAGAAGAGGAAGCTTTATTAGCAGATCAAAAGGTTGCTATGGAAAAAGCAATTGGTCTGGAAAAATCTCGTCTTGCAGAAGCAGCAAGACAAGCGGAGATTGCAAGAAAAGCAGAATTAGAGAGACAGAGAAAAGCGCAAGCTGCTGCTGCTGCAAAAGCGAATAATTCAGGAGAGACAAACTCTCCATCTAATACTAGCGCAAACACAGAAAGTTCTTCCGAGCCAGCGGTTTCAACACCAGCAGTTTCTTCTGGCAGCTTTACAAAACCGGCAAATGGCTATATTTCATCTGGTTTAGGACAACGGTGGGGAACTTTCCATGCTGGAGTAGATATTGCAGCAACAGGGCCTGTTCCAATTGTAGCAGCTGCTGATGGGGTAGTAATTCGTTCGTACACATCTTCTAGTTATGGGGAAGTAGTATTTATCTCCCATTCTATCGACGGTCAGATTTATACAACTGTTTATGCACATATGAGCTCTGGAAGCAGACTTGTTGGTGCAGGACAAGTTGTTCATAAAGGACAGCAAATCGGTACAATGGGTAATACTGGAGATTCTCAAGGTCAGCATTTACATTTCGAGTTGCACAGAGGCGAATGGAACGCAGCCAAATCAAATGCAATCAATCCAATCGGTATTGTTCCAATGTAAGAACACGTTTATAAAAAACAGCCTGGCTACATTTGTAGCCAGGCTGTTTTTTTGGATATAATGTATGACGAATTTTATCCCCCTCTTAACGGGCAGTAAGACCCCCACTGATGGAAAGGTTCACTTTATCAAGATATGTTGAAAAATCGATAAATCGAAAAAAACGAAGATAAACAAAACCAAAACGAAGATAAATCACAAAATAGTCGAAGATTCCTCCATATATTACTCCTATCTTCATAACATGCTCTTGTTTCATTCCATTATGGAATAAAGAAATCATTGACATAATCTGAAAAAAGTCATATGATGTGTTTAAAAGTTGCTCTAATGCAAAACTATAGACAAGGGGAAATATAAATGGGGACAACTAAAATAATTACCCTTAACCAAGGGAAAGAAGGCCATATCATTAGAATTACAGAACTTTTATTGGAAGGGGTAATGAGAAGGAGACTGTTGGATTTAGGATTTGTACCAGGGGCTATCGTAAACGTAATGAAGAAAAGTCCGCTAGGTGATCCGATTGCTTTTCGTGTTAGTCAAACAACCATTGCTTTGAGAAAAGAAGAAAGCAGTCAAATTCAAGGGGAGTTGATGAATGCATGAGTGGTTTCTATAAAATTGCATTAGCCGGAAATCCAAATACAGGAAAGAGCACGTTATTTAATGCTTTGACTGGTTTAAAACAGCATACTGGAAACTGGGCTGGAAAAACGGTAAGCCTTGCAGAAGGAATGGTAAAGCATAAAGGTAAAAGTTATCAGCTGATTGACCTTCCTGGAACATACTCTCTTTTTTCCAATTCAAAGGATGAGGAGATAGCTCGGAATTATATTGTGTTCGAAAAACCGTCTGTAACATTAGTTGTGTTAGATGCTACTTCATTAGAAAGAAATTTCAACTTGGCACTGCAAGTAATCGAAATGACAAAAAATGTGATAGTCTGCATTAACTTAATAGACGAAGCAGAAAAAAAAGGAATAAAAATTAATGAACTTTTATTAACAAGAAAACTTGGTGTCCCCGTTTTAAAAATATCGGCAAGGAATAAAATAGGATTTTCGTTGCTATTGGATACGATTGATCGTTTAGTTTCAGGCGAAATTGAATGTACGCCTGTTCAAACATCCTATACAGAAGAAATTGAAGGGAAAATAAGAAAAATAGAATCAAAAGTAAGCGGTTTAGTAGATCAACATATATCCGCTAGATGGCTTGCATTAAGGCTTCTGGATGGAGACGAAGCATTGTTGAATGAACTGCAGAAAAGAATGGGGAAAAAAGAAATAAAGGAAGTAAAGGAGGCTCTATAAATGGAAATTCAAAAGATTTATACGGAAGCACAAGCATTATCTAATCCTCAGTTAAGGGATGATATTGTGCAGCAATTATATAGCCGAAGCAAACAGCTATGCAATGAAGCCGTCCAATTAACCAAGGAAGAAGGGGATAAAAGGACGGAAAAATTAGATGCTGTATTTACTTCTCCACTTTGGGGATTTCCAATAATGATTATAATGTTGGGAGCCATCTTTTATTTAACAATTGCTGGAGCAAATATTCCATCCTCGAAGCTGGGTGAGTTTTTTGGGTTTTTAGAAAAATATCTTACTTCTTTTTTTCATTTTGTTCATGCACCTGATTGGCTGCATGGGGTGCTTGTTCTTGGTTTATATAGAGGCTCAACATGGGTTATTAGTGTCATGCTTCCGCCTATGGCGATTTTTTTTCCAACCTTTGCCCTCTTAGAAAACTATGGTTATTTGCCAAGAGTTGCTTTTAATATGGATCGTTTATTTAAAAATGTCGGCGCCCATGGAAAACAGTCCTTAACGATGGCAATGGGGTTTGGATGTAATGCAGCAGCCGTCATGTCTTCTCGCATTATTGAATCACCGAGAGAAAGAATGCTTGCTATCTTAACAAATAACTTTGTTCCTTGTAATGGCAGATGGGGAACGCTAATCGTTCTTTCATCCCTTTTTATGGCAGGTAGTTTTACAGGCGGACTAAAATCCCTTGTTACAACAGCAATGGTGGTGGGGATCGTTTTATTTGGAATACTGGTGACTTTTTTTGTATCTTGGGTTTTATCGAAAACGGCTTTAAAAGGGGTTCCGACACATTATACGTTAGAGCTGCCGCCATACCGCCGTCCTAAATTCTTTGATACAATCATTCGCTCATCCCTTACCAAATCGTGGCTGGTTTTAGTTCGAGCAGTCAAAGTAGCTGCACCTGCTGCAGTACTAACATGGATTATTGCCAATATTTATATCGGTGATCAAAGCATCTTAATGTATGCAGTAAACTTCCTGGATCCATTCGGAAAATCACTTGGATTAGATGGATATATATTATTAGCGTTTATTCTTGGATTGCCTGCAAATGAAATCGTGCTTCCGATTTTGCTGATGGGTTATTTATCTACCGGCTCTTTGACAGAAGTAGATAGTTTAGTAGATTTGAAGAAAATCTTTATCGAACATAATTGGACATGGGTCACCGCATTAAATATGATGTTGTTTTCCCTTTTGCATTATCCATGCGGCACTACTCTGCTGAATATTTATAAAGAAACGAAAAGTAAAAAATGGACATTTTATTCCTTTCTTATTCCAACAGCGCTGGCTATTATCATCCCATTTATCGTTTATCAAACAGCAAAACTGCTAGGTTGGGTATAGTTGATTGGAAAGCTGTTGGCAAATGGTGTAAAACATTTCTATGGTATAATAAAGAAAATGTTTTACACAGGGGAGTAAGTGGTAAAGATGACAAACTTCGATCATAGTGAACAGCCAATAGATCGTTCTAATAATCAGCTGGATGAGGAAACATTATTTATTGTGTCTCAAACTTTTAAAGCATTATCCGATCCAACAAGAATTAGAATTCTTCACTTGCTTTCAGAAAAACCCCATTCTGTAAATGAAATTGCTGAGGGTTTGCAAATGCTGCAATCGACTGTTTCGCATCAATTGCGTTTTTTAAAGAATCTTCGACTAGTTAAATATCGAAGAGAAGGAACAACAATGATTTATTCTTGTGACGATGAGCATGTTATGGGGGTATTGAAGCAAATGATTGATCATGCGATGCATCATTAATTTTCTATAAAACCGGAAAAGAAGAGACATAAATCTCTTCTCAGAGTGTCGAAAAAGTAAGAATACAAAATTTCAGGCTGATTGAAAACGTTTGTCTATCAAGGAACGACCCTTTTTGAGGAGCGGAGTTACCGTTTTTGGGTAATGAGCACCGCAAAAAACGGGGAGTGACGATGAGAGCGAACGTTTTTTAACAACCTGGAAGAGGTATAAATCTCTTCTTTTCCCCTAATTGTGGCAAAAAAGAAGAATATAATAGATTAATTCTAAAAATAATAACAAATAACATTGACACTTTAAACAGTTCATTCATATAATAAATATGAGTATATGAATAATTGTTCATATATAAATTAATAGCGTTATTATTGATATAAATAAATATTTTCACAACAGCAAAAGAAACCTAAGGTATACATTTTAATGGAATTTTACAAGAAGGAGGAGATTATGATGAATGAGGCGGAACAGCTGGAAAAAAAAGAATATTTATTAGAAGGCCTTGATTGTGCAAATTGTGCAATGAAAATTGAAAAAGGAGTTGCCTCCATTTCTGGCGTGAATACATGTTCGGTGAACTTTGCTACTCAAACATTATCGATGCATGTCGACAGGGAAAAAGAAGAAGAAATTGTAACAAAAACACATAAAAAAATTCTATCATTAGAACCGCATATTAAAGTGAAGGAAAAACAAAAGAAGCGTACTGCCAGCACTACACTTTTATTAGAAAACTTAGATTGTGCTAATTGTGCTGCAAAAATAGAAAAAGAAGTAGGCAAACTGGATGGCGTTGTGTTAGCTACTGTTGATTTCGTTGCAAAAAAACTGATAATAGAGGCACCCGAAGGCAATCCTGATTATATCATGGAGCAATCTGCTGCTATTATTAATAAGTTAGAACCAGACGTAAAAGTGCGGAAGGCAGAACAACATGAACATGGGCACGAGCATAGTCATGACCACGGTACGGAGAATACGAAAAAAATGATCTATCGATTAGGGGTCGGATCAATTGTAGCAGCTATCGGTTTATTTGCTCCCCTATCTTCCCTAGCAGAATTTCTTCTTTTCCTGCTTGCCTACCTTATTATCGGTGGAGATATTGTGCTGCGAGCAGTGAAGAATATTATTCGCGGCCAAGTGTTTGATGAACACTTTCTTATGGCGCTTGCTACAATCGGGGCTTTTGCCGTAAAACAATATCCAGAAGGCGTTGCCGTTATGTTCTTTTATCAAATTGGCGAGTTGTTTCAAGGAATGGCGGTTAATCGATCACGGAAATCCATCAGCAGCTTGATGAATATTCGTCCAGATTATGCGAATGTAAAAATAGGGAATACTATTAAACAAGTATCTCCAGAAGAAGTGAATATTGGCGATGTTATTATTGTGAAGCCTGGTGAAAAGGTACCGCTTGATGGAAAAGTAATAGATGGAACATCGATGGTGGATACATCTGCTTTAACAGGAGAATCTATTCCTCGGGAGATAGAAACAGGGAGTGAAGTTTTAAGTGGATTTATTAACAAAAATGGTGTACTAACAGTAGAAGCAACAAAGGAATTTGGCGAGTCGACTGTTTCGAAAATATTGGAATTGGTGCAAAATGCAAGCAGCCGCAAAGCGCAGACAGAAAACTTCATCACCAAATTTGCGCGCTACTATACGCCTGTTGTTGTGGTTATAGCGGCAGCATTAGCGTTGCTTCCACCATTATTAATAAGCGGCGCAGCTTTTTCAGATTGGGTATACCGTGCATTGATATTTCTCGTGATTTCTTGTCCATGTGCTTTAGTTGTATCTATTCCACTTGGTTTTTTCGGAGGAATTGGAGCTGCATCTAAAAAAGGAATACTCGTAAAAGGAAGCAACTATTTAGAGGCATTAAATGATGTGAAGTATATTGTATTTGATAAAACAGGCACCTTAACAAAAGGGGTATTTGAGGTAGCATCTATCCAGTCTGCCAACGGAATTTCAGAAGAAGAAGTGCTGAAAAACGCAGCTTATGCCGAGATTCATTCCAATCATCCAATCGCTTTATCGATTCGTAAAGCGTATAAGCTAGAAATAGACGGACAAAAAGTAAATGATTACAATGAGATTTCCGGTCATGGCATACAAGCAATAGTTGAAGGAAAAGAAATATTAGCTGGAAATCATAAGCTGATGGAAAAAGAAAAGGTTGAATTCCAATTGAATCATGATGTGGGAACGGTTTTGTATATTGCAATTGAAAAAAAATTCATTGGATCCATTGTTATTTCCGATCAAATTAAACCGGACGCTGCTAAAGCGATCAAGACGTTAAAAGAGTTAGGAATGAAAAAGACCGTGATGCTAACTGGGGACAGCAAAACTGTTGCAGAAAAGGTAGGCAGAGAACTAGGGCTGGATGAAGTGCATGCAGAACTTTTACCGCAAAATAAAGTAGAACAAATCGAGATTATCGACGAGAGAAAAAGTCCAAAGGATAAAATTTTATTTGTCGGAGATGGGATTAATGATACGCCTGTACTAGCCAGAGCAGATGTAGGCATGGCAATGGGAGGCCTCGGATCTGATGCAGCAATAGAAGCAGCAGATATTGTTATTATGACAGATGAGCCATCAAAAATAGCAACAGCCATTAAATTAGCAAAAAGAACAAGAAGCATTGTATGGCAGAACATAGTGTTTGCATTAGGAGTAAAAGGAGTATTCCTTTTATTAGGAGTATTTGGCATTGCGACCATGTGGGAAGCAGTATTTTCAGATGTTGGAGTTACGCTGCTTGCAGTTCTGAATGCGATGCGCGTACTAAAAGTAAAGGATATGTAAGAAAAACAGAGGGGTGACTCTAAAGGTTTATACAAATCTTTGGTGTCACCTTTTTTTAGTTCTGCAAGAGAGGAAAATCAGTCTGTAATTGGTTAAAACTCTCCAGATAGGAAGAAAACAGCCATATAAAGCCGAATAACCAAGAACGGGAACATATGAAAAACGGAACCGCCCAAATGTTCATTTATCCCACTCTTTACGGGCAGTAAGACCCCCACCTCGGGGATGCCGAGAAATCAAGGAAGCTAGGTGGGGGATAACTGCCCGTAAAGGTCCGATAAGTGCAACTAACCATCAGTGGGGGATGAGGCAAAACCCCCACTGATGGAAGTTTACTTTTTCTAATCATTAAACACTTCGTTTACCATCCTCTCCTTTTAAAAAATCATTTCATCATAACCTGTCCGTCATTCACATATAAATGAAGCAATGTATGCTTGGAGTTTGATGGAGAAAGGACGATCAGGATGAATCGAAAATGGCTTGTTATTTATATGACAGGATCTCTTTTGACAGGAGCGGGTGGCGCCTATATTGGGCTGAATGCTTTTTATAAAGAAAAACTGGAAGCAAACACACATACAATGGAGAAGGGACATGCGAACCCATTAGAAAAGGTGGAAACCGCATATGACTTGATTTATAACAACTATGTAGAAAAAGTGGACAAGGAGAAATTGGAAGAAGGAGCTATTAAAGGCATGCTTTCCATATTAGATGACCCGTACTCCGTTTATATGGATCAAGATACAGCGAAGCAGTTTGATCAAGCGTTGGATCCTTCGTTTGAGGGAATTGGAGCAGAAGTAACTGCAGAAGATGGAAAAATTGTCATTGTTGCTCCGATCAAAGATTCTCCAGCAGAAAAAGCGGGAGTGAAGCCGAATGATGAAATTGTTAAAGTAGATGGGCAAAGTGTAAAAGGGGAGGATTTATATGACGTCATTAAAAAAATACGAGGGGAAAAAGGCTCTGAAGTAGAGTTGGAGATTGTGCGTTCTGGATTGGATAATCCTATTAATGTGACGGTGACCCGGGATGAAGTACCGCAAATAACCGTGTATTCCTCGATAAAAAGAGAGGCTGGTGAGAATATTGGCTATTTGCAGATTACCTCTTTTTCCGAAGAAACCGCTTCTGAATTTGATGCGGCTCTAAAAGCTTTAGAGAAGAAGGGCATTGCTGGTTTAATTTTGGATGTACGGGGCAATCCAGGAGGACTTTTGACAAGTGTAAATCATATTTTAGAAGAGTTTGTAACAAAACAAAAGCCTTATGTGCAAATTGAACATCGAGATGGGCAAACAGAACAGTATTACTCTCATTTAAAAAATAAAAAAGATTATTTAGTTGTAGTGCTTGTAGATAAAGGCAGTGCATCCGCTTCTGAAATATTAGCAGGTGCATTGAAAGAGGCTGCAAACTATACATTAATTGGAGAAAAAACATTTGGAAAGGGTACGGTTCAACAAGCTGTTCCAATGGACGATGGCAGCAAAATAAAATTAACCTTGTTTAAATGGTTAACCCCAGATGGGAATTGGATCCACAAAAAAGGCATCCAGCCTAATTTAGAAGTAGAACAAACTGCATTATATCAAACTCATCCATTGCAGATAAAAGAAACATTAAAAAAAGAAAGCAATGATGAACAAGTAAAATACGCCCAAGAAATATTAACAAGCCTAGGTTATCGAACAGATCGGGAAGATGGATATTTCAGCAGCCAAACAGAAACAGCTGTAAAGGCTTTTCAAAATCAGAATGGACTGCGTGCGACCGGCATGATTGATCAACATACCGCAGCCAAATTACAGAACGATGTGCGGACAGAAATGAAAAAGGATGAAAATGATATACAACTGCAAACAGCGCTGCGTTATATTGTAAAGTAAAAGTAGCTAGTAAAGTAGCAGATAGTGAACATTAAAAATAATATTTTCTACTTAAAAGCAAACGCATCTTCATGAGAGGAAGATGCGTTTGCTTGTTATTTATTCAAAATACTATCCTCTAAAACTAATTTTTCATCTCCATAAATTCGTGTAATATGCGTTTTTCCCCAATTGCATAAGGAGTCTAGAATACTTTCTAAGCTTTTTCCATATTCGCTTAATTCGTATTCCACTTTCGGTGGAATTTGCTGATAGATGATGCGGTTGATGACGCCATCTTCTTCTAATTCACGAAGCTGCTGGGTCAGCATTTTTTGAGTAATATTAGGCATCAGCCGTTTTAATTCACTCGTCCGTTTTTTTCCATGTGTCAAATGACAAAGGATGACACATTTCCATTTTCCTCCAATCACTTCAAGGGTTGCTTCTACGGAGATATTGTATTTTTTATTGATTGTTTCTGCTTTTTTTACATTCACTTTTATCCACTCTCCTTATTTATTATTTACTTAAAGTTCGCAGTTATAAATTCCTTATCATGTCCCTGAGACAACTTCGTTTGCAGCAATAGAAAAGGGAGGTTGATTTTTCTATTTGGGTATTTTTTTGAAATTTATTGTTTTTAAATAAGGTGGTTGCTTTCCGTTTCAGGTTGCTCGCTTTCCGTGGGGCGAGCGATGAGCCTCCTCGGCTTCGCCTTGCGGGGTCTTATCTGTCCCGCTAATCCCACAGGAGTCTCGCACCTTCCACTACAATCAGCCAGTTTGATCAATAGGTTGCTGTCGCTGAATCTATGAAAACATCCATCTTTAAGAAATAAGACTCAGGTTTCACCTGTTAATAGATCAACGTAGAACGATGATATGGAAAAAATCAACTCTACTACTGTTTTGTAGTAAAACCTTGTTTTGACAAGCTGTCTCTTCATCATTCTCTTTTAGTAATGTTTTGTTGTATCAAATTGCGGCAGGCTGTTGAAATCAAGTGTTTGTCGACAATTTGATAGGCACTAAAAAGTACCTATGTACCATTTAGGTGCCTTCATTACTAAAAAGTGCGTACTTTTTTTATTTATCTATATGATTCATAATAACACTTGCCGGTAGAAATGCAATTTAAATTTTATCCCACGCTTAACGGGCAGTAAGACCCCCACCTCGGTAATGCCGAGAAATCGAGGAAGCTAGGTGGGGAAACTCGCCCGTAAAGATCCGATAAGTGCAACTAATCATCAGTGGGGGATGAGGAAAAACCCCCACTGATGGAAGTTTACTTTATTATTTTATAACATTCAGTCACTAGTGAGAATGTATACATCTTTTTATACCTATATGTCGGGATAGCCAGTTCAAGGAAGAAGCTATTATCAATTCATCCCGAATGCATATAGGAAAAGATAAAAAGTTTTTTCAAAAACAGAAGGAGGAAGAAATCATGGCTTTAAATAAAAGCAGCATCTTAGCATTATTAGCTTTAGCAATAAGTGCTTTTGCAATCGGAACAACAGAATTTATCAGTGTTGGATTGCTGCCGCTTATTTCAAATGATCTGGGTATATCGATTACAACGGCTGGTCTGACAGTTTCTATTTATGCACTAGGTGTTACAGTTGGTGCTCCTGTACTCACTTCTTTAACATCTAATATGCAGAGAAAAACATTACTTCTTTGGATTATGATTATTTTTATTATTGGTAATAGTATTGCTGCTATCAGCTCAAATATTACTATTTTACTTATTGCTCGTGTCGTTGCTGCATTTTCACATGGGGTGTTTATGTCCATAGGCTCCACGATTGCAGCAGATGTTGTACCAAAGGATAAACGAGCAACTGCGATTTCTATTATGTTTACTGGTTTAACAGTTGCGACTGTAACAGGTGTTCCATTAGGGACATTCCTTGGACAGCAATTTGGCTGGAGAATTTCATTTTTAGCTATTGTGATCATTGGCATTATCGCACTCATCGCTAATAGCTTCTTAGTGCCATCCAATCTGCAAAAAGGAAGCAAGGTAACATTTGGCGATCAATTAAAGCTTGTTAAAAATGGGCGTTTGCTTCTTATGTTTATTATTACTGCATTAGGATATGGAGGTACATTTGTTGTCTTCACCTATTTATCGCCTTTATTGCATGAAATAACAGGTTTTAAAGCAGAAACGGTTGCTGTTATCTTGCTTTTATATGGAATTGCGATTGCAATCGGCAATATGATTGGAGGGAAACTTTCCAATAAAAAACCATTGTTGGCACTGTTTTATATGTTTGTAGTGCAAGCAGTTGTTTTATTTATTTTAATGACCACCATTCCGTTTAAGATTGCTGGCCTCATCACTATTTTCTTTATGGGGTTGTTGGCATTTATGAATGTTCCAGGCTTGCAAGTATATGTTGTCATGCTTGCAGAGCGTTTTGTTCCAACGGCAGTAAATGTAGCATCAGCTATTAATATTGCAGCATTTAATGCAGGGATCGCGATAGGCGCTTATTTAGGCGGCGTTGTTACAGATCAGATTGGACTAATCCATACCACCTGGGTGGGAGGATTAATGGTAGTATTAGCCGTTATTTTGACAGGCTATAGCTTAATGTTAGAAAAGAGAACTCCACAACATGGAGAATACTAATAGAAAAGGGGAAAGCAAAGATGAATAATTTACAATCAACAGTAACATTATCAAATGGAGTGAAAATGCCATGGTTAGGTTTAGGAGTTTTTAAAGTAGAAGATGGAGAAACAACTGCTTTTTCTGTCTCCACTGCGATAAAAAATGGCTACAGAAGCATTGATACAGCAGCAATCTACGATAATGAAACAGGCGTTGGAAAAGGAATTGCAGAGGGAATGACAGCTGCCGGCGTTACAAGAGAGGATTTATTTATTACGTCAAAAGTGTGGAACGACGATCTTGGCTACGAAGAAACATTAAAAGCGTTTGACGTAAGCTTAGAAAAATTAGGATTGGATTATTTAGATTTATACCTTATTCATTGGCCGAAAGAAGGCAAATACAAAGAAGCTTGGAAAGCTATTGAAACATTATATAAAGCTGGAAAAATCAAAGCGATTGGCGTAAGTAATTTCCAAATTCATCATTTGGAAGACTTAATGAAAGATGCAGATATTAAACCTATGATCAACCAAGTAGAACTGCATCCACGCTTAACACAAAAAGAACTATTAAGCTTCTGCCAACAAAATGGCATTCAATTAGAAGCATGGTCGCCGTTAATGCAAGGGCAGCTGTTGGATAATGAAGAATTACAAGAAATCGCTGCAAAATACAATAAATCAGTAGCGCAAGTGATTATTCGCTGGGATCTGCAAAATAATATCATTACCATTCCGAAATCCATTAAAGAACACAGAATTATTGAAAACAGCAATGTATTTGATTTTGCATTAACAAAAGAGGAAATGGAAAGCATCGATGCATTAAACCAAGATACAAGAGTAGGACCAGACCCTGATAATTTTGATTTTTAATTTAACTTATTAAATACGAAACTCCAAGGAGCAGTGCTTCTTGGAGTTTTCACTTTTTGTAGGAAAGTTTTATGGCCATGAAGGTTGGCATTTGTAGAAAAAAATGGAAGACCACTATATAATTCCGTCACAGTGTAGAACAATGGCTTCAACATATAATGTACTGAAAACGAATGCATAAAAGGGAGAAACGTGATAGACTGAAAGTGATTTAATGTAGTTTTATGTAGTTTTAAGTAGGTAGGAGGTAGACAAGAAGAAAAGTAGAGGCTATTGTAAAATTAGAATCCCTGTCGTATTAATTGTATTTTACATATAAATAAAAAAAAGAATGGTGATACCCATTTTCAGAACTTTCCTATATAATAACGTGTAGTATGAACAACAAGAGACAATTAATAGGAGGTAACTATTTTGAAAGTTGGAGTTATAGTTTTAGGGATTTTTCCAGCAGGAGTTAAACAGATCATTTATAAGCTTTATAATGAACTATCACCGCAGCATCAATTAATAGGGCTGGAAGCAGGAAAGGATGAAAAGGTCTCCTATCATGAATTGCAGTCCACAAGTGATTCTCCTTATTTAAGTAATTCTATGTTGAGATTATCGGAAGTGGAACATATCGAGGATTGGGAAGAAATGTTTTTCGGTATGGATATTGCCATTGTTATTGGCGGTCAACAAGCCAAGGAAGCATGGAGTGCAAAATTAGCTGACAGCACAAATATCCGCTCTTTATTTGTACCAGTTTCTATTTACAACAATATAAAGGAATCGGATTGGTCTTTAGGATATGATACGGCGCTTAATAGTATTACACAAAATATACTAAAGGTTAAAGATACGATTCATTCTTTAAAATATGATAAGCCAAGATTATTTGGTTTTTCTATAGAGGGGCAGCCTTCGACAAAAATGCTGCAGGATATTGCTATTGCAGTAGATGGCTATTTCTTAGCAAATGATTATGAAACAGCTGAACTGATGCAGTTGAGCAATAATATCACAAAATCTTTTAATAGTTTGAATACTTCTAATGTTTTGATTTATAGTGTCTCATTAGCAGATGTGGTCGAAAAAGAAGTGGTAAATAAAGTGGATGCGGATTGGAAATATGCAGAAATCGATGAAGCGTTATGCATGGGCACCAATCCAACAGCAATTGACCGCATTATGGCAAATGAATTAGCAGAAGGAATCTTATTGTGGACAGCCAATGAAAAGCAAACAGGTCAGTTAATCGTTCACAAAGACAGTATTACGTTTAAAAGCAATAAGGAATAAGCAAACATTAAAAAAAGAAGCTAGTCTAAGCGGACAAGCTGAAAGCGTAGAGCTTACATAAAACTTAGTGCAAGCAGACATCTGTGTGAGAAAAAAGCACTGAGTAAATATGGATAGCTAACAGCTATGATTCTAGGATTATTGAATAACTTCAAAGGAATGAGAAATTATGTCAAAGGCAGTAATTAATAATGTAGAGCAAGTAGCAATCAATACGATTAGAACCCTTTCGATTGATGCAATCGAAAAATCAAATTCGGGGCATCCTGGAATGCCAATGGGAACAGCGCCAATGGCTTATACGCTGTGGGCAAAAGAGATGAATCATAATCCAAATAACCCAGAGTGGTTTAACCGCGACCGTTTTGTTTTATCAGCAGGGCATGGTTCCATGTTATTATACAGCTTATTGCATTTGTTTAAATACGGTGTAACAATCGATGATTTAAAGAACTTCCGCCAATGGGGAAGCAATACACCAGGACATCCAGAATACGGCCATACACCAGGAGTTGAAGCAACAACAGGTCCGCTTGGCCAGGGAATTGCGATGGCTGTCGGAATGGCAATGGCAGAAAGACATTTAGCAGAAACATATAATAAAGAAAATTATCCAGTGGTGGATCATTACACATACAGCATTTGCGGTGACGGCGATTTAATGGAAGGTGTATCAGCAGAAGCCGCTTCACTAGCTGGCCATTTAAAACTTGGTCGTTTAATTGTTTTATATGATTCAAATGATATTTCGCTAGACGGCGATTTAAATCTATCATTCTCTGAAAATGTGCAAAAACGCTTTGAATCATATGGATGGGAAGTAATTCGCGTAGAAGATGGAAATGATACAAAAGCAATTCAAGAAGCAATTGCTCAAGCAAAAACATCAGAAGAACCAACATTAATTGAAGTGAAAACAGTAATTGGATATGGTTCTCCGAATAAAGGCGGAAAATCTGCTTCTCATGGTGCACCCCTTGGAGCAGCGGAAACATTGCTTGCGAAACAAGCCTATGGATGGGAATATGAGGAAGCGTTTTATGTTCCAGAAGAAGTATCTTCTCATCTTGATGTGTTCGTACAAGAAGCACAGGAAAAAGAAGCTGCTTGGAATACACTATTTGCAAGTTATAAAGAGGAATATCCAGAGCTTGCAGAACAATTGGAGTTGGCTCTTAAAGGAGAATTGCCTGCAGATTTACAGGAAAGTCTGCCTGATTTTACTGCCGGTGAACAAATGGCTACAAGAGATGCATCAGGGAAAACCATTCAAGCTGCTGCAAAAGCAGTCCCTGCATTTTTAGGTGGGTCGGCTGATTTAGCTGGTTCTAATAAAACATTAATTGCTCATGAGAAAAATTTTGCTTTAGATGGGTATGCAGCCAAAAATATTTGGTTTGGTGTTCGTGAATTTGCAATGGGTGCTGCCTTAAATGGTATGGCACTTCATGGTGGGGTGAAAATATTTGGAGCAACATTCTTTGTTTTCTCTGATTATTTGCGTCCGGCTATTCGTCTTGCAGCCTTAATGAAATTGCCTGTAACCTATGTCTTTACACATGACAGCATTGCAGTAGGGGAAGATGGTCCAACACATGAGCCGATTGAACAGCTTGCTTCTTTACGTGCAATGCCAGGATTATCGATCATTCGTCCAGCTGATGCAAAAGAAACAGCTGCTGCATGGCAGGTTGCTTTAGAAAGCCAAGATACACCAACAGCATTAGTTTTAACACGCCAAGCCTTGCCGATTTTAGATGTAACAAAGGCAGAAGCATATGAAGGTGTAAAAAACGGTGCTTACATTGTATCTAAAGCAAAATCAGAGGCAAAAGCACTTATTCTTGCGACAGGATCAGAAGTATCTTTAGCAATAAAAGCACAAGCTGCACTTGAAGTAGAAGGCATTGCTGTTCAAGTTGTAAGCATGCCGAGCTGGGATTTATTCGAAAAGCAGTCTGCAGAATACAAGGAAAGCGTTCTTCCAGAAGCAATTCCAGCACGAGTTGCTATTGAAGCAGGTGCATCTTTTGGCTGGAGAGAATATATTGGTGCAAAAGGGGAGCATATAACAATCGACCATTTCGGTGCATCTGCTCCTGCTGAAAAGCTTTTTGCAGAATATGGATTTACAGTAGAAAATGTTGTCGAGAAAGTTAAAACAGCAATAGAAAAAACAAAATAAATAATAAAGTAAACCTCCATCAGTGGGGGTTTTTCCTCATCCCCCACTGATGATTAGTTGCACTTATCGGATCTTTACGGGCAGTTATTCCCCACCTAGCTTCCTCGATTTCTCGGCATTACCGAGGTGGGGGTCTTACTGCCCGTTAAGAGTGGGATAAAATAGCCAGACCAGCTTCTTTATAGAAGGGGACTGGTTTTTTTCTTTCCTCCCTCTTTCAAAAAAAGGAGTTTTCATTATAAAGTTCAACTAACCATCAGTGGGGTTTTGTTCATCCCCCACTGATGGTTAGTTGAACTTATCGGATCTTTACGGGCGAGTTTCAACACCTAGCTTCCTCGATTTCTCAGCATCCCCGAGGTGGGGGTTTTACTGCCAGTTAAGTGTGGGATAAACACAATATAGGTGGTGCTCTGCTCGCTTTTTTATAAGGCTCTGTTAAACGATATTGTTGTTTTTGTCTATATTGGAAGCACTGAGCAGCAGGAATACACGAAGACTCCTACGGGAAAAGCGAAATAGGCGAGACCCCGCAGGAGCGAAGTCAAGTGTATTCCTGCTGCGGACCTTCGTTTAAAATCAACAATAAAAATTAACAAAGCCTATTATAAAAAAAAGAGAATCAAAGCAAAGGTTTTCATTGTTGATACACCCCTAATTCCCTCCCAAAAAGAAACCCTGTTTGCGAACAAGGCATGTTTAACATATGTTTATCGGGGAACAGGTTCCATGAAGATAAAATGAAGGGAGTTTTTATTTACCATGGAAAAAAGACCTACATCACAACCACCACAAACACAAAACAAACAACCAGGCATTGAATCGGAAATGATGCCAAATCCTCACTTTGCAAATAACCTTGCAGGAGTTCAGGATAAACTGAAAGGAAAGGTAGCTTTAGTTACAGGCGGTGACAGCGGAATCGGCCGAGCAGTATCAATTGCCTATGCAAAGGAAGGCGCAGATGTGGCGATTAACTATTTAAATGAGCATGATGATGCAGAAATAACAAAGAAATATGTAGAAGAGGCAGGAGGAAAGTGCATTCTAGTACCTGGGGATGTTGGGAATAAGGATTTTTGTCAGGAACTTGTTGATCAAACAGTAAAGGAATTAGGCGGTTTAGATATTCTTGTCAATAATGCTGCAGAACAGCATCCAAAGAACAGCATAAAAGAAATTAGCGAAGAGCAATTAGAGCGCACTTACCGTACCAATATATTTTCGATGTTTTTCATGACACAGGCGGCACTAGACCATATGAAACCAGGAAGCTCTATTATTAATACAACATCGGTTGCAGCTTATAAAGGAAATCCGCAAATTATTGATTATTCTTCTACTAAAGGTGCGATTACAACCTTTACCCGAGCTCTTTCAGGATCATTGGCAGAAGAAGGAATTAGAGTAAATGCAGTTGCTCCGGGAGAAATTTGGACACCACTTATCCCAGCAACATTTACAGAAGAGATGGTTGCAAATTTTGGACAACAAGCTCCAATGAAACGAGCAGGGCAGCCAGAAGAGCTTGCTCCAAGCTACGTCTTCCTAGCCTCTGATGATGCATCGTATGTAACGGGACAGGTTTTTCATGTGAATGGCGGAATGATTATCAACGGTTAATGAATAGAAGGGGAAAAGGGGAAAGGAACTCCTCCTAACAGGCAGGGGTTCCTAAAGGCATCAGTGGCGTCCTTTTTCCCTTTCTGCTCTCTAAATAAATAGGCATCCCGTTTAGATTTGAGGTGATTTTGATGCAAGTGCTTAGCTTTTATTTAGCAATAAGTATTGTTATTTTTCATATGTTGTCCAACAACTTTCGATTTTTGTCTTCCATCCCGAGGAGTAAATATTTATCTTTTTTTGGAGGAGTATCTATTGCTTATGTATTCGTGGAGGTGCTTCCTAACTTAAATAAGCACCAACAAAATATAGAGAAGGAAACCCATTATAAAATTGTTGCATTAGCGGAAGACCACGCTTATATTATGGCAATGATTGGTTTCTTTGTCTTCTTAGGAATGGAAAGGCTTGTCCTTCTTTCAAAAACAGTTAAAAAGAAGGGGGATGATTATGAATCATTACGCGTATTTTGGATTCATATTGCTTCCTTTTTTATATATAACGGATTAATTGGCTATATCTTGAGAAATAAAGATTTTGCTAGTGCAAAAGAAATGCTTTTATATTTTTTTGCCGTGTTCGTTCATATTATTTCCAATGACCGTGGGATTAGGGATGATCATCAAAATATATATGACAAGGCGGGAAGAAAGCTTCTTTCTTTTGCTGTTTTAATTGGCTGGTCTTTAGGAGGAATCATAGAAATCTCTCAACTGGCATTATCGACTGTATTTGCTTTTATTTCTGGCGGCATTATCATTAATGCAATGAAAGAAGAAATACCGAAAGAAAGAAAAAGCAGCTTCCTCACTTTTACAGTCGGCAGCTTGTTATATACGGTGCTGCTAGTTATATCTGCATAAAGAATAGGTTGTTCATTCAATAAAAGCAGGTACATCTTTGTAGAGAAAAATAAGACGCATACTTTCTATTGGAGGCTTTGTGGAATATAATAGAATAATAGAATGAAGAAAATTTCAAGTGAAGCAGCATTATCATCTAGCAGGATGAACGAACAAGAAAGAATGTAATGTTTCACTTCGTTATAAAAGTGTTCATGATGGTAATATGCCACTTTTTAAAAGAATGACATACTATTTATTTCCACAATAAAGTCTTTGAAAAAAGGTAGGTGGCCTCAATGGGGCAAGATTGGCTGTTTGAATTACTAAAAGGAGTCGGCAAGCTTTTTTTAAATCCTGTTTTTTATTTTTCGTTTTTGCTGGCAGCTTATTTAGGAGTATCAAGAGTAAAAAAAGAACGCAAATATTTTTCTGTAAGGGCTCAAAACGCTTATTATGAATTAAAGCAATTATTTCCAATGGGGTTAATAATAGGTTTATGTCTATCTATTGTATCCATTGGACTTGTGCTCCTTGTACCGATGGAATTTGTTATGTATGCAGGTTTAGCTGCGATTGTCTTTAGCCTGCTTTTTAAAACTCGCTTTTTATCACCAGTTTATACAGTAGGTTTTGGTATTTTATTAAGCATGCTTTCCTTATACAAGCAATGGGATTTTTTCTTTTTTTCTAAAAATTTAATAGAAGCAGAAATGTATATATTTCCAACAGCAGTTATTCTTTTAGGCTTGCTGCTGGCTGCAGAAGGAATATTGATACAAAGAAACGGTGTAAAGGGCACCTCTCCTCGTTTGAAAAAAAGCAAAAGGGGCCAATCAATCGGCGTACATATTTCAAATCGAGCGTGGCTGGTGCCGGTATTTCTTTTTGTTCCACATGGTGTACTGACTATTCCAATTAATGGATGGCCAGTATTTACAGTAGGCGATCATACTTATTCACTCATTTTAGTACCTTTCTTATTAGGATTTAAACAAGAAATATTTGGAATGCATCCAATTACTGCGATAAAATCTGTTGGGAAAAAGATAGTATTTTTTGGGATTATTATCGCTCTAAGCGCTGTTGCTTCCTACTTCTTTCCTCAAGCCGCAATCGCTAGTGTTGTATTAGCGATCATTGGACGTGAATGGATTTCTAATCGGCAGAAAAACAAAGAAAAAAATCATCCGTTTTATTTTACACGTAAAAATAATGGGGTGTTAATATTAGGAATTGTGCCAGATTCACCAGCTGATAAAATGAATCTAAAAGCAGGGGAATTAATAACAAAGGTCAATAATATCCCAGTTCAAAACCAAAGCCAGTTGTATACAGCACTTCAGCGAAATTCTGCACATTGCAAACTCGATGTCCTTGATATTCAGGGGGAAGTTCGCTTCGTGCAGCGGGCATTATACGAAGGCGATCATCATGAATTAGGTTTGCTTCTTATCCAAGAAAAAACGATGGAAGGAAATGCCGCGGTGTGATGTTGTAATTTTTTCAAAAATCTCCGAAATGAGTTCAAAAACTTCCGGGATATAGTTTTAAATTTAGCAGATTACCATTTGAGTACACAAATACTATATAAGAAGCAAGGTATACGTTGTCCACCTTGATTTTACTACCATGAATCTTAAAAAAATGGCAAATTGTAAGTGATAGGGACCCTGTTTTGCTTAATTTTCTGGCCTTTTTATCCCACGCTTAACGGGCTGTAAGATCCCCGCCTCGGGGATGCCGAGAAATCGAGGATAGATAGATGGGGATAACAGCCCGTAAAGGTCCGATAAGGGTAACTAACCATCAGTGGGGGATGAAGAAAAACCCCAACTGATGGAAGTTTACTTTATCAAATACAGACAACCCCAACTAAAATGTTTAAGTTGGGGTTGTTGACAGTCCGAAATTAAATGAGGAATCTATATATCTTTCAAAATAAATACAACCTTTGCACCGAAAAAATATTCTGATTATTCATAATCTTTTCCTTGCAAATAATGAAAAAAGGCTAAATTAGTATACTGTTTTTCCATTTTTGTTTTAGCAAAATCACTTACTTCTTTCAATTTATTCTCCATTTTATCCTTATCAGCTTTTAAGAGTACAGTTCTCCATGAATACAGTTCATTTGATGCACTAGCTTCATATACTTCAAAGAAACGATCCTTAGGCATTTTATCATTAGAGGTTAAAAGGAATGGCTGCCACCACGAGGTAGTAATTAAACCCTTTCCTTTATTTTCTTTATTTCTCTTAGCATATGTATCTATAACTTGATCAAATTTTTCCAAATCTTTTATAGAGGAAAATTCTAAGGATAAGTCGTATTCTACCGCATTTGCTAATAGTAAGCCATCCACCTTATCTACCCTATACATCGGTGTTGATTCGTTAATTGGACCCCATTCTGGTAAATATTTAAAAATAGAAACTTTTGGTTCGAGTTGCACCTTAGCTATTAAATTTTCACTATTTAGCAGTCCTATTAATTGGATTGCATGGTTAATATTATTGTGTCCATAAGTTATCGTTTTTTCCGGTAAAAAGTGTGGGTTATAGGAGTTTAATTTTAAGTTATACCCAGTAATAATATTATTTTTAACAAGTTTTGCACCAAATGGAGACAATTCTTTATCGTTGTATAAAATAAAAGATTTCCAACTATCATCTATTTTTCGATAAATAGTTGAATCGTTTGAATAACCGAGGAAATTCCTTCCGAGACCGCTGTTATTGACTGCTTCCATAAAGCTTGTAGTAGCAATATCAGAGGTAATTTTATTTACAGAAACAAGTTCTTTTACAGTAGCAGCATCTAATAACTTAGTATCTATCGAAGAAGCAACATATTTAGCTGAATTACTATCCATTTTTTTATTTATCTCCGCTTTTTGCAAGCTATCTTTAACCTTTTTGTCACTATAAGTTAAAGATAACTCTTTAAAGCCGCTTGCTTGGTTGAGTGCTTTAATAAAAGTCAATCCATTTAAGTCTTTGTTAATAGTGGGGGCTTTTTCTCCAAATACCTTTTTTATTCCTGTATTCACATCTTCTTTTGTTACATTTTCTTCAAACTTTACATCAAAAAACTGTTCTAAGTATTCTTCTGAATCCTTAAGGCTATCACTTGAATTTTCTTCTGATTTAACCGTAACTGTGTCTTTTGTCTGTTGTTGTCCATAATCATTAACGGTTTTAGTACAACCTGAGATAAATAAAACGCTTATTAATAGTATGCTTACTAATTCTATCATTGTTCTTTTTTTTCTCATAATCGGTTCAGCCTTTTCTATTTTGATTTTTAACTCCTTAAAAGAAACCTAATTAGTTATTATTTAATGAATATTGAATTACTACAATATTAGTATGAATTATTATGTGTTTCTAATTCTATTAACAATTTGGTTCGATTTTCGATAAATCTCTTCGACCTCTTCTGTACTAAAACGTGAAAATTCGCCATTCTCATATAATATTTCTCCATTAATCATTGTTAATTTAATGTTATCTTTACTTCCACTATACACGATGTTGTTTACAATATGATTTACGGGTTGCATGTTTGGTTTATGCATATCAATAACAATTAAATCTGCTAATTTCCCCTTTGAAAGGGAGTCGCAATTTTCTAAATTCATAGCTTTCGCGCTTCCACGTGTAGCCATGGCTAATACTTCACTGCCACAAACTGATGATGGATCAGACTGTACCTTTCCTAATCCGCTCACTAAAAACATCTCTTTGAACATATCTAAGCTGTTGTTGCTTGCTGGTCCATCTGTTCCCACCCCAATATTTAGTCCTGCTGCGATAAAATCATTAATTGGAGCTATTCCGCTTGCTAATTTTAAATTAGCACTACAATTTAGAACAAGGGATAGTTTCTTCTCTTTAAATACGTGAATGTCTTCTTTTGTTAAGTAGACTCCGTGAAATCCACCACCACCATAATCGAATAATCCTAAACTGTTCAAATATACTGCAGGAGTCATGCTATGTCTTTTTATACACTCTTCCACTTCTTGTTTCGTTTCAGAAATATGAGTGTATACTGGAGCTTTATGCTTTTTAGCAATGATAGACAGCTCCTGTAATATGCTATGGGAGGTGGTATATTCAGCATGAAAACCCATCTCATACGTTATTAAACCGTTGTATCGATTATTCTTGTTTAAATTTAGATAATTTTCTTCTATCTCACTTGGACTTTGCACAAAATCGTTTAATCCACCTAATATGACAGTACGCATACCGCAATCATAAGATGCTTGAGCAATACTTTCTGGGTAAAAATACATATCAAAATTTGCTGTAATTCCACTAGTTAGATATTCTAAAATGGCCAACTTAGATAAATGATAGATATCATCTTTAGTCAATTTAGCTTCCATAGGAAAAATACTTTCTTCCAACCAAGTTTTTAATGGTTTATCATCTGCCATAGACCTTAAGCAAGTCATTGCTGAATGTGTGTGAGCATTCTTAAATCCAGGCATTATCAAATTATGATTTAAATCAATTTCGCGATCCCACACTATGGAGCATTCTTTGCTAGGTCCAACATAGGAAATAGTAGGACCTTCTACCCATACTTCACCAAAAGTCACCTCCATGTTTTTTTTCATTGATAATACATAGCCATTGTAAAATCTCGTATTCACTATAATTGTTCCTCCTAGTAATGATTAATTGCTTACTTCCTGCAGATCGAAACGTACTAAACAGTAGGGGAAGGAAGAAAACCCCACTGTTTTTAGTTTCATATTAGCTTATCTAAACCTTAGTAAACATAGCGTAATACTAAACATTTACTTACCAGACAAACAAACCAACAAGAGCTGCACTCATAAGTGAAACTAGCGTCCCTGAAAGAATCATCATCCAAACACCGCGTGATAAATAATTTGCTTTTTCTTTACTAACAATCCCATTGAAACAACCGAGGACCATACCAATGGTTGAAAAGTTGGTAAAAGAAACAAGGAAAGTACATAAGACAGCTTTCATGTGTGGTGGAAAAGTGCTTAACTTTGGCATAATATCAGCCATCACGACAAATTCATTGGTGACAAGCTTCGTTCCCATATATTGGGCAGTCTTAAAAGCTTCATCAATCGGCAAACCGAGCAGAAGAGAAAACGGCATCATCACTGTCCCAAGAATACTGCTAAGAGTCAACCAGGAAGCGAAAATTTGTAAAATTTTGTCAAGCAACGCAGCAAGTGCTATAAATGAAATCAGCATTGCCGTAATAATGAAAATCAGTTTCCCCGCTCCTAAAATGGAATCTCCAAGAAAAGAGAAAAACGGTGGCTTTTCTTCTTTTTTCAGTTCGAATATCACATCTTCCTCTTTCAGCACTTTTACTGGATTTAAAATACTAGTGATGATAATCGTATTAATAATATTAAGTGGAATAGCTGTCAGAACAAACTGTGAAGGAATCATTTGTGTATAAACACCAATAATTGCTGCAGATACACAGCTCATCGACATCAAGGAAATGGTAAATAGCCGCTCTGAACTCATAGACTTAAGCTGGCCACTTGAAACTGCGAGTGCTTCAGTATTGCCAAGGAACATCATTTCAATAGCAAAGAAGGACTCAAATTTAGGTCGCCCAGTTAATTTGGAAAGTGCCCAACCTAGGCCATGAATAATTTTCGGTAAAATTCCGAAATAAGTTAAGATATCAAAAAGCGGCACAATCAACAGAATCGGCATGAGGGCACTAAATACAACATCCATATTTTTTACATGTACCATGCTGGCAAAAGCAAAACCAATACCAGAGAAGGCCGTCTCCATCAACCAGTTGAACCCAACGGCAATTTGGCTAATAATCCATCTTCCAATTGGAAACACTATTAAAAACCAAGTAAGAAATACATTAAAGACTACTAAAATCCCTATAGATTTCCATTGGATATTTTTCTTGCTATTTGAAAAAAGAAATGCAAAACCGATAAAAGCAGCAACTCCAATAATATTGACAATCAGATATAAGTTCATGATGTCCCCCTTGTTTAAGTCGTTTTATTTAAAAAGCTGTTTCAAATTTTTTTCATATGGTGCATGGACAATCCCTTTTTCGGTAATAATGGCAGTGATGAGCTCGTTCGGCGTAACATCAAACGCTGGGTTATACACCATAACATCATCTTCAGGTGCGGTGCGTTTACCAAAACCTTCTGTAATTTCTTCTGCTTTTCGTTCCTCAATCGGAATAGTTTCCCCTGTTTTTGTTTCCAAATCGATGGTAGATAGCGGACTTGCTACGTAGAACGGAATTCCATGTTTTTCTGCTAAAACAGCTAATCCGTAAGTTCCAATTTTATTCGCTGTATCCCCGTTTGCTGCAATCCGGTCACACCCTACAATGACAGCATCTATTTTCCCTTGCCTCATAACCATTGCAGCCATGCTGTCAGTAATGAGGGTCACGTCGATATCAGCCTGCAAAAGTTCCCATGTTGTAAGCCTGGCTCCTTGTAATAACGGTCTTGTTTCATCAGCAAAAACGTGAATATTCATCCCTTTTTCTTTAGCAAGGTATATAGGCGCAAGCGCTGTTCCGTATTTATTTGCAGTTGCAATGCCACCAGCGTTACAGTGAGTAAGAAGTGTCATCCCATCTTTTAATAATGTCAATCCGTATTGACCGATTGTTTTGCAAATGTCCGCATCATCCGCTTTAATAGCATGTGCTTCTTTATCCAGTAGACTTTTTAGTTCTGATACGGATTTTGATTCATCAAGAATTGTTTCCATTCGGCGGAGTGCCCAGAATAAGTTAACTGCTGTCGGTCTGGAACTTGCGAGCGTTTCTGAAATTTCTCGACACTGTTTAACAAAAGTCAAGCTGTTATCCGTCTTCAGTTGATTGGAAAAAAGAGCCAACCCGAATGCGGCTGCAATTCCAATTGCTGGTGCACCACGGACTTTTAGTTCAAAAATGGCATCCCACAAATCTTTTAGGTCTTCAACTTCCAAATAAACTTCTTCGTTCGGTAATTTGGTCTGATCTAGTAATATAATTTTTGAACCATCATAAGTTACAGATTCAATAGTTTTCATTTGATTAACTCCCTATATTAGTACTTTATCCCACTCTTAACGGGCAGCAGTAAGACCCCCACCTCAAGATGCTGAGGAATCGAAGAAGCTAGGTGGGGGATAACTGCCCGTAAAGCCGATAAGAGGTACACAAACTAAGGTCGCCACTTCATGTGGCAACGTTTGTGTGATCCACACATCCTGTGGAACGCAAGCTTTCCATCAGTGGGGGATGAAGAAACCCCCACTGATGGAAAGGTTCACTTTATCAAAGAGCCATTTTCTGCTTCATTTCCTGAACGGCCCTTTCACTGACAAGCTGGACCTCCCCTACCGATTTGGCAAAATGATATATTTTTGCAGAATCTTCTAAATATACAGATTTTTCGCAAGCTGATTCAAGTGTTGCTCCAATTGTAAGCGTACCATGATTCTCCAGCAGACAAGCTGAAGTTTGATTTTTCTTTAAAGTAGCAACCACTTTTTCGCCAAGCTCTAGTGAACCTGGGAGGGCAAACGGGGCCACTGGAATTGTCCCTCCTAAAAGAACCATTTCAATCAAAACAACAGGAATTGGCTGATTCAAAACAGCAAAAGCTGTGGCATAGGGAGCATGGGTATGGGCAACTCCTGCTACTTCTGGCATTGTTTCATAGATCGTAAGATGCATCTGCCACTCTGAAGAAGGGGGAAATTTTCCTTCGATGCAATTCCCTTGCAAATCTAGTATAGTAATATCTTCGGGCTTCATTGTTTCGTAGTCAATACCGCTTGGCGTTATGGCCATTACACCAAGATCTCTGTCAAACGCACTAAAGTTACCACTTGTACCTGCCATTAGGCCTGTACGAAAAGCTTTTAGTGCGTTTGCATGAACTACTTCCTGCAACGTTGGATACATGTTCTATTTCACCTTATCTTCTGCGGACCAAGTTGAATTTCATGATGTTGCTTGCAATATAACTTTTACCGTAAAACACAGGTTGATTTGTATTATCGTAAAAGGCTTGTTCCAGTACTTGCAGCGCCTCATTTTCAATAACGCCAAGTTTCCCAGCAATTTCGGCTGAAGCATTTTCAGCAAAGATATTACACTGGGAACTGAAAATCTCAATGGAATGAACCTGTCTTAAATAATCTAAAATAGACTGCTCTGCATCTCCTGTAAACGTCTTATTCATCATAAGACGTTCTGGCATATAGATTTTATCCAGAGCAAACGGCTTTTTATCTGCAGTCCGAATCCGTTCAAAAGCATACAATTTCTCATTTTCACTCATGCGCAGCTGTTTTTTAATAGGCGGATGATTGCATAACTGAGGTTTTGTCACGGCGATTGTCCCTACCTGATAGTTCTGTGCGCCAACCAGTTCCGTCACACTATCTAGTTTTTCAATACCGCTTGATAAAACCGGAGCTTTCGAAAGCACGAATGTACCTACACCGTGCTTTCTTGTGATGTAGCCTTCTAATTCTAAACGCTGCAGTGCTTCACGTAGAACGGGTCGACTTATATTCAGTTTGTTTGCAAGTTTTTGTTCTGCATCCAGTTTTTCTCCGATTGCAAAAACATCGGTTTCAATAAGGTCCACGATTTTTTTAAATGCAATGGTTGATAATGATTTTTTTTCTATACTAATATCTTTCATTTTCTTTCCTCCTAAAACGACATTCCATTAAGATTTATTTTACAGCAGCGGCTGTCGTCCAAAAAGAAAAATAGTTAAATTTTCAAGAATGTATCGAGTGCGATATCAATCTCGTTCTGAATCGCTTGATGAACTAAGTCTTTGTGTGGATTGTAGTTGTTCATGTCTGCAAAAGCATACCCATCAAGTGCGAAAATACCTGCAGCTGCAGCACCTCTAAGCCTGGCAATTACATATAGAGCAGCTAGTTCCATTTCAGCCCCTAAGGCACCTGATTCTTTATAAAGCATATGTGGGAATTCTAATGGTCCGGCATAAAATGCGTCGAGCGTGACAATAGTTCCTAAACCATATTTAACTTCTTTTGTTTTTGCTGTATCTTCAAGAGCGGTTAACAATTTAAAATCTGCCACTGCTGGAACGCCTTCTGGAACTAGCTGTTTGGTCAAACCCTCTGCACGAACAGCTGAATCAGCAATAATCAGACTGCCTGGAGGTAAATCCTCGTGATAAGAACCAGCTGTACCAACACGTATGATTTTTTTCGCTCCAGCCTTAATTAACTCTTCGAAGCATACCGCTGCACCTGGTGCACCAACACCATGACTGCAAACTGTAATTTTAACTCCTTTGTAATACCCATTGATGGTGCGATATTCTCGGAAATAAGCAATCTCCTTCGAATCATCCAGCTGCTCACCAATCAGTTTCGCTCGGTCTGGACTACCGCATACAAGAACTAATTCTGAGATTTCTCCCTTCCGCACGCGTAATGTGGGCATTAAATTTTCTGTATTATTCATATTATCACCTCGAATCCAAATGAGAGGTTTGACCTCTTAACCTCATGATAATTAAATAGAGTGACTGTTGTCAAGAGTTTATTTTTAATTTTCAGATAGTTTTTAATGTCATTGATGTTTTTTCATCAGTTTAAGGCGTCTTTCATCCTTTTTGATACTTTATAATATGGTACGATAGGATAACAAGATATTTTCTTTGGATGTACTAATGTCATATAAATACTTAATGTTTTCTGTTAGAGAGATTGTGCATCTGAGGAAACAATGAAGAAATTGAACGTTTCCAGACAGCCTGAAATCTCCATATATCTAGAAATTTTTAGGAGGTATATTATGAATAACCCAATGATTTCTATTAGATGTGCAAGAGAGATGGATGCGAAAATTTTGTCTGAAATACGATTGCAAATAGACGGCGAAACAGAAAATTTAGACAGAGAAAAAGGCGAGGCATTCCTAGATGAATCGGCCTTTAAACAAATCATTAAAAATGATCGGGAAAATGTTAGAAACCTATTTTTAGTTGCGGAAGTTGATGAAAAAATTGTTGGATTTTCAAGATGTGAAGGAAATCAATTGAGAAGATTCTCTCATAAAGTAGAATTTGGAATCTGCGTTTTAAAAGTTTATTGGGGATATGGGATTGGATCAAGTCTTTTGAAAAAATCGATTCAATGGGCGGACTCCAGTGACAATGACGTGAAGAAAATAACGTTAACAGTTTTAGAAACCAATGAAAAAGCGATTAAGCTTTATCAAAAATTCGGCTTTGAAATAGAGGGAATTCTCAAAAAGGACAAAATGTTATCTAACGGTAAGTACTATAATACAATCATAATGGGGAGGTTTAACGGGTAAGGAATACTGAACAATAGGATAAAAAAGCTATTAATATATTCTCTATAGCTGCAGGGGGAGCCTATTCGTATGGTGAACGTAGAAAAGCATCCTTTATAAAAAATTGATACTGGATAAATGTTGTGCTTTATCCCGCTCTTAACGGGCAGTAAGACCCCCGCCTCAAGATGCTGAGAAATCGAGGAAGATAGGCGGGGGATAACTGCCCGTAAAGGTCCGATAAGTGCAACTAACCATCAGTGGGGGATGAGGAAGACCCCTACTGATGGAAGTTTACTTTATACTAATTAGTCTACCCTGAAAAAAGGGTTCCGCAGCCGGCATATACTTCGCTTTCCATGGGGCGGGCGTCGAGCCTCCTGGAGCATGGCTCCTGCGGGGTCTCGTCTGTCCCGCTTATCCCATAGGAGTCTTCGTATATGCTGGGCTGCTCCGTGCTATAAAATAGGGATACTGCTTTTTTCATGCGCCATGGTGCGAATTTCTATTAGCATGGAGGTCTACTTAGCAAAATTAGAAAATACCGCCAAAAGAGCATAATGCAGAAACTCCATATAGTATTGATCCATGGCTGCCAAAAATAGAGTTTTAACTTATTTTTAGGTTGTTCTTTCCTCTTTTTTTATGCGATGATATGTGGTGGAAAAGAGGGGAGCAATTTGAAAAAAAGTTCTATTTATTTTATTTTACTTTGTGTCATGGCCATATGGGGGATGAATGTTATTGCTACAAAAGTACTGGTAGCTAACTTTATGCCGACTACGATGACTGCTTTGCGCATTTTTACTGCTGGTATTTGTGTATTTATTATTCTTGTTAATTTGAAAAAAGTGCGCATGTTAACAAAAAAAGAGTGGGTGTATGTTTGTTTAGGTGCGTTATTTAATGTCGTTGGCCATCACTATTTTTTATCTATCGGCTTAAAAAATACTTCTGCAACAAATGGTGGTCTTATTTTGGGGATGGGGCCATTATTGTCCACCATTTTAGCAATTGTCTTTTTACGCAGTGCGGTCACCTTTTCAAAGATAGTTGGAGTTTTTTTAGGCTTGTTAGGCGTGTATTTTATCGTGTTAAAAGGCACGAATGGATGGAATGGTGTGTCTGTTGGTGATTTTTATATGTTTATTAGCATTTTATCGCAGGCAATTAGCTTTATTCTGATTAAAAAAGTATCCGATACGTTAGATCCTCGATTAATGACAGGGTATATGTTAGTAATCGGTTCTATTTGTCTTTTTATTATTAGTTTATTTACGGAACCGAATGGATTAGCAAGCATGACTAAAGGTTCTGCTAGTGTATGGCTTATTTTCTTTAGCTCTGCTATTGTTGCAACTGCACTTGGGCATATGGCATATAATTATGCTGTTGGGAAAATCGGAGTGACAGAAGCCGCTATTTTTATTAACTTAAATCCGTTCTTTGCTTTAGTTGGTGCTGTTCTATTTTTAGGAGAGACGATTGTGCTGACACAGGTTACAGGTTTTGTTTTTATTATTGGAGGTATTTTACTTGGATCTGGTGCTTTAGATGTGTTTATTCGTAAGCGAGGTATCAACTTAAACTGACTTCTAAAATGTACAAGGATATCTAATTATTTATTGGTGCTCTTGATTCATATTTTTATGTGTATTAATTGCTCCTCATTAGACAAAAAGCAAAGACAGAGACAAGTCAGACTTGCCCTGTCTTTTTTCTTAGTTCGAACTTAATTACGAGGTCGCTTGCTAAGATGAAACATAGTAGCTAAGCGTAAAGGGTGAATTATTCTTCACTTTTCCCCATAATCCCATAAAAGAAAATATTCATAATATCTTCTGTTAACGGCAGAGCTTTTGCATAATGATCTTCTTTTTGCAGAGAGTCCTTTAACATTTGAATGAAAAAAAAGATAGCCTCGTCTGATAGATTTTTATTCATATAGCTGGTTTCTCTGCCTTCTTTAAATAGATTAGAAAAATAAGGAAGTGCTTTTTCCATATAGATTCTTTCTATATAATTGCCCTCTTCTGCATATTCCCGCATCATATATTAATAAAACTATGTACCGCGAGATGTCAATTTGTGGCCGAATTTGACAGGTGGAGAAGTAATCGATTTATTTATGAAGATGAGAGGGGGAGGGAATAAAAAAAGGAAACAAGAATTAATAATTGGGCTCGCTATACTGCTTATTGGTTTATTTCCAAAGATAACAAGTATTTTATGGCTATATTTAGGTTATTCGTTTTTTGTCGTGTATTTAGGGAAGCTGCTTCAAGCGCCAGATTGGATGGGGAAATTATCGCCATTTGGCAATATTCCGCAGTATCCAGTTGATGAGATAAACTATTTAACCATTTCGTTATTAATCGCTTTAGCTGCGATTGTCACCTTAATTGGATTTATTGGATATAGAAAAAGAGATATTGCAGGTTGATATATCAATCTGCAGTTATACTGGTGGAATTTGAGAGGATCAATTTTAAAAATATGAAATTCAATGTTTTTTGTATGTTAGATCGAGTCTTTTCAAAGTTTGTACAAGGTTAATATACATTAAATACATTTTATAGCTGGAGCCTATAGGTCGAAAATGGACGTGTAGGCTTTTTTATGATTTTTTGTGTTATTTTGTTTTAATAGGGGAATATATTAGTAAATTATTCTCTATGGTGGTGTTAAAATGATTTCTTTTAAAAGATTGTTAATTGGCAGGCCCCTTAAATCGAATGAATTAGGGGAACAAAAAATCAATAAAACAAAAGCATTAGCCATTTTGTCTTCAGATGCTTTATCTTCCGTTGCTTATGGACCTGAGCAAATTTTGTTAGTCCTTATAACTCTAGGCACTGCCGCTTACTGGTACTCGGTGCCCATTGCAGCAGGAGTATTAGTTTTATTGATTGCATTAATATTATCTTATCGTCAAATTATTTTTGCTTATCCCCACGGTGGTGGAGCATATGTTGTATCGATGAAAAATTTAGGTGTGAATTCTGGACTGATTGCTGGAGGATCGCTATTAGTTGATTATATTTTAACAGTGGCAGTAAGTGTATCTGCTGGTACCGATGCCATTACCTCAGCTTTTCCAGCTTTACATTCATACAATATTCTTATTTCGATAGTTTTTGTTATTTTTATAACTATTTTAAATCTACGAGGAGTAACAGAATCTGCTTCCATACTTGCATATCCAGTCTATCTATTTGTAGTAGCCTTATTTATTATGATTGGTGTCGGAATGTTTCAAGTTTTAACTGGGAAGGTTCCCGCAGAATTACATTCACCTATTGGAACGCCTATTCAAGGGGTTACTTTATTTCTGCTTCTTAGAGCATTTGCTTCTGGAAGTTCTGCATTAACGGGTGTAGAAGCTATATCGAACGCAATACCAAATTTTAAAGATCCCGCACCTAATAATGCTGCGAAAACATTAATAGCAATGGGGATTTTACTTGCGATTCTATTCACAGGAATAGTTTCTTTAGCCTATTTTTATGGAACTTCTCCTAAAGAAAATGTAACAGTGGTATCTCAAATTGCAGAAAATATATTTGGGAGAAATTTTATGTATTATTTTATCCAGGGGACCACTGCTTTAATTCTGATACTAGCAGCTAATACTGGTTATACAGCTTTTCCATTATTAGCAGTAAACTTAGCAAAAGATAAGTTCATACCGAGAATGTTTACAGTCAGGGGAGATCGTTTAGGATATTCTAACGGGATAATTATCTTGGCATTGCTGTCAATCATACTAATTATCGCGTTTCAAGGAAAAACAGAACAATTAATACCTTTATATGCGGTAGGAGTTTTTATTCCCTTTACACTTTCCCAAACCGGGATGATCTTTAAATGGCTACGTGAGAAACCAGCTGGATGGACATATAAACTAATAATAAATGCCATTGGTGCGCTTATTTGTTTTATAGTAACCATTATGTTTTTTATAACAAAGTTTTTACAAGTTTGGCCGGTTTTAGTATTTATTCCGCCCATTGTGTATTTCTTTTATAAAATAAAAAATCATTATGATTCTGTTGGAGAACAATTACGTATTCAAAACCTGGAAGAAAGGGATGATATTTCTGGAAATGTTATCATAGTTCCAGTAGCTGGGATTACCCGCGTAGTTAAAAATTCGTTAAATTATGCAAAGTCTTTAAATCCAGATAAAGTGATTGCTGTTTATGTTGCTTTTAACCGTGAAGAAGAAAAGCAGTTTGAAGAAAAATGGAATAAATGGCAGTCTGATATACGACTTGTAACTCTACATTCTCAATATAGAAGCATTATTCAGCCATTAACAAAATTTATAGATACAGTAGAACATAAAGCAAGCGAATCAAATTATCGGGTAACTGTAGTAATACCACAGTTTATTGTAAAAAAAGGCTGGCATAATATACTTCATAACCAATCGAGTTTACTTATAAAAACGTACCTTTTATATAGAAGAAATGTTGTAGTTGCAACAGTCCCATATCGTTTCAAAGCATAGTTATTAGGAGCAGAAAGACCTCTTTTGATTCCATGTCTTTCTTTTTTATGTAAAATCTTTCATGTCACTAGTGGATAGATGCAGCAGTTGCAGGAATTATGGTGTTTATTTCTTTAGATGAATTATTGCCTGCAGCAAAAAAATATGACAATGGTCATTTATCTTTTTTAAAAGTAATTATGGCTGTCATTCACAAAAACGCCGGATGCTAAGATGCCTTTGATTCTTGTTTTTTTGCTGCTTTTTTAGAAGTGAATAACCTCCATCCTGTTATAAAAGCTTCGATTAAACAAAGCATGGAAGAACCGATGAATACAACATGCATTCCTTCTAAAAAGATATCTGGTCTATCTGGTATCAACGCTGTTGCTCGGTTGCCTGCTTTGTTTTAATTTCGATTGTTTTTGCAAATGGTCCGTAATGATGCCAATAACGCAGATGGAAAAAAACATAATCACCGCTACTAATCCTGTCATTGTACAATCCCTCCTAAAAATACAATTAGCATTCATATATGTCTACTTATCATTGTAGTTTTTAAATTTTCTATTTCAACACAATAAAGGGAATAAAACTGCCCGTAAAGGTCCGATAAGTTCAACTAACCATCAGTGGGGGATGAAGAAAATCCCCACTGATGGAAAGGTTCACTTTATCCCACTCTTAACGGGCAGTAAAACCCCCACTTCGGGGATGCTGAGGAATCGAAGAAGCTAGGTGGGGGATAAAACTGCCCGTAAAGGTCCGATAAGTTCAACTAACCATCAGTGGGGGATGAAGAAAATCCCCACTGATGGAAAGGTTCACTTTATATGGTTTAAATTTGGTGATTTAGAAGAAGTTCCTAATTAATTATTTGTATAAGAAAATGATGAAAAGAGATGATATAAAGGTAGCAAAAACAATCTACAGGAGGAGAAAAAATGACAGTAATTAATAACGTAAAACAAGCAGTTGCTGGATTAAAAAGTGCACAGGCCAGCTTAGAGACATTTGCTTTGGCTACAGATAACCAATCTGCAAAACAGTTGTATCAAGATGCAGCAAAACAAACACAACAAGTTATTGATACTTTAAATCCACGAGTTCAAGAAATCGAACAAGAAGAGCCACAATACACACAACAATAATGCTTATAACGGTATGTTTGGTTTTTGCCAATCATACCGTCTGATAAAGGAGATATACAAAAAAATGACAGTAGGATCCAGTGTAAAACAAACATTAGCCAGCTTAAAAGGAATGGAATCCCAATTATCTACATTTGCTCTAAATTCAATGGAAGAAGAGGCACAAAAGCATTTTCATGAGGCGATGGTATTAGTTGGGGAGATAAAAAATGATATTCAATTAAGAGTATATACGATGGATAGAGAAGAAAATGAATACAGCTCATCTTAAATGAAAGGAGCGGATAAAAAATGATATCTGGTTTAGAAGTAGTGCTGCGTTCATTTTTATTTGTCCTCATTCTTTTTATTACGACAAAGCTTTTAGGAAAAAAACATATATCCCAATTATCATTATTTGAATACATAGCAGGTATAACGCTTGGTGATATTGCGGGGGAAGTTATCTTAAGTGAAGATTCAAAAATCTCACATGGGATATTAGGGATAGCTGTGTTTGGCATTGTTTCTTATCTAGCGGATATTATATCGTTAAAAAGCAAAACATTAAGAAATGTCATTGAGGGAACAGGAGCTGTTTTAGTTGAAGATGGAAAGCTATTGGAAGAGAATTTAAAAAAAGAAAAATATACAATTGATGATTTTTGTACTCTATTGAGACAAAAAAACGTATTTAGTTTATCAGAAGTAGAATATGCAGTGCTTGAACCAAAAGGGATGTTAAGTGTTATGCTCAAGCAGGAAAATCGTCCTTTGACTCCAAAAGCGATGAACATGAAAATGCCAAAGGATAAGGTTCCTCAAACAATTATTATGGATGGGAATGTATTGTATGACCCGTTAAAAAAAGCAGGAAAAACAATGGATTGGCTGCAAGTAGAGTTGAGTAAATTAAACGTTACTTTAGAAAATGTTTTTTTAGGGCAAGTGAATTCCTATGGCGAATTAATCATTGATATTTTTGATGATACAGTGAAATTAGCGAAATCTCAACAACGTCCACTGCTGCTTGCAACCATAAAAAAAATTCAGGCAGATTTAGAAATTTACGCCTTGCAGACGGAAAATAAAGAAGCCAAAAAAATGTATCAAAAAAATGCCGAAAAAATGTTGGAAGTGGAAAAACTTGTGAAAGTTTATTTGGAAAATTAATAATAAATCCTTTTGCCTTTTCACCTTTATATTATTCCAAATTCCCATTTTTACTGAATCCTGCTCCTTCCATGTGAAACATGGAAGGCAATTATTTTTTCACCTTCAAGACTGTAAGTTGTCCCCATAGAAATCCAAAAAGGAATATAATAAGAGTAGAAATACAATAGAGTCGGTTTGGATTTGGAGGTAGAATCTTGAACGAAAAAGCAATGGTAGGAGAAAAAGCAGCAATTGAATTTATTAAAGATGGCATGATTGTTGGGTTAGGTACTGGTTCGACAGTTTATTATACGATTGTAAAAATTGCAGAACAAATAAAAAGCGGTTTGCAAATTCAAGGGGTTGCAACCTCTTTGCAAACAGAAATATTGGCAAAAAAGCTTGGTATTCCACTCCTAAGGATTGAAGAGGTTGAAAAGATTGATCTGGCGATCGACGGAGCAGATGAAGTGGACAGTCAATTTAATGCCATTAAAGGCGGAGGCGGAGCCTTGTTAAGGGAAAAAGTTATTGCAAATGCAGCAGACATTTTTGTTGTTGTTGCTGATTCGAAAAAAGTTGTTTCAACACTTGGCAGTTTTCCTTTGCCAGTAGAAGTAGTGCCATTTGGAGCCGAATTAACGGAGCGTCAAATTCAAAAATTAGGATGTACAACCTCATTTCGTCAGAAAGAGGATACTATATTTGTAACAGATAACGGAAATTATATTATAGACTGCTTTTTTTCATCTATTCAAAATCCAAAGGAATTACAAATAGAGTTAAATCAAATTCCAGGCGTTGCGGAAAACGGTTTGTTTGTAGATAGAATCCATCATTTAGTTACATTAGATAAAGAGAAAAATATTGTTGTCCTCTAATAAATGAAATAATTACTGATTAGTAATGTCAAGGCTGTATCATAAAACATGGTACAGCCTTTGTATATTTTGTCAAAATTTCGTCTTATTTTTTTCTCTATAGCCGTTTCATTTTTGTTTAATTAGTTATATCATCTTAAGGAGAATAGTTTCCCCTTATAAAATAAGTATGAAGTTTACATTGAGATTTTCAGGAAAGAAAGTATTATTTTTTCAAATTAGACCATTGACTAGCTCTAACGTACAGGATGAACGGTGAACTATTACAATAAAGAGTCAATTGACGTTTCGAAAAGTGAGTGGATATCTTTATTTTTCGGCGGAATCCATACGGCAATAGCAAGTAATATAATCCTTTCTAAACAATCCAATCAATAATGATTACTTATAACAATAAAAGGAGAGAAGAAAATGTCTTTAAAAGAAGAAGCATTGCAAATGCACCAAGAAAAAAAAGGAAAACTAGAAGTGAATGCAAAAGTGGAAGTGAAAAATGCTCAAGATTTAAGCTTAGCATATTCTCCTGGAGTGGCAGAGCCTTGTAAAGCTATTTATGAAAACCCAGAAACTGTATACGATTATACAATGAAAGGCAATATGGTTGGTGTTGTAACGAATGGTACAGCTGTTCTTGGATTAGGAAATATCGGAGCTGCTGCATCATTGCCTGTTATGGAAGGAAAAGCAATTTTATTCAAAAGTTTTGCTGGCGTTGATGCATTTCCAATTGCGCTTGATACAACAGATGTAGACAAGGTTGTCGAAACTGTTAAATTATTGTCACCAACATTTGGCGGCATTAACTTAGAGGATATCGCAGCACCACAATGCTTTGAAATTGAAGAAAGATTAAAAGAAGCGCTTGATATTCCGGTATTTCACGATGACCAGCATGGAACGGCAATTGTTACATTGGCCGGTTTAGTAAATGCTCTAAAAATAGTGAAAAAAGAAATGAAAGATTTGAAAATTGTTTTAAATGGAGCAGGAGCAGCTGGTATCGCAATTACGAAGCTTTTATATTCATATGGTGTTACGAATATGATTATGTGTGACACAAAGGGAGCCATTTATGAAGGCAGACCTGAAGGAATGAATAAAGTAAAAGCGGATGTTGCTTCCTACACCAACGTAAATAAAGAAGCTGGATCACTAGGCGATGTAGTGAAAAATGCGGATGTATTTATTGGAGTTTCTGCTGCTGGAGCATTAACAAAAGAGATGGTGGCGTCCATGAGCACAGATGCAATCATATTTGCAATGGCAAATCCAGTTCCTGAAATCAGCCCGGCGGATGCACAAGAAGCTGGTGCAAGAGTGGTGGGCACAGGTCGTTCTGATTATCCAAACCAAGTGAATAATGTATTGGCTTTCCCTGGGATTTTCAGAGGAGCACTGGATGTTCGCGCAACTAATATTAATGAAGAAATGAAAAAGGCTGCAGTAGAAGCTATTGCAAACTTAATAACAGATACAGAATTAAATGAAGAATATGTAATTCCAAGTCCATTTGATCCACGAGTAGCCAAAGCAGTAGCTAAAGCAGTAGCCAAAGCTGCTGTTGAATCAAATGTTGCAAGAGTAAAGTTGGTCAAAGCAAATAAAGCGGATTGATTAAACGACGGAGCGGCTCAGACGTAGCCCCGCGGAAAGAGAAGTGTAGTAAGGCTGTGGATTAATAACTACAATCTCTACGAAAAGAACCTTAACGAATAAAAACACTAGCATCACGCCGCTAGTGTTTTTATTAATCTAATAATTTTTAAATCTTATTCGTATTAGTCTACTGCCTTAAGTTGATCAGAATAGGCACTAACGCTTTTTTTATTTGTTTTAGCATTAAACAATACATTCAATAAAATGGCAGTCAAGCTCCCAGTTATAATTCCATCACTCACAATAATACGAAGACTTGATGGGAGCTGTGCAAATAAATCTGGAACAGCAGTGGCTCCTAATCCAATACCGATAGAACAAGCGATAATAAGCAAGTTAGCCTGATTTGTAAAGTCAACCGTGCTTAACATCTTAATTCCTGAAGAAACAACCATTCCGAACATAACAACAGTTGCTCCTCCTAAAACAGGTGTTGGAATAACTGTTGCAAAAGCAGCTACTTTTGGAATAAGTCCTAAAAATACTAAAATGCCGCCAGCCGCAACTACAACATTTGCTGTTTTTACTTTAGAGAGCTGAACTAGCCCAACATTTTGTGCAAATGTATTATATGGAAATGCGTTAAAAATTCCTCCAAGAGTAATAGCTAACCCTTCAGCACGATAACCTCTTGTTAAATCTTTTTCGTCTAATGGCTTATCACATATTTTGCTAAGTGCAAAGAAAACACCTGTTGATTCAATAATGATAACAATTCCGACAATTAACATGGTGAGAATAGGACCAACTTCAAATGTTGGAGTCCCAAAATAAAATGCTTTCGGAAGATGAAACCAGCTAGCATCTGCAACAGCAGCAAAATTTACTTTTCCCAAAATAGCAGCAGCAATTGTGCCGACAATAATGCCAATTAAAACAGATAATGATTGAAAATACCCTTTGGCAAATCGATTAAGAATTAAAATAAATAGCAGTACACCAAAGGAGAGAGAAAGATTCTCTATGGAACCAAAATCTTTGCTGGCAACTCCGCCTCCCATGTTTTTTATTCCTGTTGGAATTAATGACAATCCAATAATCGTAACAACTGTTCCGATAACTACCGGGGGAAATAACTTTGTTATTTTGCTAAATAAAGGGGCAAAGATAACAATAAAAAGACCAGTAAATATAATGGCTCCGTATATAGCAGAAACTCCATATGTACCACCAATTGATATCATCGGTGTAACAGCAACAAAGGAACTTCCAAGTACTACTGGTAGACCAATCCCCAAGTATTTATTTTTCCATGCTTGAAGTAATGTTGCGATACCACATGTCAATAAATCAATGGCAACTAAATAGGCAAGCTGCTCCGTTGTTAAATTTAATGCTCTACCAACTAACAGTGGTACAAGTATAGCCCCAGCATACATAGCAAGAACATGCTGCAGCCCCAATGAAAATATTTTCATCCCGCCATTTTTCGTATTACTCATTGTAATCTCCCCTTTTTTAACTGATGTTAATTCATCTAACAAAATAAGTTAACTTTATTAACATAATAAAAGAAGGAGAGTTGGAAGTCATTGGTTAAACTAAACAAAATATTTAGAAAATATCGTATACAATTTCTAAATATTGAGAAAATATGCAATTATTTGGTATGCAGGATAGATTTTATACGAAATGCTAATCGCAAATGAAATGTTAGGTCGGCATCTTTTAGGCTGCTGCCTAATAATTCTTCACATTTTTCTAATCGATAGATCACAGTATTCCGATGAACAAATAGTCTTTTTGCTGTTTCAGAAATTTGGCAGTGTGTTTCTAAATAAACGGATAACGTATTAAGCAGTATTTGTTCTTCGTCCCCCTGCTGCTGGATGGAAAAACCTTGAAAGATATGATCATAAAATTCCTGCAAGTCCTTCATTGGTATAATTCGCAGTATTTCCGAAACATCCTTAGGGCGATGCACTTGAATAAATTGCAAGCTTCCGGAAAGTTGACCGGTATGAATGGCGCTGACTGCTTCTTTAAATGCATTTGGAATATTGAACAAATTATGACCAATATTGCTTATACCGAAGGAAATGGTCCTTTTGAAGATATTGACAATATAAGCTTGCAGCTCTTTTAGATATGGTATAATGGCGACATCAATATCCCCTCTTTGCTCAGGAGCTTCTATAACTAGAATGCACATATCCCCTTTTAGAAATAAATGAACAGGAAAAGGAGCTTTTGTTGCTTCCATTTCCAGGAATTCATAAATGTAATCTGTTTCTAAATGGTGTTGAGTAAAACTTTTTTGTTTCTCATCTTGATCGATTTTTCCCGCTATGGTAATAGTTGGCTGATCCCACTTTAAGTTAAATTCTTTTGCTCTATTTTCGATTTCCTCTTTCGAAGTAAAAGATCCTTCCACAAAATGAAGGAAAAACTCATTTCTTGCACGTCTTGCATATTGCTTTAATGTATTTTCTCTCATTAATTCAAAGGATAATACATTGGTTGCCTGTTCTATTATTAGAAGGAGACTTTGATCATAGATTGGAACATTTCCTAAAATCACTAAATAGGCTGGTTTTCCGATATGTGTAAGGACCGGAAAAATACTGACTGTTTCTTCCGTATGTCGTATGGAAAAACAAGTATGTGACGTATTCTCTAATAAAAGCTGATATCCCTTTGAATATAATTCAGAGATTTGATTTTCCAACGGATATTTTGATAGGGAGGATGAGTGGATTTGATAATGCTGATCAAACAGCAGCACTTTTTGACCAATCATATCGGATAATTCCTCCAAAAGCTTTTTGATTCCTTTTCCTTTTAAAATATGTTGTGTGAATTTACGATGCACTTCAAAAGCAGTCGTTAATTCCGTAGTTCTTTCTTCTAAAATATAATTTAACGTTGCATTTACAACTTCTCCAAGTGATGTTTCCAATGGAATCTCTATTATTGGAAAGCCATTGTCATTGGCAAATTGCAGTGCTTCTTCCGGTATGTTGGATAAAAATCGTTTTGTTTTAATTCCTAATGCCGTACAGTTTTGTTGATACATTGTTTTTACGAGTTGAACGATACTATTTGGATTATCCTTTAAGTGATAGGCGGTAGTAATAAGAAAGTCATTGGGATGGAGATAATAGGCAATATCAGGTGCATCCATCATCGTAATGTTTTTAATTTCATTCTCAAGCCCTGAATCTCCTGCAATAACTTTTACATTCTGAAATAAAGGCTTTTTAAGGATATCGATTAACTTCATTTTCCCCCTCCATTCATGTTAATAAAAATAACATAGATTAAGTTAGTATTTTTATTATACCCTTTACTTTAGTTATTTTGCACAAAAAAAATCAAGGATTCTAACAATTTATCTAATGTATTGGATTTATATCCTTATTACAATGAAAATATAAATTATTTATGTGAATATAAATGTGACGAAACTTAACAATTGATGGATTTTATGGAAGGGAATATAAAAATGGTTTTAAACATCATTCATCGAGAGGAGATAAGAATGAAAACAACAATTAATATGGAAACAGCTGAGGTGGCAAAATGGGTAGAATGGTTGGCTGATTTCGGCAGAACAGCAAATGACGGAGTCACAAGACTATTATATGATGATGTTTGGCAAGCAGCTCAATCTGCATTAAAGACAAAAATGGATGAATGTGGATTAAGAACCTATTTTGATGGAGTAGGGAATTTATTTGGTCGATTGCCCGGAACGGAAGAACAGGAGAAAGCCATTCTAACAGGTTCTCATATTGACACAGTGGTGGATGGCGGCAAATATGACGGTGCGTATGGAATCATTGCAAGTTTGCTCGCCGTGCACTATTTATATCAGCAGCATGGATTGCCGAAAAAAACAATTGAAGTTGTTTCATTATGTGAAGAAGAAGGAAGCCGTTTTCCGTTAGCATTTTGGGGATCAGGTTCGATCACAGGGAAATTTAATATGGAAGATAGTGCAGATTTGTGTGATGCAAACTCTATTCCTTTTCATGAAGCGATGAAACAAGCCGGATTCCCACCTGCAGGAAAATCAGCGGTTCGAGATGATATTGCAAGTTTTATTGAAGTTCATATCGAACAAGGTGCAGTTCTTGAGAAAGAAAAGCAATCCGTGGGCATCGCTACACATATTGTAGGACAAAGAAGATTTAATATAAAGGTTTCTGGTGAAAGCAACCATGCTGGAACTACGCCGATGTCTTACCGAAAAGACAGCATGCATATAGCTTCTGAATTAATAGCATACGCATTAAATAGAGCCTCAAAAGTAGATGATAGTTTAGTAGCTACTGTTGGCAAGCTGACAGTTTCTCCAAATGTTCCAAATGTCATTCCAAATGAAGTGATTTTTACATTAGATGTGCGTCACCATGAAGAATCGACTTTAGCGCAATATTGCAGGACTATCTTTGCTTATTTCGAAGAATTTTGTGCAAAAAAAGATGCTGGTTTAGAGATAGAACAATGGGTGGATGTAAAGCCAGTGCAAATGGATCAAGAACTAATTGGTCTTTCGGATGCTATTTTAAAAGACATGTCCATCCCTTACCGAAAAATGATCAGCGGAGCCGGACATGATTCTCAAATGTTTGGAACGTATTGTCCAACAGCACTTTTCTTTGTTCCAAGTAAAAATGGCATTAGTCATTCACCGTTAGAATATACAGAAGCAGAAGATTTGAAAAATGGAGTTATTGTTTTAATTGAGATGTTATACCGCATGGCCTATTAAAAAAGAGAGGATGAAATAAAAATGAGCTATAAAGAACTTAACACCCCATTAAGAACGATTATGACACCAGGACCAGTAGAAGCAGATCCAAGAGTATTGAGAGCGATGAGCACACCGATTGTTGGTCAGTTTGATCCAGCTTTTACTTCTATTATGAATACAGTAATGAACATGATCCAAGAAGTGTTTCAAACGAAAAACAAATGGGCATTCCCTGTTGACGGTACATCAAGATCAGGATTAGAAGCTGTTCTAGGCAGTGTGATTGAGCCTGGCGATAAAGTACTTATTCCGATTTATGGAAGATTCGGTCATCTCCTGACTGAAATCGCTGAAAGATACGGCACAGATCTTCATTTAATGCATTGTGAATGGGGAGAGGTTTTTGACCCAGAAGATGTTATTAAGGAAATCAAAAAAGTAAATCCAAAAATCGTAGCAATTGTACATGGAGAAACATCAACAGGCCGTATGCAGCCGTTAGAACAAATCGGAAAAGCATGCAGAGAACAAGATGTACTATTTATAGTGGATGCTGTCGCAACAATTGGCGGTGCAGATGTACAAACAGATAATTGGTATATTGATGCAGTGATTGGCGGAAATCAGAAATGCTTGTCTGTTCCATCTGGAAATGCACCAGTTACGTACAATGAAAGAGTAGAGAAAATTCTTCTTCAACGTAAAAAAGTAGAAAGAGGAATTGCAACAGACTCTGAGTTAGCAGAAAAATCTTCCCATCATCCTATTATTAGCAATTATTTAGATTTAAGCCAGCTTCAGGATTACTGGAGCCCAAGAAGACTAAACCACCATACGGAAGCAACTTCGATGTTATATGCTTTACATGAAGGATTAAGAATTGTATTGGAGGAAGGCTTAGAAACAAGATTTGAACGTCATAAATATCATGAAAAAGCACTTATGGCTGGTATTGAAGGCATGGGGTTAGAATTGTTTGGAGACAGCCGTTCTAAGCTGCCAACGGTTACTTGTATTAACGTTCCAGCAGGCGTAGATGCAGAATCTGTACGAAGCATGATGCTGCAAGAGTTTGGCGTTGAAATAGCAAGCAGCTTCGGTCCACTTCATGGGAAAATTTGGAGAATTGGAACAATGGGTTACAGCTGCCGCAAAGAAAATGTTCTATTTGCATTAGCAAGCTTGGAAGCATGTTTAATACGACATGGTGTAGAAGTAAACAAAGGGGCAGGCATTCAAGCAGCATTGGATGTTTACATGAAAAACGCATAAAAATTTTGTTTTTAGCCATAAAGAGAGGAGTTAATTAGAATGAATGATTATTTTTTAACCTATCCATATTCTTCAAAAAGAGTATGCTCGATTGCAAAAAAAGGAATGGTTGCCACATCTCAGCCGCTGGCGGCGCAAGCAGGGATGGAAATATTAAAAATGGGTGGAAATGCAGTGGATGCAGCCATTGCAGCAGCTGCTTGTTTAACCGTTGTGGAGCCATCTTCTAATGGGATTGGTGGAGACGCTTTTGCGATTGTTTGGATGAATAATTCTCTTTATGGTTTAAATGCAAGTGGTCCTGCTCCAATGGAAACAACAGTGGAAGCAGTGAAAGAAGCTGGCTTTTCCTCTATGCCTGAAAGAGGCTTCATTCCAGTTACCGTTCCAGGAGCGCCATCTGCTTGGGCGGCACTTTCCAAACGATTTGGGAAATTAAGCTTAAGTGAGGTTCTTAAGCCTGCGATTACGTATGCAAGAGAAGGGTTTCCTCTTTCTCCAACAGCAGGAAGGAATTGGATGAATGGAGTTAACAAAATTAAAGAATTAGTAAATGGAGAAGAACATGAAGCATTCTTTGATACTTTCGCTCCAAATGGGAAAATTCCGCAAATAGGAGAAGTTTGGAAATCGGAAAACTTTGCTACTACATTAGAAAGCATTGCGGAAAGCAACGGAGAATCTTTTTACCGCGGTGAGCTTGCTGATAAAATAGATCAATTTTCCAGAAAATATGGCGGGAAAATTAGAAAAGAAGATTTAGCTAATTTTTACCCTGAATGGGTGACGCCAGTATCAACCAACTATAAAGGGTATGATGTTTGGGAAATACCGCCTAACGGTCAAGGCACAGTTGTTTTAATGGCATTAAACATTTTAAAAGGCTATAAGTTCCATGAAAAAGAGCAAGTCGATACGTATCATACTCAATTAGAAGCAATGAAATTGGCTTTTACAGATGGAAAAGAATTTATTAGCGAAAAAGAAGATATGAAAGTAAGATTAGAAGAGCTGTTGTCAGATGAGTATGCAGATGAACGCAGAAAGCAGATTAAAGATACTGCAAGTCTGCCTCAAGCTGGAAAACCACAGCATAGCGGTACTGTTTATGTCGCAGCTGCAGATGATGAAGGAAATATGGTTTCCTTTATTCAAAGCAATTACAGAGATTTTGGCTCTGGTTTAGTCGTACCTGAAACGGGCATTCTACTGCAGAACAGAGGCCATAATTTCTCTTTGGATCCTAATCATGTAAACTGTTTAAAACCTGGTAAAAGAACGTATCATACAATTATTCCAGGCTTTATTACAAAAGGTGATACTCCAATTGGTCCTTTTGGTGTAATCGGAGCATTTATGCAGCCCCAAGGTCAAGTGCAAGTATTAATGAATATGATTGAATTTGGATTAAATCCACAGGCTGCCATTGATGCCCCTCGCTGGCAATGGTTTGGCGATAAAAAGATTATGCTGGAAACAAATGTTCCTCGTCATATTATTGAAGGATTAGGAAGAAAGGGACATGAAATTACGATGTCTATTGATTCGAATGAATGTGGAAGGGCGCAAATCATTTGGCGAGATCCAGAAACGGGTGTGTATTACGGTGGAACAGAATCTCGTACAGATGGCAGTGTGGCTATTTGGTAATAATGTTTGATTAAATGGCTACCCTGAAAAAATGGTTCTGCAGGTTGAATACACTTCGCTTTCCGCGGGCGAGCGCCGAGCCGCTTCTTTTCATGTGCCTTGGTGCAAGTTTTGTTGCATGGGTGTCTGTGTCTACCCTGAAAAGTGTGGTGTTCTTGTGGTAGTCCGCAGCCGGCATACACTTCGCTTTCCATGGGGCGGGCGTCAAGCCTCCTCGGAGCTTTGCTCCTGTGGGGTCTCGACTGTCCCGCTAATCCCATAGGAATCTTCGTGTATGCCGGCTGCTTTGTGCTAAAAAATAGGGAGACTGCTTCTTTTCATGTGCCATGGTGCAAATCTTTATTTGCATGGAGGTCTTTGTTAAATTTTTATTGTAGATTTTTGAATGGTCAGGGAATCTACTCGCTTTTCCGTGGACGAACCGGCAAGTCTCCTCGCTTGTCGTCTTAAGGGGTCTTGCCAGCCCGTTTTTTTAGCAGGAGTCTCGGAAATTCCCTTCCCAAAAATAACATTATCTTTTAACTGAGATAAATAAAAAATAGATAGATATTTGACAATAATTGGACTATTCGTTTATTATTTATAAAAATATATAAAGTGAACCTTTCCATCAGTGGGGGGTTCTTCATCCCCCACTGAAGGTTAGTTGCACTTATCGGACCTTAACGGGCAGTTATCCCCCACCTAGCTTCTTTGATTCCTCAGTACCTTGAGGTGGGGGTCTTACTGCCCGTTAAGAGTGGGATAAAAGTAAAATAATGAAACTATAAAGAGAATTAGTAAATAGTCCTGTCTATTCCAAGAGAGGAATTCAGTCGCTGGAAGAATTCTATAGACATCTGTTGAACCTGTCTCTTTCGTTCTGTTCGGATACTTTGAAGATCGCAGCGGTTCAATACCGTTATCATGGATGAGTGTAAAGCTTTGCTTTAAATTAGGGTGGTACCGCCAATTTTTGGTCCCTAATAGAAGGCAAAGCTTCTTTGTGTTTAAAATCATTTTTTGTAAGATGGCATTTTTTTCTGCTTGTAATGGAGTTATTTTCTTAAATTAAATGAGGTGATGGCTTATGGGTAAAGAATTTGTCAAAAAAATAACACGGATGGAAGAAGATTTTGCTCAATGGTATACAGATGTTGTAACAAAAGCAGAATTGATTGATTATTCGAGTGTCCGCGGTTCGATGATTATCCGTCCATACGGATTTGCAATTTGGGAGAAGATAAAAAATGAATTAGATCAGCGTATAAAAGAAACTGGCCATGAAAATGTCTATATGCCATTATTTATTCCTGAAAGTCTGCTGCAGAAAGAAAAGGATCATATCGAAGGCTTTGCACCAGAGGTAGCATGGGTAACGCATGGCGGGGAAGAGCAGTTAACGGAGCGTTTATGTGTTCGTCCTACATCAGAAGTGCTGTTTGGCGAGCATTATAAAAACATCATTCACTCTTATAGGGATCTGCCAAAATTATATAACCAATGGGCAAATGTAGTGAGATGGGAAAAAACAACAAGACCTTTCCTGCGGACATTGGAATTCTTATGGCAAGAAGGGCATACATGTCATGAAACAATAGAAGATGCAGATAAAGAAACGGTGCAAATGCTTCAAGTTTACGGAGAAGTATGTGAGAAAATACTTGCCATTCCAGTAATAAAAGGGAAAAAAACAGAAAAAGAGAAATTTGCTGGAGCGAAATACACGTATACCATTGAAAGTCTTATGCACGATGGGAAAGCACTTCAATCTGGAACATCCCATAATCTTGGGGATGGATTTGCCAAAGCATTTGGCATTCAATTCAGTGACAGACAAGGAAATTTGCAATATGTTCAGCAAACATCATGGGGATTTACAACACGGATTATTGGAGCCATGATTATGGTGCATGGAGATGACAGAGGGTTAGTTGTTCCGCCTAATGCTGCTCCAACGCAGGTGATGATCGTTCCGATTGCGCAGCATAAAGAAGGGGTTCTTGATTTTGCTTACACATTAAAAGAACAGCTTTCCCGTATAGCACGCGTCGGAATAGATGCAAGTGATAAAAAACCAGGCTGGAAATTTAATGAGTATGAAATGAAGGGGATCCCTGTTCGTCTAGAGGCTGGTCCAAGAGATATCGACCAGAAACAAGTAGTGCTAGTCAGAAGGGATACTGGCGAAAAACAAACCGTTTCGCTTGATCAATTAGAAGAACAGCTAAAACAAATGCTTGAAGATATTCAACAAGCATTATTTAAAAAGGCAGCAGACCATCTAGACGAAAATACACACAAAGCTTTTCAGTATGATGCGTTTAAACAATATACAGAAAATACAAAAACTGGCTTTATTCAAGCAATGTGGTGTGGAGACAGAGCTTGTGAAGATAAAATAAAAGAAGATACAGGTGCTACATCAAGATGTATTCCATTTGAACAAGAGCATATAGGAGAAGAATGTGTATGCTGTGGCAAAAAAGCGAAAGAATTGGTGTATTGGGCAAAAGCCTATTAAGAAAAGCGCAAGCGCCCTTGCTCATCGACGGAAAAAGCTGGACTGAATCGAGTGAGATAAAGGAAATACGAAGAGCGTAGCGATTCGATGTTGACTTATCATAGACGAGGTGAGGGAAGCGTTGAAGTCGATAGGGCGCTGGAGCTAGACACCCGTCAGACTTCAGAAAACTTATACTTTCTTATCTTTAAAAAAGAGGAGATCCAACTGTCTTCTAAACAAATTGAATTTCCTCATTTTTTCATATATGGAAGGAAGAAAGGGAAACTAGATTAGCACATTTAGCCGTTTGCTTTCTCTGCTTATAAACGGCAAATGATCCTAAATGTTTCCATTTCCCCTTTAATCCGGTTCAATATGAACATGTACTTCTAGCACATCATGTTCTTGGATTAATTGTTCTTCGACATAGGTGGAAATATTATGGGCGTGAACTAAATCTAAATCATGATGTACTGAAATAACTACATCCACCACGGCACTATTTCCATAATTTCGAGCTTTAATATCCCTAACTTCTTTTACTCCAGCAACAGCAGAAATGGTATGCCGATAGGAGTCTATTAATGATTCATCAAAACCATCTGTTAAATAATGAGATGCTTCTCGAAAAATATCCCATGCTGTTTTGCAAATTAGGATGCCAACAATGCAAGCAGCTAGTGGATCAAGAAAAGTTAGGTGAAATTGAGAGCCAAATATACCGACAGCTGTTCCGATGCTTACCATTGCATCAGAAAGATTGTCTTTAGCAGCAGCCTTCACAGCTTGACTTTTTATTTTCAATCCAATGTTGTGGTTATAGCGATAAACAAAATACATGATAATAGCAGAGCCGATTGCCGTATAGGCAGAAATCAGATCTGGAGCTTTTTGACTGCCGTCTAAAAAAACAGTGATTGCATTGTACAATACTTGCAATCCGACTGCCATCATTATAAAAGAGGCGATTAACGAAGCAACTGTTTCTGATTTCCAATGACCATATAAATGATCCTTATCTGCTGGTTTCTGTGAAAGCCGTAAACCGATTAAAACAGCTGTTGATGCAATAATATCAGTGAAGTTATTCCAACCGTCCGCTTGCAAGGCCTCTGAATTAGTTGAAAATCCAATGATTAGTTTAATGATCGATAATAGAATGTATACAGCAATACTTAAAATAGCTGCCTGTTCTCCGATTTTTAAGTCCTTGTATTTTTTTTCCACTTCAGACCCTCCTGTTCAACTTTATTATCATATCAAGTGAAAACAAGGTGGGTCTACAGCAATCTTTTTTTAGCAAACTATAAAAGTAACAATTGTTAAAAAGATTTGCGCACAGGAAAATCCAGCATGCTCTTAGAAAAAAGAAGCATCGAAAGCAATTGTGAACGAAATGTGAAAGACTTTGTGAAATGTTGAACAAAATTTAATTTAACCTATTGATGCATATTTCAAATCGGTATATTATAAGGGTGTAAAGAAAAGCAAAGATAAATTTAGAAGCTAAGGAACTCATTTCTAAATATCTTTACCAACAAAATGTTGAGACATCATTAAATTATATTATTGTATAAAAGGATGTGGTCATCCCTGAAAATTAGCTACTCAAAAAGTAGTTTTTCTTTAAGGTATAATTGTGAATATTTTCACAAAGTTGTTTAAAAGCATTCTCTAATTAAGTGGAGGGATTTAGATGTCAGTTGTTGAAAAAGATGTAAAAGCAAAAAAAGACGTGAACGCTATAATTGATGAAATAGCTGCAAAAGGAAAAAAAGCTTTGGATGAATTTTATCAATTAGATCAAGCACAAGTGGACAATATTGTGAAAGAAATGGCTTTGGCTGGTTTAGATAAACATATGTACTTGGCGAAGCTTGCTGTTGAAGAAACAGGAAGAGGCGTTTATGAAGATAAAATCATTAAGAATATATTCTCAACAGAATATATTTATCATAATATTAAATACGATCGCACGGTTGGAGTAATCAATGATGACCAAGTAAATGGCATTGTAGAAATTGCGGATCCAATTGGTGTTATAGCTGGTGTTACACCTGTTACAAACCCAACATCAACTACTATGTTTAAAGCGATTATTGCCATTAAAACACGCAATCCTATCGTGTTTGCATTCCATCCATCCGCTCAAAAATGCAGTAGTGAGGCTGCTAGAATCTTAAGAGATGCAGCTGTTAAAGCAGGTGCACCTGAAAACTGTATCCAATGGATTGAAAAGCCGTCGATTGAAACAACACAAGCGTTAATGAACCATCCTGGAATTGCGCTAATACTTGCTACTGGAGGTCCGGGAATGGTGAAATCTGCTTACAGCTGCGGGAAGCCTGCACTTGGAGTTGGTGCTGGTAATGTTCCTTGCTACATTGAAAAAACAGCAAAAGTAAAAAGAGCAGTAAATGATTTAATTCTTTCTAAAACATTTGACAATGGAATGATTTGTGCTTCTGAACAAGCGGTCATTATTGATAAAGAAATCTATGATGAAGTAAAAAATCAACTGCAGCGCAATAATTGCTATTTTTTAAATGAAGAAGAGAAAAAGAAAGTAGAAAGTCTAGTAATCAACGAAAATACTTGTGCAGTCAACCCAAATATTGTTGGGAAATCAGCCCATTATATTGCAAATTTAGCAGGAGTAAAAGTGCCGGAAGATACAAAAATACTAATTGCAGAATTAGAAGCTGTTGGACCGGATCATCCACTTTCTAGAGAAAAACTAAGCCCTGTACTTGCATGCTATAAAGTAAATTCAACAGAAGAAGGAATTACAAGAGCAGAGGAAATGCTGGAGTTTGGCGGATTAGGACATTCTGCAGTCATCCATTCTGAAGATGAAGAAGTAACAAAAGCATTTGCACTAAGAATGAAAGCATGCCGCATTATCAACAATGCACCTTCTTCTCAAGGGGCAATCGGCGATATTTACAATGCCTATATGCCATCATTAACACTTGGCTGTGGATCTTATGGCAGAAACTCTGTATCTACTAACGTAACAGATGTTCATTTATTAAATGTAAAAAAACTGGCAAAAAGAAAAAATAATATGCAATGGTTTAAAGTTCCACCAAAAATTTATTTCGAAAAAGATTCCGTACAATATTTACAAAAAATGACGGATATATCTAGAGTATTTATTGTAACAGATCCATACATGGTCAAATTTGGGTATGTAGATAAATTACTTTATCATTTGAGAAAACGAGAGAATTTAGTTCAAGTGGAAGTTTTCTCTGATGTAGAACCAGATCCATCATTAGACACAGTTGTTAGAGGAACAGAAATGATGGCAAAATTCCAGCCTGACTGCATTATCGCGCTTGGCGGTGGTTCTCCAATGGATGCTGCGAAAGGAATGTGGTTATTCTACGAACATCCAGATGAGGATTTCTTCGGCTTAAAACAAAAATTCTTAGATATAAGAAAAAGAATTTATAAATATCCAAACTTAGGTGGAAAAGCACAATTTGTTGCCATTCCAACTACATCTGGAACAGGATCTGAAGTGACATCTTTTGCCGTAATCACAGATAAAGAACAAAATGTTAAATATCCTTTAGCTGATTATGAATTAACACCAGATGTTGCTATTATTGATCCTCAGTTTGTTATGACAGTGCCGCCAGCTGTTACAGCAGATACTGGAATGGACGTATTAACACATGCTGTGGAAGCATATGTGTCTATTATGGCGAATGATTATACTGATGCTCTTGCAGTAAAAGCAGTTCAATTAATATTTGAATATTTGCCTAAAGCATACCGAAATGGATCTGATGAGGAAGCTCGAGAAAAAGTTCATAACGCATCTACTATTGCAGGGATGGCCTTTGCTAATGCATTCTTAGGAATCAACCATAGTTTGGCACATAAATTAGGAGCTGAATTCCATATTGCCCATGGACGCTCTAACGCAATTCTTTTGCCGCATGTTATCCGTTATAATGCAGAAAAACCAAAAAAATTCACTGCTTTTCCTAAATATGAACATTTTAAAGCAGATGAACGTTATGCAGAACTAGCAAGAATATTAGGATTGCCTGCAAATACGGTAGAACAAGGTGTAGAAAGCTTTATCCGTGCGGTTGTCCGCCTTGCAAAAGAACTAAACATTCCAATGAGCATTGAAGCAAATGGAGTTAATGCAAAAGATTTTGAAGCAAAAGTAGACTATTTAGCTGACCGTGCATTCGAAGATCAATGTACAACTGCTAATCCAAAACTACCACTTGTAACAGAGTTGGCTGATATTTACCGTAAAGCATTTAAAGGCGTTTAATAGCGACTTAGCTGTCCGCCGCTGGTTAGATATTGCATTATTAAACTTTTTCTATACAATTTGAAACGAGGAGAGCTACCCTTCCTCGTTTTTTTTTTGTCTGAATCGAGAGACTACCTACTGAAGTTCAGCTGCAGAAACAAGCTGTATAAAGTGAACCTTTCCATCAGTGGGGGTTTTCTTCATCCTCCACTGATGGTTAGTTGAACTTATCGGACCTTTACGGGCAAGTTTCCCCCACCTAGCTTCTTCGATTCCTCAGCACCTTGAGGTGGGGGTCTTACTGCCCGTTAAGAGTGGGATAAATATAGCGGCAAAAAAAATTAGTGAAACAGCAGACGGTAAAAAAATAATAAGAAAAGATGCCTCTAAAGGTTATTTTTACAACTTTTACGAGACAAAACTTTTCTTTTTTGGTGTAAAACTCTTATTTTGCGGGAATAGAATATCTATGCTAGACTAGTAATTTTTAATGGGGAAGCTTTTCGTAAATCAACATAGTTGTTTTTTAAACGAACCAGCGGCAAATGTGGTTCATTTTGGTGGATGAAAATAATTTCTGCTGTTTCATTATTATTTAATTTTACCTTTTTAAAAAGCTGTTTTCTCATAATAAATTGTGTAAACGGAATAACAATGGCAGGGTTTAAGGTATTGCCGTATGCTTCACTGATTAGTTCATCAATAGCTTCGAAATAAGTTTTTTTATCTTTATATAGATCTGAGGTACACATGCTATTAAATGCATCGGCAACTGAAACAATTTGAATCATGAAAGGTATGTCTTTTTCGAAACGGTTGCATGGATAGCCTTTTCCATTTATTCTTTCATGATGCAATAAAGCAGTTCTTGAAATAAGAATATCTAATTGTGTTATAGAAAAAAGAATGCTTTTTCCTAGCATCGTATGTTTTTGTATTTCTTTATATTCTTTTTCCGTTAATTTGCCTTCTTTTTTTAAAATTGACGGGGTGATTGTTAGCATACCGATGTCATGAAATAAGCCCATCTGTCCAAGCAGCTGACAATTTTTTTTTGAATAGCCTAATACATTTCCGATCAGGGCAGAGATAATGCCAACATTTATGCTATGCTGATATATATAATCGGATTGGGAAATATGTTTATGAATGATATCTAATGTAGAGAAATCGTGTAAACACAGTTCAACCATTTTTGAAAAGTGAGAAAGCAGTTGTTCCACCCCTTCCTCTTCCCTTTTTAAAATATGTGAAAATACTTTTTTTACTTCATTTAAAAGACTATGGTACGTTTGTTCAACAGATATAGAATTGGAAACAAATGATGGAATAACTTTGAAGGGGTCAACTAGATGTTTTTCTAATAATTCAATATGTGTTTGATTTAAAATAGTACCTTTTTTAAGCAGCAAAAGACCTTGTATGGAATTTGAAAAGATATCATCGTTTAGTAGATTTCCAATAATAGGCTCTGTTGTATGTTCCATATCCATTTCATGTTCTCCTTTACAAAAAAATGGTTACTTGATGTGTGGGGAATAGGACAAATAATTATTTTATCCCACTCTTAACGGGCAGTAAGACCACCGCCTCAAGATTCCGAGAAATCGAGGAAGATAGGCGGGGGATAACTGCCCGTAAAGGTCCGATAAGTGCAACTAACCATCAGTGGGGATAAAGAAAACCCCCACTGATGGAAGGTTACTTTATTAGTAAATATTACCTTATAAAAACATATAAGAAAACCTACTAATCTACTAGATGGAATCATACCTATTTCCTAATTTTCTGCAATTAAAAGGAATTATTCTTTTCTTGTTTGACCTATTTCTATTAAATAGATATATTTACTCTTACATGTACTAATAGAGATATATTATTTAAAACTATATTAAGATGCTTGTGAAAAAATGTAATTATTTCAGGGGAGGGGTGGAGATATGGGGAATGATAAGTCATTTCCATTTCATGAGGAGTTACAGAAGTCAACATTAACGAAATATGATTACCATATAAATATAATAAGAAATGAATTAATGAAATGCCGAACAATTAAGATTCCCTTTCGAAACATCTCTATAAGTCATCAGGAGCTGGCTGATTGGATAATAGAAGAGTTATCGCCACATGAATTGAATGAGATTATCATTATGCTGCGCAATGCCAAAAAAAGGTCATCTTCTGTTAAGCCTCTTTTTCAAATACTTGCCACTGGTTTAATTAAAAATTGAAAAAATTAGGTGAGTAGTATTCCGACGGAAAAGCAGAAAAATTTCTGTTATTAATAGATTATTCTACTCTGATAATCCCCTACATAATCGATTCCTTCAAATCCAACATGATCAATATATATTATTAACTTGGATGGTATATTGTTTAAACCATGATGAGGAAAATGGAGGGTATCTTGTATTCAATTAACGTGTTGAAAAGTGAATGCAAGGCTGCTCGACAATATTTGTCGTCAGCTTGATTTGATATTTTAAGTGTGAAACATAGGAGGATCCCTAAGTGGCAGAATGTATGAAAGAGTTATATACATACTTAATGAATCATGCAGAGGACATGTGTAATGACTGGCTGCAAACAATAGAAAATAGTACATCTACATTCTATTCTACAAATAATTCAGAAGAGACGTTGAAGCTGCTGATTGATAGTCATCAAACGTTAGTGGAAAATGTGATGAATGTATTTTTGGAAGAAGAGAGTGTGTATGAAGCGACTTTAACAAATTGGGCTGTATCTGTTGCGAAGAAGCGATCAAATGATGCTGTTCCAATTGTAGAATCTATTCAACAATTGAACCAAACGAAATCTATTTTTATTTCCTATATTGAGAAGTTTGCCGATAAAGATCCCCAAAAATTATCGGTCCAAGCTGTATTTAAATGGATTGGTTTAACAAATTTTGCATTTGATCTGTTTACAAATATATTTATTGAATATTATGATAAATTTAAACTCGAGCAATTGTATGCACAGCAGGAAACAATTCATGAGCTTAGCTGTCCCGTAATTCCTATTGCCCGTGGCATTGGTGTTTTGCCATTGATTGGTGATATTGATACCAAAAGAGCACATATTATAATGGAAGCAACGCTAGCCCAGTGCAGCGAAAAGCATATAGAAAACTTATTTATCGACTTATCAGGAGTCGTTATTATTGATACAATGGTAGCACATCAGCTTTTTCAAGTGATGCAGGCATTAAAATTAATTGGAGTTCATACATATCTATCAGGATTAAGACCGGAAATTGCCCAAACCGCGATTCAGCTTGGCATTGATTTTAGTAAAATTTCTATTTTTAATAATTTAGCAAGTGCTTTAACAAAATTAGGCTTTCAAGTGGAGCAAACAAATTTTGCTTAAGTAAAAAAGAGGTGTTTTTTTTGTGATCAAATATGCAGCCGCACTTTTTTTCCCAGGAATAATAGTAATGCTTTTTTCTAGTGTAACGTATAATCGAGTACTTGCATTAATGTTAACAGTAGCTTTGATCGCAGCCTCTGTTTATAAAGGGTATACAGATACATTTTTGTTAATTGTTATCGATTCGTTTTCATTAACGGTTGGATTTTGGATGAGCCAATGGTTAAAAGAACGATCAGTGAAACGTATAGGATAAAAGAAAGAATGACTTATCGTACAGGAGTACTTGCTAGTAAAAGGGTAGCTCTGTTCGTGTATAGTCATTCTTTTTTCTACTATTTTGAAGGTTTTAAAGATTTAAAGCTAATTGGAAACGATTTATCTTTAAGGAAGAGGAGCAATAAATAAAAGAAGTATTGTCAGATAGTCCGAAACGAATGTTCGTTCGTTTTTTCTGGTTTGAAATCTATCTATTGTGGTAGAATGGAGATATATGGATAAAGAAAACAAAGGAAAAATCTGTCTGATCAGCAGTTGAAGTGATTTGCTCCCTTCGCCACTCCGCTTGAAATTTTCCACTCATCCTTTTAGCACTAGGAGGAAAATTGTTGTTTTAAGTTTAAGTGTGAAAAGATGATTTTTATATTCGAATATGATATATTATTATAAAGAACAAATGTTCGTTTTAGCGGTTGGATATAAATTAAAATATTTTTGAAAAATGAATGGAGATGAAATAAACTCCTATATTATTTTTTGGTTGATAGCAAATTCAAAAACAATGGTACAGTCTTTATAAATGTACATAAATGAAAATTCAATGCGTATATAAGGAGCTATTCTTATACAAAATGGATGCATTTGAGTTTTAAAATAACGTCTTTTAGAACAGGGTTAAATGGAAGCAATTTGGAAGCAGGGAGTTGCCCAAAGTGTATATTATCCTGTTTTTTTACTAGGATGGAACGAGGAGGATATATTACGTGAGTCAGGAATTTGATCTTGTTTCGAACTACTCTCCACAAGGAGATCAGCCAAGGGCCATCAAGGAGTTAGTTTCAGGAAGTAAATCCGGCAAAAAAATGCAAACCTTACTTGGTGCTACTGGTACTGGAAAAACTTTTACCATAAGCAATGTAATAAAAGAAGTAAAAAAGCCGACTTTGATTATTGCCCATAATAAAACATTGGCTGGACAGCTATATAGCGAGTTTAAAGAGTTTTTTCCAAACAATGCTGTTGAATATTTTGTCAGCTATTATGACTACTATCAACCGGAAGCTTATGTGCCTCAGACGGATACATTTATTGAAAAAGATGCAAGTATTAATGATGAAATCGATAAACTTCGACATTCTGCCACTTCATCGCTTTTTGAAAGAGAAGATGTCATTATTGTAGCGAGCGTATCTTGTATTTACGGTTTAGGTTCTCCAGAAGAATATAAAGAAATGGTCGTGTCTTTGCGAACGGGAATGGAATTGGAAAGAAACCAGCTGCTTCGGAGACTTGTGGATATTCAATATGACCGCAATGATATCGATTTTAAGCGCGGTACATTTCGAGTTAGAGGAGATGTAGTAGAAATTTTTCCTGCATCTCGTGATGAACACTGTGTGAGAATAGAATTCTTTGGAGATGAAATTGACAGGATAAGGGAAGTTGACGCGCTAACAGGTGAAATTCTTGGTGATCGAAACCATATTGCTATATTTCCGGCTTCCCACTTCGTTACAAGAGAAGAAAAAATGAAGCTGGCAATCGAAAATATTGAAAAAGAATTAGAAGAGCAATTGGCTAAGTTAAGAGAAGATAATAAATTATTAGAAGCACAGCGTTTAGAACAACGCTCTCGTTATGACTTGGAAATGATGAGGGAAATGGGTTTCTGTTCAGGCATTGAAAACTATTCCAGACATTTAACTTTACGCCCGCCAGGATCAACGCCTTATACATTGTTGGACTATTTTCCTGAAGATTTTTTGATTGTAATTGATGAGTCACATGTTACGCTTCCGCAAATTAGGGGGATGTACAATGGTGACCAGGCCAGAAAAAGTGTATTAGTAGATCATGGTTTCCGATTGCCTTCAGCATTGGATAATAGACCATTAACCTTTCCAGAATTTGAACAGCATATCCATCAAATGATTTGTGTTTCTGCCACTCCAGGTCCGTATGAATTAGAACATACGCCTGAGATGGTAGAGCAGATTATTCGTCCGACAGGACTATTGGATCCAACAATTGATATTCGTCCTATTGAGGGACAAATAGATGATTTAATAGGAGAAATACAGGATAGAATTAAACGGAATGAACGAGTGTTAGTAACAACCTTAACGAAAAAAATGTCAGAGGATTTAACCGACTATTTAAAAGAAATTGGGATAAAAGTGCAATATTTGCATTCTGAGATAAAAACATTAGAACGAATCGAAATAATTAGAGAGCTACGTGTTGGAAAATATGATGTGCTTGTTGGAATTAACCTGCTGAGGGAAGGATTGGATATACCGGAAGTTTCCCTTGTAACCATATTAGACGCAGATAAAGAAGGATTTCTTCGTTCGGAGCGTTCCTTGATACAAACGATCGGACGTGCAGCAAGGAATTCAAATGGCCACGTTATTATGTATGCAGATAAAATAACCAATTCGATGGAGCTGGCGATTAGTGAAACGAAACGACGCCGTGAAACTCAAGAAGAATACAATAAAAAACATGGCATTACACCACAAACAATTAAAAAAGGCATTAGAGAATCAATACGTGCTACACAAGTTGCAGAAGAGCCTGACGAATATGAAACAAATGCTAAACTAGGAAAACTGTCGAAGAAAGAAAAAGAAGCAATGATTGTTCAAATGGAGGCAAAAATGAAAGAAGCAGCAAAAGCGCTGAATTTCGAACGAGCTGCAGAGCTGCGTGACTTGCTATTAGAATTAAAAGCAGAGGGGTGAGAGAATGGCAAAAGATAAGTTAATTGTTAAAGGAGCAAGAGCTCATAATTTGAAAAATATTGATATTACCATTCCACGAGATAAACTAGTAGTCATTACTGGTTTATCTGGTTCGGGAAAATCTTCTCTTGCATTTGACACAATTTATGCAGAGGGACAAAGAAGGTATGTAGAATCTTTATCAGCATATGCCCGTCAGTTTTTAGGACAAATGGATAAACCGGATGTTGATTCTATTGAAGGGCTTTCTCCTGCCATTTCAATTGATCAGAAAACAACAAGCCGAAATCCTAGATCAACGGTGGGAACGGTGACGGAAATTTATGACTATCTGCGGTTATTATATGCAAGAGTTGGAAGACCAACTTGCCCAGAACACGGCATCGAAATTACATCTCAGACAATTGAACAAATGGTAGATCGTATTCTGGAATATCCTGAAAGAACTCGACTTCAAGTATTGGCTCCTGTTATTTCGGGAAGAAAAGGAACGCATGTAAAGGTTCTGGAGGATATTAAAAAACAAGGATATGTGCGTGTGCGAATCGATGGAGAAATGCATGAAATAGGAGATGACATTTCCCTCGAAAAAAATAAAAAGCATAATATTGAAGTAGTGATCGATCGTCTAGTGGTAAAAGAAGGAATTGCAGCAAGATTGGCTGATTCTTTAGAATCTGCATTACAGTTTGGGGAAGGGAAAGTAATAATTGACGTAATCGGAGAGGAAGAATTGCTTTTTAGTGAACACCATGCCTGCCCTATTTGCGGCTTTTCTATAGGAGAATTAGAACCAAGATTATTCTCCTTTAACAGCCCGTTCGGCGCTTGTCCAGATTGTGACGGTCTTGGAACAAAACTGGAAGTAGATATTGATTTAGTCATACCGAATAAGCATTTGACATTAAAAGAAAATGCGATTGCTCCGTGGGAGTCCATTAGTTCACAATATTATCCTCAGTTATTGGAAAGTGTCTGCAATCATTATGGAATCGATAGAAATATTCCAGTAAAAGATATACCCAAAAATCTTTTAGATAAGATTTTATATGGATCGGGAAAAGAAAAAATTCATTTTCGATACGAAAATGATTTTGGGCAAATTAGAGAAAATGATATTCAGTTTGAAGGCGTTATACGAAATGTAGAAAGACGATACAAAGAAACGAGCTCGGATTATATTAGAGAACAAATGGAAAAATATATGGCGCAGCAGCATTGTCCAGCTTGTAAAGGCTACCGTTTGAAAAAAGAAGCATTAGCAGTACATGTAAATGGCTTGCATGTTGGAGAAGTAACAAAAAAATCCATTGTTGAAGCAAATGATTTTTTCAATAATTTATCTTTAACTGCTAAAGAAAAACAAATTGCCAATCTCATTTTAAGGGAGATAACAGAGCGGTTAGGATTTTTAATAAATGTCGGCTTAGATTATTTAACTTTAAGCAGGGCGGCAGGAACACTTTCCGGAGGAGAGGCTCAAAGGATTCGATTGGCTACACAAATTGGATCTCGATTAACAGGGGTATTATATATTCTAGATGAGCCGTCTATTGGGCTCCATCAAAGGGATAATGATAAACTGATCGAAACATTAAAGCATATGAGGGATATTGGAAATACGTTAATTGTAGTAGAGCATGATGAAGATACGATGATGGAAGCTGATTATCTTATTGATGTGGGACCAGGTGCAGGAGTGCATGGTGGAGAAATTATCGCAACTGGGACGCCGAAGCAAGTGATGAAAGATAAGAATTCTATTACAGGGCAATATTTATCAGGCAAAAAATTTATTCCTCTTCCATTAGAAAGAAAACAAAATGATGGAAGGTTTATTGAAATAGTAGGTGCAAAAGAAAATAACTTAAAAAATGTGGATGCTAAAATACCTTTGGGTGTGTTTACGGCAGTTACAGGTGTTTCAGGTTCTGGGAAAAGTACGCTGATTAATGAAATACTTCATAAAAGTTTAGCGCAAAAGCTCAATCGTTCAAAAGCAAAGCCTGGTGAACATAAAGAGATAAAAGGAATAGAGCATTTAGAAAAAGTGATTGATATTGATCAGTCTCCGATTGGACGTACACCTCGATCTAATCCTGCAACCTATACTGGTGTATTTGATGATATTCGTGATGTGTTTGCAACAACAAATGAAGCAAAAGTGCGCGGATATAAAAAAGGTAGGTTCAGCTTTAATGTAAAAGGTGGAAGATGTGAGGCGTGCAGAGGCGATGGAATCATAAAGATTGAGATGCATTTTCTTCCAGACGTTTATGTGCCTTGTGAAGTTTGTCATGGAAAAAGATATAACCGTGAGACATTAGAAGTAAAATACAAAGGAAAGAATATCTCGGATGTATTAGAAATGACCGTAGAATATGCTGTATCCTTTTTTGAAAATATCCCGAAAATCCAACGGAAGCTGCAAACAATTGTTGATGTTGGATTAGGATATATAACACTTGGACAGCCGGCAACGACTCTATCTGGAGGAGAAGCACAGCGCGTAAAACTGGCTTCTGAACTGCATCGTCGTTCAACTGGGAAGTCATTTTATATTTTAGATGAGCCAACAACCGGATTGCATGTGGATGATATTTCCAGACTTTTAGTTGTGCTGCAAAGGCTGGTAGAGAATGGAGATACGGTGCTTGTAATTGAACATAATCTTGATGTTATTAAAGCAACAGACTATATTATCGATTTAGGTCCAGAAGGTGGAGATAAAGGAGGCGCCATTTTAGGTGCAGGAACACCAGAAGAAATTGCTGAATTAGGCGGATCGTATACTGGAAAATATTTAAAACCTATCCTTGAGAGAGACAGGCTGCGCATGAAAGGGCAAATAGAGAAGCTGGAGGGTGTTGTTTCTCGATAAAAAGTCTTTTGAGCAGCTAGTTTTTCTTCAGTCTTAAAGAAATGCATCTTGCATTTCTTTTTTTTGCAATTTGGACAGTATTCTTATTGAGTTATTATCTACATAAAATAAAAATGATGGAAGGGAAACACAATTGTGGAGATGAAACTTTCTAGAGGATGAATCGTATAAGAAGGAAAAGCAAAAGATCAGAAAAAGAAAAAAGGTGAAACGGAAAGCTTGCTCCTGGTTAGACTATTATAAATGGAGGAATAAAAAATGGCTGAAGAAAAAAAACGAATTTTAGAGTTAGTGGAAAGCGGGAAATTAACGGTGGACGAAGCACTTGCATTAATGGAAAAATTGGATCATGGAGATTTAGCTAAAGCAAGCACTCCGACAGAAGAACCGATAAATGATTTATCAACGGATGTGATATTCCAAGAAAAGAAAAAGGAGCCATCCTCTTTTAAATTTCAGTCAGCAAAAGATAAATTATTTGAGTTTGTTGATTCTACAATAAAAAAAGTAAAAGATGTAGATTTGGATTTGAATTTTGGTCGTTTTGAAGAAGTTTCTCATATTTTTCAATATACAGATCTAACCCCTGAAAATATTGATGTTGATATTCCAAACGGAGAAGTAGAAGTCATTCCATGGGATCAACCCGAAATTAGAGTAGAATGCAAAGCGAAAATCTACCGTGTCCAAACATTGGAGGAAGCAAAACAAACGTTTTTAAAAGAAGTGGATATCTCAGCAGATAATAATCAATTGGAATTAATAGTTCATCATAAGTGGATGAAGCTTTATTCCACTATTTATATTCCCAAAAAAGAGTATAAAATAGTGAAGGTTCGGTTATTTAATGGTCCAATCAAAACATACGAGCTGACAGCAGAACAAGTATATACAAAAACAGCAAATGGGAAAATAACGATCCAAGCTGGTCAATTAAAAAAAGCGGAAGCTGATGCAGCGAATGGAAGTATTGAAATAGTAAACAGCGTAGTAGAAGAATTGGATGCGGAAACAATTAATGGAGCAATCAAGGTAGATGGATATTTTCAAAAGGTTGATTTACAATCATTTAATGGTAACTTGGTATGTACAAACCACGCCAAAGAATGTGAGTACCTAGACATAAAGGGAACAACTGGCAGCATAGAAGTGAATATTAATAATGAACTGGCAGTCAATGGAAGTTTAAAAACGAACTTTGGAGGGTTTAATGTAGAAGTGGAGGGTATACAAATTATAGAAGAAAAAAATGAGGTCCTTCAAAAGACACTTCGCTTTCAATCCGTTCAGTCGAATGAACAACGTACAATTATGGATGCAAATACAAAAACTGGATCCATAAAAGTACAAAAAATAATACAACAAAGTTAGGATGAAGGGAGTATCCAATTAATGAAACAGTTGAAACGTTCAAGAAACAATAGGAAATTAGCAGGAGTGATAGGTGGACTTTCTGAGAGGTTTAATATTAATGCGAACCTTGCAAGAGTTATATTTGTCATTGCTTTGATTCCAACAGGCTTTTTCCCATTAGGCTTAATTTATTTACTATTAATATTTGTATTGCCAAATGAGGTGTAAGCTCGATGAGATGGGTCGTTGGTATTGTTATTAATGCGATATTTTTTATTGCGCTTGCAGGATTATTTCAAGATTATTTTTATTTATCAGGGATTGGAGCGGCAATAGGCGCCAGTGTTATTCTATCCTTGTTAAATATCATTGTGAAGCCAATATTAATCATATTGACATTGCCTGTAACAATACTTTCTTTAGGTTTATTTTTATTTATCATAAATGCGATAACATTATCTTTAACTGCCCAATTAATGGGAGCCAGTTTTGAAATTTCGAGTTTTGGGATGAGTTTATTTTTTAGTATTTTATTATCTTTATTTAATATTATTGTCCAGAGTACCATATTTCGAAATAAATAAAAACCAAAAAACTGTCTTGCAATGTCGTTATATCCGACTTGTGAAGGCAGTTTTTTTGAAAGGCTCTTTTCGTATAGATTGTTGTTATTTAACCCACAGCAATGAGCAAGACACTTCCACTTTCGTTTTTGTCTTAAACAATGAATTCCAAATGAGTTGTGTGGTTTCTTGTATTTTAGAAGCGGAATCTAGCATAAATTTGGTGAATAATGCTAAAATAAAGTGAATGTTTAAATGAACTAGTATATAAACAACATCGTACCTTTTAAAGGAGGAGCTCTAGTGGCTAAAGTGTTAATAAAAGACGTGATTGAGGAGTTCGATTTAGAATTAATAAGTGGTGAAGAAGGAGTCAACAGACCTATTACGGTCAGTGATATTTCTAGACCAGGGTTGGAAATGGCTGGCTACTTTAACTATTATCCGGCAGAACGTGTTCAATTATTAGGAAAAACGGAGCTTTCTTTTGCAAGTAGATTAAGCAGCGGTGACCGGAAGTCGCGATTAACACAGCTTTGCAGTGACATTACACCCGGAATTATTATAACAAGAGATAAAGAGGTTCCAGCAGAATTAATAGAAGCCTCTGAACAATATTCCGTTCCGGTTATGCGGTCAAAACAAAAAACATCTTTATTCTCCAGTCGTTTAACCAATTTTCTAGAAAGAAAATTAGCGCCGACCACAGCTGTTCATGGAGTATTAGTAGATATTTATGGTGTTGGCGTATTAATTACAGGAAAGAGCGGAGTAGGAAAAAGTGAAACAGCATTAGAATTAGTAAAACGCGGCCATCGGCTTGTGGCGGATGACTGTGTTGAAATTCGTCAAGAAGATGAAACGACCATCGTCGGCAGCTCTCCAGAGTTAATAGAACATCTTTTAGAAATTCGCGGATTAGGCATTATTAATGTTATGACTTTGTTTGGTGCGGGTGCGGTTCGCAGTTTTAAAAAAATATCGATTGTTATGTCATTAGAGCTTTGGGAACAAAATAAACAATATGATCGGTTAGGACTGGAAGAAGAGAAAATGAAGATTATCGATACGGAAGTAACGAAAATAACCATACCAGTTCGTCCTGGACGAAATTTAGCTGTTATTATTGAAGTTGCAGCGATGAATTTCCGTTTAAAGAGAATGGGTGTTAATGCAGCACAGCAATTTACGAACAAACTTGCCAGTGTGATATCAGATAAAGAATAGATGAATAGCACAACAGAAGAGTAAGGACAGTTAAGGAGGAAAAAAAGTGGGAGACATAAAGCCAATAGATCCTATTGCATTTTCACTTGGTGGGATTGATGTTCGCTGGTATGGAGTTATTATCGGAACCGGGTTGATTCTTGCTCTTATATTAGCGATAAGAGAAGGGAATAGAAGGGGATTAGACAAAGACGATTTCCCAGACTTAATGTTATGGGCTATACCAATCGCGATTATTTCAGCAAGAATCTACTATGTTATTTTTGAATGGGATTATTACAGCAGTCATTTAAGTGATATACCGAAGATATGGCATGGAGGCATTGCTATTCATGGAGCTTTAATTGGCTCGATCATAACAACATACATATTTACAAAGAATAAAAATATCTCTTTTTGGAAAATGGCCGATATCGCTGCACCAAGTATTATTTTAGGACAAGCGATTGGTCGATGGGGAAACTTTATTAACCAAGAAGCGCATGGCAGAGAAGTAAGTAGAGCTTTCTTAGAGAGTTTGCACTTGCCGGAATTTATAATTAATCAAATGTATATTGATGGCGTGTATTACCACCCAACGTTTTTGTATGAATCTTTATGGAATATTATTGGGTTTATTCTTTTACTTTTATTGCGAAAAGTTAATTTGCGTTCTGGCGAAATCTTTTTATCTTATATTATTTGGTATTCGATTGGCCGATTCTTTATTGAAGGAATGAGAACGGACAGTTTGATGATAGGGAATTTTAGAATGGCGCAATTAATTTCGCTTGCTTTAGTTGCCTTTGCGGTTATCGCCATAGCCTATAGAAGAAAAAGCGGGTTGGCCAAGAAACATTATTTAGACACTGACTATTAATAGAGAGCAGCGTTATGCATGAAAGGAAGAGTTAGATGAGCAGAAAAATAAATACAGCTTTATTTGATTTAGATGGTACATTAATTAATACGAATGAATTAATTATTTCATCCTATCTTCATACATTAGAACAATATTATCCTGGGAAATACAAGAGAGAAGACGTTCTTCCTTTTATGGGTCCAACCTTAATGGACGTGTTTAGCGGGATCGATAAAGAAAAAGCAGCAGAAATGATTCAAATTTATCGAACCTACAATCTTGCCAATCATGATAAAGTTGTTACCATTTTTGATGAAGTATATGAAACAATAAAAGCATTAAAAGAACAAGGATTTAAATTGGCAATCGTAACAACAAAGCTCGCAGATGTTGTAGATATGGGATTAAAGCTGACAAAACTGGATGAATTTTTTGATGTAGTAGTTGCGCTTAACCATGTTAAAAAGGCAAAGCCAGATCCAGAACCAGTCCTATTAGCATTAGAAAAATTGAATGCAAAACCAGAGGAAGCCATTATGGTTGGCGATAATTATCATGATATACAAGCTGGGCAAAATGCAGGAACGTTGACAGCAGGCGTAGCATGGTCGTTAAAGGGGAAAGAATTTTTAGCGGGGTATAACCCAGACTATATTTTCGATAATATGAAAGATTTGCTGTCTATTCCAGAAGTGAAGAGTGAATGAGAAGAACGACCCGCTATCCTGTAAGTGGAGCTAATTCACTTTGGCATGTGTATAAAACGGTTCCTTTCTTAAAAGTAATAAAAAATTTTATCGTTATTCAACTAGCAAGATATATGCCGTTTTTGCGGTGTAAAAATTGGATGTATCGAAATTTTCTGCGCATGAAAATTGGGGATCAAACCTCCTTTGCATTAATGGTGATGCTGGATATTATGTTTCCAGAAAAGATAAAAATTGGAAAGAATTCAGTAATCGGCTATAATACAACCATTCTTGCCCATGAATATTTAATTGAGGAATACAGGCTGGGCGAAATAGAAATTGGGGATGAAGTAATGATTGGTGCAAATACAACGATTCTGCCAGGCGTAAAAATTGGAGATGGGGCAATTATTTCTGCAGGAACACTTGTACATAAAGATGTGCCTGCAGGCAGCTTTGTTGGCGGCAATCCAATGGCGATCATTTATTCAGCTGCAGAGATGAAAGAACGAAAAAAAAACAATCCAGTTTATATACTGGAATAGAAAAAAGGCAACTCAAAATAAGATGAACCATTCTAAAAAGCTTGAAAACAGCTTGCATTTTTAGAATAATCATGTCTTATTTTATTGGGTTGTCTTTTTTTGAAGGAAAAGAGAATGGAGTAGGCTCCACAGATTCCTTTTCAGGAAACAGTCTATTGTACGTAATAGTATGGATATTGCACATAATAAAAGAAAAAAGTTCATGAAAATGATGTGAAAAAGTCTGTTTTTCACTTGACCAACTGTGGAAGGAAGAGTAAACTACAAATAACTCTTTAATTTGTTAGCATATTAGCGAACTAAAGCATTCGGAAAATTCTTTATGGGGTGTAATGATGAGCAGTTTATTTATGTTTGAAAAGCCATTAGGCATGAGAGATACATTGCCAGAAATATATGAAACAAAAAATAAAGTAAAAAGAAAAATGGAAGAAGATATTAAAAAATGGGGATATCAATTTATTGAGACACCCACATTAGAATATTATGAGACCGTTGGATCGGCTTCTGCCATTTTGGATCAGCAGCTGTTTAAACTATTGGATCAGCAAGGGCATACATTAGTGCTTCGTCCGGATATGACAGCGCCAATTGCTCGCGTTGCAGCATCCAAACTGTTAAATGAAGAATTGCCGCTTCGACTTGCATATAATGCGTCTGTTTTTCGTGCACAGCAGCGTGAAGGCGGGCGTCCGGCAGAGTTTGAGCAAATCGGAGTGGAATATATCGGGGATCAAACGATTAGCGCCGATGGAGAAGGCATTGCTTTAATGATTTCTTCTTTAAAAGAAGCAGGAGCGAAAAACTTTCAACTATCTATTGGACATATCGGTTTTGTGCAGGCATTCTTTTTGCAAATTTTAGGTACAAAAGAAAGAGCCGATGCATTAACAAAATATTTATATGAAAAAAATTATGTTGGCTACCGCCAGCATGTGGATAAATTATCTTTATCAAGCATTGATAAACAAAGATTGCATCATTTCTTGAAGCTAAGAGGCGGAGAAGAAGTCATTGATTTTGCGTATGAGCTGATTGAAGATGGAATAGGAAAAAAAGCCATTGATGAACTAAAGCAGCTTTGGGAAATTTTAGCTGACTATAACGAGACGGAAATTGTGAAGTTTGACTTAACATTAGTCAGCCATATGAGCTATTACACGGGAATTTTATATGAGGTGTATGCAGAAGGGGTAGGATTTCCAATTGGAAGCGGCGGCAGATATGACTTATTGCTTGAGAAATTCGGAAGATCTACAGGCGCTACTGGATTTGCCATCCGCATGGACCATTTGTTAGAAGCTCTTGGGAAATTAGAAAGAACGAATAATATTCACTGCATTTTATTCAGTGCTGACCGCCGAAAAGAAGCGTTTGAACTGGCAAAAGAAAAAAGGGAAGCAGGCATCAAAGTGTTTGCCCAAGATATAAATGGTGTGAGCAATGTAGATGCATGTACAAAGCAATACGAGGAAATTACTTTATTAGTAGGGAAAGCTGGAATGGAGGTTGTGAAATGAAGGATATATTAACAATTGCCATGCCCAAAGGACGAATTTTTGAAGAAGCAGCGGACTTATTGCGTGAAGCAGGATTTAAACTGCCATCAGAGTTTGATGATTCCAGAAAATTAATTATTGATGTAGAAGAAGAGAACTTTCGATTTATTTTAGCAAAACCAATGGACGTACCGACATATGTAGAGCATGGAGTAGCAGATTTAGGTATTGCTGGAAAAGATGTCATGCTTGAAGAAGAAAGAGATGTATATGAACTGCTTGATTTAAACATTAGTGCATGCTATTTAGCTGTTGCTGGATTGCCAAATACAAAGTTAAATGATTTTGCACCAAGAATCGCAACAAAGTATCCGAATGTTGCAGCAGCTTATTTCCGGGAGCAAGGTTCACAAGTAGAAATCATTAAATTGAACGGTTCCATTGAACTGGCGCCAATTATTGGATTATCTGATAGAATTGTGGATATTGTTTCAACAGGAAAAACATTAGTCGAAAACGGTTTGATAGAATATGAAAGAATCGTGGATATTACCTCTCGACTTATCGTCAACCCAGCCAGCTATCGGATGAAGGATGAGCGAATCAGCGAGTTGGTAGAAAGATTAACGAATGTAGTGAAGGCTACTTCAGTCGCTAAATAGAAATAGTTCAGTTTAAGGGGAGTCGCCATATGAAAATAGTAAATGGTGGAGAAGGAATTTATACAAAACGTTCCGTTGATTCTGGAACAGAAGAACAAAGAGCAATTGTAAAAGAAATTATTGAAAATGTAAGGAATAACGGAGATTCCGCTTTAAAAAAATTTACAGAGAAATTTGACCGGACTGCGTTAACTGAGCTGCTTGTGCCGGAAGAAGAAATTCAAGAAGCGTTTCTTGAAATGGATGACAACATGGTAGCGATTATAACAGAAGCAGCAGAAAACATTCGCAGCTATCATCAAAACCAATTGAAGTCTTCTTGGATGGTGACAAAAGAGAATGGATCCATACTTGGGCAAAAGGTTACACCATTAGATTCTGTAGGAGTATATGTTCCAGGTGGGACTGCGGCGTATCCATCCTCAGTGTTGATGAATGTTATTCCAGCACAAGTGGCTGGCGTCGAAAGAATCGTTATGGTTTCACCTCCAAGTGAAAATGGAAAACTTCCAAGCGCCGTTTTAGCAGCAGCATCTATTGCAGGCGTAAAGGAAATTTATAAAGTTGGCGGTGCTCAAGGGATAGCAGCCTTGGCATATGGTACCGAATCGATAGAAAAGGTAGATAAAATTGTCGGCCCTGGAAACATCTATGTTGCCCTTGCTAAAAGGGAAGTATTTGGTGATGTAGATATTGATATGATTGCAGGTCCAAGTGAAATAGCAATACTGGCAGATGATACGGCACGAGCAAATGAAATAGCAGCAGATTTATTATCACAGGCCGAGCATGATGCGCGAGCAAGCGCCGTTTTAGTGACAACATCCTCCAAGCTTGCAGAACAAGTGGCAGAAGAAGTAAAGGAGCAGCTATATACATTGCCTCGTAAAGAAATTGCTCAGGCATCAATTGATGATTTTGGCTTGATTATTGTGGAAGAAACAATGGATAAAGCAGTAAAAACGATTAATGATCTTGCACCGGAGCATTTAGAAATCATTACAGAAAACTCTTTTGAACTATTGGGGAATATTCGACATGCAGGAGCTATTTTTATCGGACGATACAGCTCAGAGCCAGTTGGAGATTATTTTGCCGGCACAAATCATGTGCTTCCAACGAATGGAACTGCTAGATTTTCCAGTCCGTTGAATGTAGATGATTTTCAAAAGAAATCGAGTGTTATTTTTTACAGCAAAGATGCATTTAATGAAAATGCAGAAAAAATAGCAGCTTTTGCCCGTTTAGAAGGTTTGGAAGCACATGCAAGAGCAATAGAATCAAGATATAAGAAGTAGTGTTTGGAGGGGTAAGAATGGGAAGAACAGCGGCAATCAGCAGAAAAACAGGAGAAACAAATATACAATTATCTTTTAATGTAGATGGAGAAGGTATAGCAGATATTGATACTGGCGTGCCATTTATGAATCATATGCTGGACTTGTTTACAAAACATGGTCAGTTTAATTTGACGGTGCAGGCGAATGGAGATATTGAAGTAGATGACCACCACACAACTGAAGACATTGGCATTTGTCTTGGTCAAGCTTTAAAAGACGCTATTGGAGATAAAAAAGGCATCAAAAGATATGGAAACAGCTTTGTGCCAATGGATGAAACACTGGCGCAAGTTGTTATTGACTTAAGCAACCGCCCTCATTTAGAGTTCCGGGCAGAATTTCCAAGTCAAAAAGTAGGCACATTTGATACCGAATTAGTGCATGAGTTTTTATGGAAATTAGCTTTAGAAGCGAGAATGAACCTTCACGTTATTCTTCATTACGGACAAAACACGCATCATATGATAGAGGCTATATTTAAAGCGTTGGCACGGGCGCTAGATGATGCAACAACCATTGATCCAAGAATAAAAGGGGTACCTTCTACGAAAGGAATGCTGTAAGATGCTAGGCATTATTGATTATGGAATGGGAAATTTATTTAGCGTAAGTAAAGCCCTTGAGAGACTTGATGTACCATATTTTATTTCAGAAGACAAGGATCAGCTTTTAGAGGCAGATGCTTTAATCCTTCCTGGAGTTGGGGCATTTAAAGATGCAATGGCACGTTTGAATGAATCTGGTTTAACCGATATGATTCATGATTATACAAATAGCGGACGTCCATTGCTGGGCATTTGCCTTGGCATGCAGCTTCTTTTTGAAGAAAGTGAAGAACATGGACAAACAGAAGGATTAAAGTTATTGCCTGGGAAAGTAATTCGATTTCCAGGAGTTACAGAGGAAGGCGCTTCGTATAAAGTTCCCCATATGGGATGGAATTTATTATCCTTTAATGGTACAAATGCTTTAACCGAAAATATTCAAAATGATTATGCTTATTTTGTTCACTCCTACTATGCTGCGACTGAGGAAGAGGTTATCATAGCGAAAAGCCTTTATGATAAGGAAGTTCCAGCAGTAGTGGGTAAAGGGAATGTGTATGGGATGCAATTTCATCCTGAAAAAAGCAGTAAGTTAGGAATGCAATTATTAAATAACTTCACACAGCTTATGAAGAAAGGATGAAAAGAATGAGTTTTACAATATATCCTGCTATTGATATGCTTGGCGGCAAATGTGTTCGTTTATTGCAAGGAGATTATAATAAAGAGACCGTTTATGGAGATTCTCCTTTTGCGATGGCAAAAAACTTTGCAGAGCAAGGTGCAAAGTGGATACATATGGTGGATCTTGATGGAGCAAAAGACGGAAAAAGAGTCAATGATGCGTTCGTTATAGATGCTGCACAAAAATTAAATGCCAAGGTGCAAATCGGCGGAGGAATTCGTACAGAAAAAGATATCGTCCACTATTTGGATAATGGAATTGCTCGTGTCATCATTGGCAGCATTGCAGTATCAAATCCGGATTTTGCTATTGAAATGATTCGTAAATATGGAAACAAAATAGCGGTGGGAATAGATGCAAAAGATGGCTATGTTGCAACACATGGGTGGATAACCACATCTGAAAGCCGTGCTGTTGATCTTGGAAAACGATTCGCTCACGCTGGTGCTGAAACGTTTATTTTTACAGATATTGCTACAGATGGTATGCTTAGCGGTCCAAATGTTGAGGCAGTGAAAGAAATGGCGGTCGAGACTGGAAAAGAAGTCATTGCTTCAGGTGGAGTAAGCAGTTTAAACGATTTAAAAATATTAAAAGAAGTGAGCGGTGCAGGGGTTCGTGGAGCTATTGTTGGGAAAGCTCTTTATGAAGGACGTTTTTCTGTACAGGAAGCATTAGAGGTGAATGTTTCATGTTAACGAGCAGGATTATTCCATGTTTAGATGTTAAGGATGGCCGCGTAGTAAAAGGAGTTCAATTTGTTCAATTAAGAGATGCGGGAGATCCAGTGGAATTAGCGAGATTTTATGATGAGCAAGGTGCGGATGAATTAGTTTTTCTTGATATCTCTGCATCCCATGAAGGCAGAAAAACAATGGTAGAAGTAGTAAAAGAAGTTGCGTCGGAGCTTGCTATTCCTTTTACAGTTGGCGGAGGGATCAACTCGTTGGAGGATATGAAGAAAATTTTGCGTGCAGGTGCAGATAAAGTGTCCTTAAACACAGCAGCTGTTACTAACCCAGCGCTAATTACAGAAGGCGCAAACTTCTTTGGATCACAATGTATAGTAGTAGCAATCGACGCTAAGTTTGATGAAGAGATAGGAACCTGGCGTGTGTATACGCATGGAGGCAGAAAAGCGGTTGATAAAGATGTTATTTCATGGGCGAAAGAAGCAGTAGAGCTTGGCGCTGGAGAAATTCTTTTAACAAGCATGGATTCAGATGGAGAGAAAAAGGGATTTGACTTAGCTTTAACTAAAGCGGTTAGTGAAGCTGTGACAGTACCTGTTATTGCTTCTGGGGGAGCAGGCAATGCAGAGCATTTTCAAACAGTTTTTCAAGAAGGAAAAGCTGATGCTGCTTTAGCTGCATCCATTTTTCATTATAAAGAAACTTCTGTACATGAAGTAAAGGAATATCTGAAAGAAAGAGGAGTGCTTGTTAGATGAATATCGAAGACTTGGCATTTGATGAAAAAGGGTTAATTCCGGCAATTGTGCAAGATGTTGACACAAAAGAGGTATTAACATTAGCTTATATGAATAAAAAATCGCTGTTAAAATCGATTGATACAGGTGAAACGTGGTTTTACAGCAGATCAAGACAAGAGCTTTGGCATAAAGGTGCAACAAGTGGAAACACACAGAAAATTGTTGAGATGAAATTTGACTGTGATAAAGATGCGCTTGTTGTGCTTGTTAATCCAGCAGGACCAGCTTGTCATAACGGAACGGCAAGCTGTTTTACAGAAAGCATCTATCAAAATAAACTTACATCAGACTCTGAATTATCAAACTATCAAATTTTATATAACCTTGAACAAGTAATAAAAGAAAGAGAAGTAAATCGCCCAGAAGGTGCTTATACGACTTATCTATTTGAAAAGGGTGTCGATAAAATCCTTAAAAAAGTGGGAGAAGAAGCAGCAGAGGTTATTATTGCAGCCAAAAATCGTGATGCTGAAGAGTTAAAATGGGAAGCTGCTGATTTATTGTATCACCTATTTGTTTTATTAAGAGAACAAGGCTTGCCTTTTGCAGAAATATTAAATGTATTAGAAACTCGTCATCAAGAGAAATAAAGGGATACTTTAAGAGTGGGGTAAATATAAAATATGGGGCAACTCATGAGTCACTTTTTTTGACTTATCGGTTGCCCTATTTTTGAGTATAAAAAGGTGGAAGAACTCCTAAAAAAATTGGAGAATATACCAAGATGTTTTTAGAAATGGGCGACTAGAAAAAAACTTCCATTAATGATTCTTCTCCGAAAGCTTTAACATATGTTATACTACATTAGTTGAATGATAGCTACGTTTCTTTATTAGTGAAGAACTGCAATAGATAGATGGAGGATTTATGAATAAAAACTCAAAAATAGGAAAACCGATGGGTCAACTTATTACATTTAATCCTACAGGCGAATATTATTTTTCAAAAGGTATTAAAGCATATCATCGTAAAGATTATTATAAATCATTAAAATATCTGCAAAGAGCCATGCACTTTGAGCCTGGGGAACCAATGATTGTCTGTCAGTTGGCAATCGTTTATGCAGATATTGGAGAATATCAAAAATCAAATAAGCTCCTTCATCTTATTATCGAAGAATTAGATGAAGAGATGGTGGAATGTTATTATTTCCTTGCAAATAATTATGCTCATTTAGGATTTTTTAAAGATGCCTATTATCATGCGAATTTATATTTGAAATTAGATGAAAATGGGGATTTTGCAGAAGAAACAGAAGATTTATTAGAAGTGTTGTCATTAGAGTCAGATCTTCTTCAAGAAGAGGATCCATATGAAGAAGATGATTTAATCAATAGACAAGATGAAGCAAGAGAATTGCTGGAATCAGGGAATTTTCCAAAAGCTGTTGAAATGTTAAACAAAGTAATCTGCGATTATCCAGAGTATTGGTCTGCATACAACAACTTGGCGTTAGCTTATTTTTATCTAGGAGAAGTAAAAAAGGCAAACAGCATTCTAGATGAAGTATTGGAAAAAAACATGGGGAATTTGCATGCGCTTTGCAATAAATTAGTGTTTGCGTTTTATGAAAAAGAAGAGAAAAATATTAAACAATTAACGAATATTTTACAAAAAATTAAGCCTATTTCCATCGACCACCAATTTAAAATTGGATCAACATTTGCTTTGATAGGAGAATATGGCTCCGCTTATTTTTGGTTAAGTAAACTGCATAAACAAGGTTTTGCTGGAGATGCGTCTTTTTATTATTGGTTTTCTTATGCAGCCTATTTCACAGGCAGAGAAAATCTAGCGTCAGCTTTATGGGGAAGTGTGTTAGAAGAGAATCCAGAGAAAAAAGGGCATGAACCTTGGAATAAAAGAGAAGAAAAAGAAAATGGCTTTGAAAATCATTTAACATCTATTATGAAGAGATTGAAAAGCAGCTATTTAGAAGAAAGGTTGTTTGCCTTATTTTTAACTAGTGTTTCCACGTATAAGGAAAAAATACTATCTTCTCAAAGCATACAACAAATGGATGTTCTTTCAACTTTAGAACAGCAATATTTATCCTTTATTAAAACGGGATATGAAATAGAAGATCCGCTGTTGTTAAGTGCACATAGCACGGCTGAAACTATCTATAAAATACATCAGCCAATTGGAACGGTGGAAGCAGGTTTATATTTAAAATGGTTTTCTGTATTTATTGAATTGCATAAAGCCGGTGTGGTAATGAAAAATAGCAGTGCCTGGGCAGCAGCAATGGATTATGTATGGCATAAAATCAGAAATAAAAAAATATCACAGCAAGAAATGGCCATTACCTATGGATTGTCGCCTTCGACTTTGCAAAAATACATCAAAATAGTCAAACAACATTTAAGTTTAAACTTCTAAACGAAAGCTGCATGTTGAAACAGTTACGTTGAGCAGATTTTTGGACTATTAGTCCCTTGTTATATAGGATAGAAGTAGATGGTCATACTATAAATGCATAGTAAAGCAGCTGTAAATATCATTACAGGCTGTTTGAACTTTAGCCATACATTGTTTTATTTTAGATGAAAACTTAGTATGTTATTTTGGTTATTTCAAAAGGAGTTGAATGTTGTGACAGAAGAAAAAATTTATGACATTATTATTATTGGTGCAGGTCCTGCAGGAATGACAGCTGCAGTCTATACATCCCGTGCGAATTTATCGACGCTAATGATAGAAAGAGGTATTCCTGGCGGTCAAATGGCCAATACAGAAGATGTGGAAAATTTCCCTGGTTTTGAAAGTATTTTAGGTCCTGATTTATCCAATAAAATGTTTAATCATGCAAAAAAATTTGGCGCTGAATATGCATATGGCGATATTAAGGAAATTGTGGACGGATCAGAATATAAAACAGTGAAGGCTGGTTCAAAAGAATATAAAGCAAGAGCAGTTATTCTTTCAACAGGTGCAGAGTACAAAAAAGTTGGTGTGCCGGGCGAAAAAGAACTTGGTGGCCGTGGTGTTTCTTATTGCGCAGTTTGTGATGGAGCATTCTTTAAAAATAAACGATTATTTGTAATCGGCGGCGGCGACTCTGCTGTTGAAGAAGGAGTATATTTAACTCGTTTTGCATCACAAGTGACGATTGTACATCGCCGTGATGAACTTCGAGCACAAAAAATTCTGCAGCAACGGGCGTTCGATAATGAAAAAGTTGATTTTATTTGGAATCATACGATTAAAGCAATTAATGAAAAAGAAGGCAAAGTTGGCAGTGTAACCCTTGTTTCAACTGTTGATAATACAGAGCAGGAACTGGAAGCAGATGGTGTATTTATTTATATCGGCATGCTGCCTTTATCAAAGCCATTTGAAAATTTAGGGATCACAAATGAAAATGGCTATATTGAAACAAATGATCATATGGAAACAAAAGTTCCGGGTATTTTTGCTGCTGGAGATATCCGTGAAAAATCCCTTCGTCAAATTGTAACGGCAACTGGTGATGGAAGCATTGCTGCTCAAAGTGCACAGCATTATGTAGAAGAACTAATGGAGTCGTTAAAACAAAAAGCATAAAAAAACAGGGAATGAAAAAGTCTATACAGACCATAGGTAAAGATTTGTTTGCAAGCTTTCAGACGACAAGATGTTATTGAATTTCGAGTCTAGCGACATAGTCAGAATAGGTTATGTTAAAACATTTTAATTTAACTGTAACAATAGTGCAATATATTTCGGGTATGATAATAATAATTGACCCCCTTTTAAGATATAAATCTTTTTCCGAGGATGTCCAAAAGGAAAGGGCAGATTACCACGTAGCGTGGTGCTGTCAGCCTTTATTAGGACACCCTCTTTTTTTTTCGACTCAAAGGAAGCGAATCAATCGAATCTGCAACAGACTTGAAGGAAGCAAGTCTATGGGCGTTGCCACGGGAGTAGAGAATTAAGTCGGCAAGTTCACAAAGCATCTCACACCTCGTTCTTCTCCTTATGACAAGTCAACATCGAATCACTACGTTCTTCGTGTTTCCCTTATCACGTTTTAAGGGGCATTAAGCCATTCCGAAATCTGGATAGCAGAAGAAAAAATGCCCGTAAAGGTCCGAGAAAGGTACACAAACTAAAATCGCCACTTCCTTATGTCTTCGTTTGTGTGATCCGCATCCTGTGGAACGCAACTAACCATCAGGAGTAAGAACACTCCTGATGGTTAGTTGCGCCTTATCTCGTTCAGAGTGCTCCGACGGTACAGGATGTACAGGATATACAAGTACCGATGTTGCTACAGGAGGTGGCGTATTTAATCGGCTAGTCCATTCGGAACTAAACTTGCGCTTCTACTTTTCTAATATATTGTGGGGGATTCTTAATAATAGTATAATAATAAGAATAGATTACAGTATTTTCTACATAAGCTAGTTTACAAAACAATCGAGGTGATTTTAGTGCAGCGTGTGACAAATTGTTTGTTGCTTCAAGATAATAAAGTATTGCTTTTACAGAAACCAAGAAGAGGTTGGTGGGTAGCTCCAGGAGGAAAGATGGAGCCTGGAGAATCAGTAAGAGACTCATGTATTCGTGAATTTAGAGAAGAAACAGGAATCTACTTAAGAAATCCAAATATTAAAGGGATTTTTACGTTTATTATAAAAGATGGAGATAAGATTGTATCAGAATGGATGATGTTTACGTTTTTTTCTACTAATTCCGATGGCATCCATGTGGACGAATCGGCTGAAGGAAAAATAGTATGGCATGAATTAGATGAAATTCGCAATCTCCCAATGGCAGAGGGAGATTATCATATATTGGATTATATGATTCATGGAAACGGGCTGATATATGGAACTTTTACGTATACACCAGATTTTGAATTAATTAGCTACCGTCTTGATCCAAGCTGAATTTATTAGGGGGAATGAACATGAATGCGGTGAATGAGACACAATTTGTCATTATCACAGGAATGTCAGGTGCAGGAAAAACAGTAGCCGTTCAAAGTTTTGAAGATTTAGGGTTTTTCTGTGTGGATAATTTGCCTCCAACTCTTTTGCCAAAGTTTCTTGAACTTATGAAGGAATCTGAGAATAAGATGAATAAAGTAGCACTGGTAATGGATTTAAGGGGTAGAGAATTTTTTGACAATTTATTTAGTGCACTTGATGGCTTGGCAAAGTCTTGGGCAACTCCTCGAATATTATTTTTGGATGCAGAAGATAGTACGCTAGTCAGAAGATATAAAGAAACAAGAAGATCTCATCCCCTTGCACCTTCAGGGCTGCCTTTAGAAGGAATTAAGCTCGAAAGAGAATTATTAGAAGAATTAAAGGGCCGGGCACAGATTATTTACAATACATCACAGAGCACCCCGAGAGAATTGCGAGAAAAAATTTTAAAAGAGTTTTCAGTAAATAAAGAAACCATTTTTACTGTGAATGTTATGAGCTTTGGTTTTAAACATGGAATTCCAATAGATGCAGACTTAGTATTTGATGTGCGTTTTTTACCAAATCCTCATTACGTTGAGCATATGAGACCGAAAACCGGACTTGATGTCGATGTTTCTAGTTATGTATTAAAGTGGACGGAAACAAATCAATTTCTTGAAAAAGTAATTGATTTATTAATATTTATGCTGCCTCAATATAAACGTGAAGGAAAATCCCAGCTTGTGGTGGCAATTGGATGCACAGGTGGACAGCATCGTTCTGTCGCTTTATCTGAATATATTGGACACCATTTCGAAAAGGATTATCATGTAGAAATTACTCATCGTGATATGCAGAGGAGAAAGGACTTATAAACATGAGTGAAAGCGAGCAGCCTAGAATAGTAATCATCGGTGGAGGTACTGGTCTATCGGTTTTACTAAGAGGGCTAAAAAAATATCCTGTTGATATCACAGCGATTGTAACAGTGGCTGATGATGGAGGAAGCTCTGGCAGATTAAGAGATGAACTTAATATTCCAGCGCCAGGGGATATTCGAAATGTATTAGCTGCAATGTCAGATGTAGAGCCTTTAATTGAGGAAATGTTTCAGCATCGTTTTTCCAGCAGCAACGAGCTTGCTGGCCATTCATTAGGAAACTTAATTATTGCAGCTATGACATCTATAACCGGGAATTTTACGTATGCTATTCAAGAAATGAGCAAAGTGTTGAATGTTCGTGGGAAAGTCCTGCCTGCAACAAGCCACAGCGTAGTCTTAAATGCATTAATGGAAGATGGAACTGTTGTAACTGGAGAATCGAGCATTCCTGAAAGTGAGAAGAAGATAAAGGAAGTTTTTTTGACTCCTAAAAATTCTACGCCGCTGCCAGAAGCCCTTCAGGCTATTCGTCACGCGGATTTGATTGTAATAGGACCAGGAAGTTTATATACAAGTATTTTGCCGAATTTAATCGTTCCTGAAATCGGAGAAGAAATCGTAAAAGCATCTGCTAAAAAAGTGTATGTATGCAATATAATGACACAAGCAGGTGAAACGTCTAATTATTCAGCAAGTGATCATGTAAGGGCTATTTATCATCATATGGAAAAGCCATTTATTGATACTATTCTTGTAAATAGAGAAAATATTCCTGAAGATATTCAGGAAAGATATAATGAGGAAAGAGCGAAACCTGTGAATTTTGATACAGATCAGTTAGAACACCTTGGACTAAACATAATTTGTGGTGATATTATCAGTTTAGAAGATGATGTTATTCGCCATAATACAGTGGAAGTTGCGAAAATATTGTATTCATTAATAAATGAACGAGCCATCCATTAAGGATGTATTACACAATAATTTTTCCCAAGAAAAAATGGGGAGAATAGAGCGTTATATTTTTAATCTTTTGATTAGATAATATTGCGTTATTTAAAAAGAATAACTAACAATATTCAAAAGTAGATGGATGTCTAGCTCCAGCGCCTGGCACTTGTGAAAAAATAACCTTTTGCCTCTTAGAAGTAAAAAACACTTTTTGAGTCAAAAAAATATTTTTCTTCAAGGTTGTGCAAGGCGCTTGAGCTTTTCTTAATGGAGGTGAAGGAAATGTCTTTCGCTTCAGAGACAAAAAAGGAATTAACCACAATTGAAGTTAAAAATTGCTGTGGGAAAGCAGAATTATCAGCGCTTATTCAAATGAATGGCACTCTATCTTTTTCTAATCAAAAATTAGTGGTAGACATTCAAACGGAGAATGCAGCAATTGCAAGAAGAATATATACATTAATAAAAAAATATTATGACATTCCGGTAGAACTGCTTGTTCGAAAAAAAATGCGTTTAAAAAAGAATAACGTTTATATTGTAAGACTTTCCGCTAAAGGAAAAGAAATTCTGGAAGACCTTCAAATATTAACAGAAGGGTTTATGTTTACCCATGATATTTCAAAAGATCTGGTCAAGAAAAAATGTTGTAAACGTTCTTATTTGCGTGGAGCATTTCTTGCAGGAGGATCTGTTAATAACCCGGAAACCTCGTCTTATCATTTAGAAATATTCTCTCTCTATAAAGAACATATAACGGCATTAAGCGAGTTAATGAATACATTTGATTTAAATAGCAAAACTCTTGAAAGAAAAAAAGGATATATCACGTATTTAAAAGAAGCAGAGAAGATTACTGAGTTTTTAAATATCATTGGGGCACACGGTGCATTGCTCCGTTTTGAGGATATTAGGATCGTTCGGGATATGAGAAACTCTGTAAATCGTCTTGTAAATTGCGAAACCGCTAATTTAAATAAAACAATTGGCGCCGCCTTAAGGCAAGTAGAAAATATCCGTTATATAGACAGAACGGTGGGACTGCAAATTTTGCCGGATAAATTACGTGAAATTGCGGAACTGAGAGTTGCCTACCAGGATGTAACCTTAAAAGAATTAGGAGAAATGGTCTCTTCCGGAAATATAAGCAAATCGGGAATAAATCATCGATTAAGAAAAATTGATGAAATTGCGGAAGCACTTCGCCGTGGGGATAAAGTAAACTGATTTTATTGTTCCTGTTCTCCTGCTTTTTTCTAGCCCAGCAGTTGTATTCCTTTTCTTTGAAACTTCTGTCAGTGTATAATAGTACTCATTGATGGAAGTTTCACGATATTAAAAGATGGTGTTTCGTTTATTTACTTGTATAATAGGAAGTAGAATACAAAAGAGGAAAGGGATGAAGAAAGATGGTGGAGAAGCAAATAAAAGTAAAATTAAAAACAGGTTTACAGGCCAGACCAGCTGCCATATTTGTACAAGAAGCAACCAGTTACTTATCAGATGTTTATATTGAAAAAGAGGGAAAAAGAGTGAATGCAAAAAGTATTATGGGGATTATGGGATTAGCTGTACATTCAGGGGCAACAATAAAAATAATTACGGACGGTAGCGATGAATTGGAAGCGCTTAATAAACTAACTGAACTTTTGTAAGCGTTGTTATAATGCTTAAAATAAAATTTAACTACTAGCGGGACTGTGTTTTTTGAATGGATAAAGATTTCAAAAAAAGATGAGGCTGGTGCCTCATCCTTTTTTAAATATGTCTTATTTATCTGTTAAAGAGTTGCGAGTAATAATATGATCTACTAATCCATATTCCTTTGCTCTATCTGCAGTCATAAAGTTGTCACGTTCTGTATCGCGGGCAATAATGTCTATAGGCTGACCTGTGCGCTCGGATAAGATGCCATTTAATTTATCACGCAAGAAAAGAATGCGTTTCGCAGCAATTTCAATTTCAGTTGCTTGACCTTGTGCTCCGCCAAGGGGCTGATGAATCATTACTTCACTGTTTGGAAGGCAGTAGCGTTTTCCTTTTTCACCTGCTGCAAGTAAGAAAGCACCCATTGATGCAGCCATGCCGATGCAAATAGTCTGCACTTTCGGTTTAATGAACTGCATCGTATCATAAATTGCCATTCCAGCAGTTATGCTGCCGCCAGGGCTGTTAATGTAGATAGAAACATCTTTTTCTGGATTTTCTGCATCTAAAAACAATAATTGGGATACAATGGAATTTGCTACATTATCATCAATTGCGCTTCCTAACATGATAATGCGATCCTTTAATAGACGAGAATAGATATCATAAGCACGTTCTCCTCTATTCGTTTGTTCAATAACTGTAGGAATTAAATTCATTACAAATCCTCCTTTTAAGATAAGTTATTCTTTTTAAGTATGTGTTTCTTCAATATTGACCAAAATCAATACTGTATGTAACCATAATGATACACGGATGGTCAATTAAGGTCAAACGATTACTCCTGTAAGTATAAAATTATCATTCGACAAAGCTTGTTATTGATTTTATATCAGCAAAATTAAGAAGGATGTGTTTAGGTATGTACCTAAACATGATACCCAACAAGCATTTTTTTAAACAATATTGGCTTGCATAATTAGAAAACATGACATATAATATGGAAGTTAAACTTTAGTTGGATATTGTTTCTATTATTATACCTCAATATGCCCTCGTGGTGTAACGGATAGCACGTAAGATTCCGGTTCTTGAAATGGGGGTTCGATTCCCTCCGAGGGCGTTTCCTAACTGAATGTCCCTGCTCTTTTTTAAGGGCAGGGACATTCTTATTTTTATAAGGATTCTTCTTTGGCTTTTGTGAGGAAATCTGACATCTTCTTTGTAAGGAATTTAGGTGAATTTTTTCACATTTTTACACATGAAAAATCTTCACTTTTTCGTCAAAATTCATAAAAAATGGACGGATATAAGTTGAATTCATTTAATACTGGTGTTAGAATGATTTTGTAGCAGGAATGATTTTTTTTGCAGCCTCCGGGACATAATATGTCTATGCGGGACTTCTAATGACCACTCCAAGTGAAGGAGCTACATCATGTATTCATTTATTGAGATTCAAAAAAGATTATTACCTGATTTTCTTACGGTTATGCAAAAAAGATATTATATTCTTCAGTACATTTATAACATGCAGCCTGTAGGCAGAAGAAGTTTGGCGGTAAGTTTAGGAATGACTGAAAGAGTATTGCGAAGCGAAGTCGAGTTTTTAAAAGAGCAAAAGCTTATCTCTATTGCAAATATCGGGATGTCGCTCACTTCAATTGGAGAAGAAACATTGGAAAGTCTTTCTAGTGTAATGCGTGAAGTTACGGGTATTAATGAAATGGAGAAGGTGCTGCATAAGAAGCTCGATGTCAGCAAAGTAATTATTGTCGCCGGCGATAGTGATCATTCCCCATGGGTGAAAAAAGAGCTAGGTCTTGCTGCAGCAAACTGTATGAAATCTCTGCTCAAAGGGAATAATATCATCGCAGTTACTGGAGGTTCCACAATGGCTTCTGTAGCAGAAATGTTAACCCCAGACGTTGCAGAAGGAGAATTATTGTTTGTTCCTGCTCGTGGTGGCATTGGAGAAGACGTAAAAAACCAAGCAAATACGATTTGTGCTATGATGGCAGATCACACAGCAAGCAAGCATCGTGTCCTATATGTTCCAGATGAGGTAAGCAAAGAGATGTACAAAAGCATTATTAACGATCCTCATATTAGTGAAGTGCTTAATCTTATAAAATCTGCGGATATGCTAATTCATGGAATCGGTGAAGCTGTTGCAATGGCAAAACGAAGAAGCACTAATGCAGGCAACATGGAAAAAATAAAAGACGCACAAGCAGTAGGCGAAGCATTTGGATATTACTTTAACGAAGCTGGAGAAGTCGTCCATAAAGTAGAAACAATTGGAATTCGGCTTGAAAATTTAACGACTGTTCCAAATGTAATAGCAGTAGCTGGCGGCTCATCAAAATCTAAAGCAATTAGTGCATACTTAAAAAAAGCACCACCTTCTACTATCTTAATTACAGATGAAGGTGCTGCGAAAAATTTGATATAACGGGAATTCCCTTTATATATTAATATCCTTAAAATTAGAGGAGGAAATAATAATGACAGTAAAAGTTGGTATTAACGGATTTGGACGTATCGGACGCTTAGCGTTTAGAAAAATTATCGAAAACCCAGAATTGGAAGTAGTGGCAATCAATGATTTAACTGACACTAAAATGTTGGCACATCTTTTAAAATATGATTCATCTCAAGGTACTTTCCAAGGGGAAGTCGAAGTACATGAAGGCTACTTCTTAGTAAACGGCAAAAAAGTTGTAACTACTGCTGAAAGAAATCCTGCTGACCTTAAATGGGGCGAGCTTGGAGTAGACACAGTTATCGAATCTACTGGTTTCTTTACAACTAAAGAAAGCGCAGAAGCTCATTTAACTGCAGGCGCAAAAAATGTTGTCATTTCAGCTCCAGCTACTGGTGAAATGAAAACTATCGTTTATAACGTAAACCATGAAATCCTAGATGGTTCAGAAACTGTTATCTCTGGTGCTTCTTGTACTACTAACTGCCTTGCACCAATGGCACAAGTTTTACAAAACAAATTTGGAATCGTAGAAGGATTAATGACTACAATCCATGCTTACACTGGAGACCAAAATACTTTAGATGCTCCACATCCAAAAGGTGATTTCCGCCGCGCTCGTGCAGCAGCAGAAAACATCATTCCTAACTCAACTGGTGCTGCTAAAGCAATCGGTTTAGTATTGCCTGAACTACAAGGTAAACTTGATGGAGCTGCACAACGTGTACCTGTTAAAACTGGTTCATTAACTGAGCTTGTCACTGTTCTTGATGAAAATGTAACAGTTGAACAAGTTAATGCAGCAATGAAAGAAGCAGCTAACGAATCTTTCGGTTACACTGAAGATGAAATCGTTTCTTCTGATATTATCGGAATCAGCTACGGTTCATTATTTGATGCTACACAAACTAAAGTATTAACAGTTGGCGACAAACAACTTGTTAAAACTGTTGCTTGGTACGATAACGAAATGTCTTACACTAACCAATTAGTTAGAACTGTAAAACACTTCGCACAACTAGTTAAGTAATTTCGTTTTGACTAATATGAGAGTGGTTGTACACCCTTAATCAAACAGCGGAAACTTTTTGTTTCCGCTATTTTAAAAATATGTAAGTGGGGGTCTCTAAAGTGAATAAGAAAACAATCCGCGATATCGATTTGAAAGGCAAAAAAGTTTTTGTTCGTGTTGATTTTAACGTACCAATGAAGGACCAGGAAATTACGGACGAAACAAGAATTCAAGCTGCACTTCCTACTATTAATGAATTAGTAGAAAAAGGTGCTATTGTTATTTTAGCAAGCCATTTAGGCCGTCCGAAAGGCCAAGTGGTAGAAGAGCTTCGTTTAACTCCTGTTGCTGCTCGTTTATCAGAATTACTAGGGAAAAACGTAGTGAAAACAGATGAGTCTTATGGAGAGGCTGTAATAGCTGAAATCAGCAAGTTATCTGAGGGAGATGTTCTTCTTCTTGAAAACGTTCGTTTTAATGCTGGTGAAGAGAAAAATGACGCAGAATTAGCGAAAAGCTATGCAGATCTTGCGGATGTATTTGTAAATGATGCATTCGGTGCAGCACACCGTGCTCATGCTTCAACAGAAGGTATTGCACACTACATTCCTGCTGTATCAGGATTATTAATGCAAAAAGAGTTAGATGTTCTAGGGAAAGCATTATCAAATCCTGAGCGTCCGTTCACTGCAATTATTGGCGGAGCAAAAGTTAAAGATAAAATCGGAGTAATCGATAATCTTCTAGATAAAGTAGATAACTTGATTATTGGCGGTGGATTAGCTTATACATTTGTAAAAGCATTAGGCCATGAAATTGGAAAATCTCTTTTAGAAGAAGATAAAATCGATCTTGCTAAATCATATATGGAAAAAGCAAAAGCAAAAGGCGTTAACTTTTATATGCCTGTAGATGCAACAGTTGCAGATGACTTCTCTGAAAGTGCAAACATCAAGTCGGTTTCAATTGAAGAAATTCCTGCAGAGTGGGAAGCACTTGATATTGGGCCAAAAACAGGTGCTATCTATGCAGATGTTATTAAAAACTCTAAATTAGTTATTTGGAATGGACCAATGGGCGTATTTGAAATGGATACATTCGCAAAAGGTACAAAGGCAGTGGCAGAGGCTCTTGCTGAATCTCAAGATACATACTCTGTAATTGGCGGCGGAGATTCTGCAGCAGCAGTTGAAAAATTTGACTTGGCTGACAAAATGAGTCATATTTCTACTGGCGGCGGTGCATCATTGGAATTTATGGAAGGTAAAGAACTTCCAGGTGTAGTAGCTTTAAACGACAAATAAGCATTTAAATTATAGGCATGAAAGGATGTACAAAACATGCGCAAACCTATTATTGCAGGAAACTGGAAAATGAACAAAACACTTCCAGAAGCTGTAGAATTTATTAAAGAAGTTAAAGGTTCTGTTCCTTCAAGTGAAAACGTAGATACAGTTGTTTGTGCACCTGCGTTATTCTTGGGGCAATTAGTAGAACTTACAAATGGCACAGATGTAAATATCGGTGCACAAAATATGCACTTCGAAAAAAGCGGCGCATTTACTGGCGAAATCAGCCCAGTAGCCCTTGAAAACATCGGTGTAAAATATGTAGTGCTTGGACACTCTGAGCGCCGCGAATTCTTTAATGAAACAGATGAAGCGGTAAACCAAAAAACAATTGCAGCATTTGAAAATGGTTTAACACCAATTGTATGCTGTGGTGAAACATTAGAGCAAAGAGAAAACGGCGAAACAAATGACTTTGTTGCAGCTCAAGTTCAAAAAGCTCTTCAAGGGTTAACAGACGAGCAAGCTAAAGCTACAGTTGTAGCATATGAGCCAATCTGGGCAATCGGAACTGGAAAATCATCAACATCTGCTGATGCAAACGAAGTATGTGCACATATTCGTAAAGTTGTTAGTGAACAGTTCTCAAGCGAAGTTGCTGAAAGCATCCGCATTCAGTACGGCGGCAGCGTTAAACCTGAAAATATTAAAGAGTACATGGCTCAATCTGATATTGATGGAGCTTTAGTAGGAGGAGCAAGCTTAGAAGCTCAAAGCTTCCTACAATTATTGGAGGAAGGTAAAGCATGAGTAAATCACCTGTAGCATTAATCATATTAGACGGTTTTGCTTTAAGAAGCGAACGTATGGGTAATGCGGTTGCTCAAGCTAATAAGCCTAACTTTGATAAATATTGGAACAATTATCCACATGCTACTTTAGTGGCTAGCGGCGAAGCTGTAGGTCTTCCAGAGGGACAAATGGGGAACTCGGAAGTAGGCCACTTAAATATAGGTGCAGGACGTATTGTTTACCAAAGTTTAACAAGAGTGAATGTGGCAATTAGAGAAGGTAGTTTTGAAAAAAATGAAACCTTCGTTAATGCAATAAAACATGTAAAAGAAAAAGGCAAAAATCTTCATCTCTTTGGTTTATTGTCTGATGGAGGAGTTCACAGTCATATTGAACATATGTTTGCACTTCTTCGTCTTGCAAAAGAAGAAGGTGTGGAAAATGTATATATTCACGGAATTCTTGACGGCCGAGACGTCGGTCAAAAGACGGCTGAAAAATACATTAAAGCTACACAAGAAAAAATCGAAGAATACGGTGTAGGGGAATTTGCAACGATTTCAGGACGCTACTATTCAATGGATAGAGACAAACGCTGGGATCGTGTGGAGAAATCCTATCGTGCAATGGCATACGGGGAAGGACCTAGCTACTCCAACCCACTAGACGTTGTAGAAGACAATTATAACAATGGAATTTTCGATGAATTTGTTCTGCCATCTGTTATCACAAAAGATAACGGAGAGCCAGTAGCAACGATTCAAGATGAAGATGCAGTAATTTTCTATAACTTCCGTCCAGATCGTGCGATTCAGATTTCCAATACTTTTACAAATGAAGATTTCCGTTCATTTGATCGTGGAGAAAACCATCCAAAGAACCTTTACTTTGTATGTTTAACGCATTTTAGTGAAACAGTAAAAGGGTATGTGGCATTTAAGCCGACAAACCTTGACAATACATTAGGTGAAGTTCTTTCACAAAATGGATTAAAACAACTTCGTATTGCAGAGACGGAAAAATATCCACATGTTACTTTCTTTATGAGTGGTGGCCGTGAAGCAGAATTCCCTGGTGAAAAACGTATTCTGATCAACTCTCCTAAAGTTGCAACATACGATTTAAAACCAGAAATGAGCGCATATGAAGTTACGGACGCACTTCTAAAAGAAATTGAAGCAGATAATTTTGATGCAATTATCCTGAACTTTGCAAATCCTGATATGGTTGGGCACTCCGGAATGCTTGAACCTACGATTAAAGCAATTGAAACAGTTGATGAATGCTTAGGCAAAATCATTACTTTGATTGAAGAAAAAGGCGGTAAAGCAATTATTACTGCAGACCATGGTAATTCAGATGAAGTAGTAACTTTAGATGGAAAGCCAATGACTGCCCATACAACAAACCCTGTTCCTGTTATTGTAACAGTTCCTGGTGCTGATTTACGTACAGATGGTAAACTTGGTGATTTAGCTCCAACAATGCTAGATTTATTAGGAGTAGAAAAACCAGCTGAAATGACTGGAACTTCCATTATTAAAAAATAATCGTTAATTAAAAGGAGAGAATTAATATGCCATATATTCAACATGTTTATGCTCGTGAAGTATTAGACTCACGCGGTAACCCAACAGTAGAAGTAGAAGTTTTAACAGAATCAGGTTTCTTCGGTCGTGCACTTGTGCCATCAGGTGCTTCCACTGGTGAATATGAAGCAGTAGAATTACGCGATGGCGACAAATCTCGCTACCTTGGTAAAGGTGTTCTTAAAGCAGTAGAAAACGTAAACGAAGTAATTGCTGAAGCAATTATCGGTATGGACGTTACAGATCAAGCTGGAATCGACAAAACAATGATCGAGCTTGATGGTACTGAAAACAAAGGTAAATTAGGAGCTAACGCAATCCTTGGTGTATCTATGGCTGCTGCTCATGCTGCTTCTGAAGTAGTAGGTCTGCCATTATACCGTTACCTTGGTGGTTTCAATGCAAAACAATTGCCAACTCCAATGATGAACATCATCAATGGTGGTTCACATGCTGATAACAACGTGGATTTCCAAGAATTCATGATCTTGCCAGTTGGTGCTCCAACTTTCAAAGAAGCTTTACGTACTGGTGCTGAAGTATTCCATGCACTAAAATCAGTTTTATCTGCAAAAGGTTTAAACACTGCTGTAGGTGACGAAGGTGGATTCGCTCCAAACCTTGGTTCTAACCGTGAAGCATTAGAAGTAATCATCGAAGCAATCAAAAAAGCTGGCTATGAGCCTGGCAAAGACGTATTCTTAGGAATGGACGTTGCTTCTTCTGAATTCTATAACAAAGAAACTGGTAAATATGATCTTGCTGGAGAAGGCCGTACTGGTTTAACTTCTGAAGAACTTGTTACTTTCTATGAAGAATTAGTAAATGAATTCCCAATCATTTCTATTGAAGATGGTTTAGATGAAAACGACTGGGAAGGTCATAAATTATTAACTGACCGTATCGGTTCTAAAGTACAATTAGTTGGTGACGATCTATTCGTTACAAACACTAAAAAATTAGCTGAAGGTATCGAAAAAGGAATTGCTAACTCAATCCTTATCAAAGTTAACCAAATTGGTACTTTAACTGAAACATTTGAAGCAATTGAAATGGCTAAACGTGCTGGCTACACAGCTGTAGTTTCTCACCGTTCTGGTGAAACAGAAGATGCAACAATCGCAGACATCGCTGTTGCAACAAACGCTGGTCAAATCAAAACTGGTTCATTATCACGTACAGACCGTATTGCTAAATACAACCAACTTCTTCGCATCGAAGACGAGCTTGGCGATTTAGCAGTATATGATGGTTTAAAATCTTTCTACAACCTTAAAAAATAATAAAAGGTAAAAGTTTATCTTTTATAAATTATGGGACACCCCTATTAATGAGTCATTCGTTAATGGGGGTGTTTTATTTTTAGCTATTAATAGAAGGACTTTTTTGAATCAACTCGAATAGTACGGAGAGTGAGTTAAAAAATGATGGCAGGAGGAATGGAAATGACTGAAAGCAAAGGAATAAATCAGTTGAAAACTAGTGTTGAAGGGCAGGATCTTGTGATGGAAAGGGTTTTTCATGCACCGAAAGAAGCTTTATTCCAAGCTTTCTCTGAATCAGATCGTTTGGCAAGCTGGTGGGGACCAAAAGGCTGGCAAACAAAAAATCTAAAGTTTGAATTTGAACCGAACGGTATCTGGCATTATTGCATGGTATGTACAGATAAGAATCAAGGAGATTTTTTTGGATATGAGTCCTGGGGAAAAGCTGTGTATAAAGAAATTGATCCGCCTAATAAAATTGTTTATATAGATAGTTTTTCAGATGCAAACGAAAACACAAATGCTGAGATGCCAAGCATACAAGTTACATTAAGCTTTAACGAACAAAAAGAGAGCACGCTGCTGACTATTCGATCAAGTTTTGACTCCTCTGAACAGCTGCAACAAGTAATGCAAATGGGAATAGTAGAAGGGATGTCCTCACAATTTGACTGTTTAGATGAATTTTTAACAGCAAATCAGTAAATAGATCGGGAAATTCAAAGTATACTCATAAAGTTGAGTTATTTTTTTTTATCCCACGCTTAACGGGCAGAAAGACTCCCACCTCAAGTTGCTGAGAAATCAAGGAAGCTAGGTGGGGGATAACTGCCCGTAAAAGTCCGAGGGAGGTCCGCAAACTAAGGTCGCCACTTCCTGTAGCAATATTTGTGTGATCCACATCCTGTGGACAGCAAGCTTTCCATCAGTGGAGGATGAAGAAAAAAACCCCCAGTGATGGAAGGTTCTCTTTATCTTCAAGAAGAATAGAATATAGGTAGTTCACAAAAAGTTTGAAAATTAGTGGTTGAAGGTTTTTAAATCTTTTGTTAAAATGAAATTAATTAAAAAGACCATATGTGACTGGCGAAGCACGGATAACCGTGGGGGAGCATATGGTGTCGTAGCCGTTCGCCTGGGCAGAGGTAAGGGAGTTGGTTTCCCTTGCCTCTTTCTGTTTATAGGAGGGATATGAGGGCTACACATATAATTTTTATAAAATTCGTATAGTAGGAAATTCCTTTGCTAAAGACATGGCTTATTTATTTGAGTATATAAAACCAAGATTATATAAAAAGGGAGATATATAAAATGGGCACAGTAATCTTAGATAAAGTAAAAACAATTAAAACATTAAATAATATCGCTGAAAATGGTTTAAATGTGTTTAAAAAAGATCAAGAGAAATATCTTATTGACAATGATAGTGAAAATCCTGACGCTATTGTGCTTCGCAGCTTTAACATGCATGGGATGGAACTAGACGCTAATTTAAAAGCAATCGCACGTGCTGGAGCTGGAGTTAATAATATACCAGTCGATAAATGCACAGAGGAAGGGATTGTCGTTTTTAACACTCCAGGTGCAAATGCGAATGCTGTAAAAGAAATGGTTCTAACTACTTTAATGGCTTCAAGCCGCAACCTTTTTGCTGGTGTGGAGTGGACAAAGACATTAGAAGGAGAAGGGAACCAAATTCCAAAACTTGTGGAAGCAGGGAAAAAGCAGTTTGTTGGAAATGAAATTAAAGGGAAAACGTTGGGAGTAATTGGTTTAGGCGCGATTGGTGCTCTAGTAGCGAATGATGCTCTTGATCTAGATATGGATGTAATTGGATTTGATCCATTTATTTCTGTTGATACAGCTTGGAACTTATCCCGCAATGTTCAACGAGCAATGACGATTGAGCAATTATTTGCTGAATCTGATTATATTACGGTACATGTTCCATTAACGGATGACACTAAAGGCATGTTTAACCAAGGAACTTTCAGTATTATGAAGCCTGGCGTGCAAATTTTCAATTTCTCACGTGGTGAGCTTGTAAATGAAAATGATATGGAAGCAGGACTTGAAACAGGAAAAGTTGGTCGCTATGTAACAGATTTCCCGAATGAAACTGTGTTGAAAATGAAAAATGTTATTCCGATTCCACATTTAGGTGCTTCTACACAAGAATCAGAGGAAAATTGTGCTATTATGGCTGCTCGTCAAGTAAAAGAGTTTTTAGAAACTGGAAATATCAAAAACTCTGTTAATTTTCCAAATGCAAGTCTTCCATACACAGGAAAACTGCGCGTAGCTGCTTTTCATCAAAATGTTCCAAATATGGTTGGACAAATTACACAAGCATTATCAAACTATAATTTGAACATAGCTGATATGGTAAACAGAAGCAGAGGCGGTTATGCTTATACAATGGTTGATATTGACAATAATGTAGAAGAAGATGTTCTTCCTGCTTTAGCAGAAAAAATGAATCAAATTGAAGGCATTATTACAGCTCGTATTATCTAATTATATATAAACAGATGAAGACTCCTGTTAAGTATGTGGGAGTCTTTTATGCAATTCAATTGGATTATCGAATAATTAGCCGATTTTTTGGCTGATAATAGTAACAGGAAATAATATAATAAGATGGATGGATTGAAATACATCATATTCTCAACAATCTATTGTTCGAATTTCTAAAATATGTTACATTAATAGTAATGTAATGTTCGTCTTAATGGAGGTGTGATGATGCACACAATTTTAATTACTTTATTAGTAATTGTTGCAGTAGCATTAATAGTAGTAGTACTTCTGCAATCTGGAAAAAGTTCTGGACTATCAGGTGCCATATCAGGTGGGGCAGAGCAGCTTTTTGGAAAACAAAAAGCTAGAGGATTAGATCTAATTCTTCACAATGCTACGATTGTTTTAGCAATTTTGTTTTTTGTTCTTACAATTGCAGTAAGCTATTTTGATTTATAAAATTAGACTGGTATAGATGGAAAACCTGGCCTTTCAAGGTCAGGTTTTTTTCGGATTTTTGTCTAAAAGAAAACAGAATAACTTATTATAGAAGAAATAAAGATACGAGGTAATAAAAGAGAAAGTGATGTATCTGTAGGACCATTTAAATATTTTAACAGGATAATGGTATATCCCACTCTTAACGGGCAGTAAGATCCTTACCTCGAGATGCCGAGAAATCGAGGAAGCTAGGTGGGGAAAAACTGCCCGTAAAGGTCCGATAAGTGCAACTAACCATCAGTCGGGGATGAAGAAAAACCCCCACTGATGGAAGTTTACTTTATAATTAGAATTTAATACTGGATTGTTCGTTTTAACTCTGCCTAAAATAGAGAGTATAACAAATCCTATCTTTAGTTTCGAATGATTGCTAATAAGGTAAACATTTTACTGCATCGATTAAAACAAGGTAACATAGATGTAGGGAATACGAAGAAGCAGGGTATGATATTTTTAGAGGTAAAGGAGATTCTAACATGAAAGTGGTTCAACAAAAGCCGTTAACATTTGAAGGAGATAATAAAAGAGCAGTACTTCTCTTGCATGGTTTCACCGGCAATACTTCTGATGTGCGTTTATTAGGGAGATTTCTAAATGAAAAAGGATATACATGTCATATTCCTTTATATAAAGGACATGGAGTTCCGCCTGAAGAATTAGTTCAATACGGTCCAAAAGATTGGTGGAAGGATGTCATGGAGGGATACGAATTTTTAAAAAGCCAAGGATATGAGGAAATCGCAGTTGGCGGACTTTCTCTAGGAGGCGTATTTTCTCTTAAATTAGGTTACACTGTACCTGTGAAGGGTATTATAACAATGTGTGCCCCTATGTATATAAAAAGCGAAGAAGTGATGTATGAGGGTGTTTTAGAATATGCACGCAATTATAAGATCCGCGAAAAAAAATCAGAAGAAGCGATTGAACAGGAAATGTCTCAATTCGCTCCAATGAATACATTAAAAGAATTGCAGAACTTAATTTCGGATGTTCGGGAAAATGTGGATCTTATTTATGCCCCTGTATTTGTTATACAAGCAAGGCATGATCATATGATAAACACGGACAGTGCTAATATCATATACCGTGAAGTAGAAGGAGATCCGAAAGATATTAAGTGGTATGAAAATTCCGGTCATGTTATTACGCATGATAAAGAAAAAGAACAAGTATTTCATGATTTTTATGCGTTTTTAGAGCGCTTAGATTGGAAAGAATAAAAGAAAAGAAGAGATAGAGGAGGTTGCAAATTGGAAGATATTATTCAACAACATATAGACAAATTATTAACTTATATGAAGGATGAAGCCTATAAACCATTAACTGTGCAAGAACTGGAAGAGGCATTTGGGATTGAAGATTCCAGTGGATTTAAGGATTTTGTAAAAGCGCTTGTTCAAATGGAGGAAAAAGGTTTAGTCGTTCGTACAAGAAGCAATCGATATGGTCTGCCTGAAAAAATGAATTTAGTAAGAGGCAAGATTGCTGGACATGCGAAAGGATTTGCTTTTGTTATTCCAGAAGAACAAGGATTGGATGATATTTTTATCCCTCCCAACGAAGTAAATACGGCAATGAACGGAGATATCGTATTAGCTAGAGTAACATCTGAAAGCTCCGGCCAGCGCAGGGAAGGAACGATTGTCCGCATAATTGAAAGAGGAGTACAGCAAATTGTCGGCACTTATTCTGAAAGCAAGCATTTTGGTTTTGTTATTCCGGATGATAAAAAAATCGCAACGGATATATTTATTCCAAAAGGAAGTACAAAAGGTGCGGTTGAAGGTCATAAGGTTGTCGTAAAACTTACTGCTTATCCTGAAGGGCGGAAAAATGCCGAAGGGGCAATTGTAAAAATTTTAGGTCATAAAAATGATCCTGGTGTCGATATTTTATCTGTTATACATAAACATGGATTGCCGCTCGCTTTCCCTGAAGAAGTATTAGATCAAGCAAATGATGCGCCTGAAATTATCGATGAAAAAGAAATCGAAAATAGACGGGATCTGCGAAACGAAACGATTGTCACGATTGATGGAGCTGATGCAAAAGACTTGGACGATGCCGTAACCGTTGTAAAGCTGGAAAATGGCCATTATAAGCTTGGGGTGCATATTGCAGATGTTTCTTATTATGTAACAGAAAATTCACCGATTGATGTGGAGGCAGAAGAAAGAGGTACAAGTGTATATCTTGTGGACAGAGTAATTCCAATGATTCCACATCGGCTTTCTAATGGGATATGCTCTCTTAATCCGAAAGTGGATCGTTTGACGCTTTCTTGTGAAATGGAAATTAGTCCTAATGGGGAAGTAGTATCACATGAAATTTTTCAAAGTGTTATTAAAACAACAGAGCGAATGACTTATTCTGATGTTAATTCTATTTTGCAAGAAAAAGACGACGAATTAAGAAGTAAATATGAGGCCCTTGTACCAATGTTTGAGTTAATGGAAGAGCTTGCCCAAATATTGCGTACAAAAAGAATGACCCGTGGTGCGATCGATTTTGATTTTAAAGAATCCAAAGTGCTGGTGGATGAAGAGGGAAAACCGCTGGATGTTGTACTTAGAGAACGTTCTGTTGCAGAAAGACTAATTGAAGAATTTATGCTGGTTGCCAATGAAACAGTGGCGGAGCATTTTCATTGGATGCAGGTTCCTTTTATTTATCGAATTCATGAGGATCCTAAGGAAGAAAAATTAAGGAGATTTTTTGAATTTATTACCAATTTTGGCTATATCGTAAAAGGAACGGCGAATTCTGTGCACCCTCGTGCACTACAGGAAATCATTGAATCAGTACAAGGTTCACCAGAAGAAATGGTTATTTCCACCGTTATGCTTCGTTCCATGCAGCAAGCGAAATATTATCCTGAAAGCTTAGGGCATTTTGGACTATCAACAGAATTTTATACGCATTTTACATCGCCAATCAGACGTTATCCTGACTTGATTGTCCACCGCTTAATTCGAACCTATTTAATTGAAGGGGATATAAGTGCTCCTACTCAAGAAAAATGGAACAGCAGCCTGACCGATATTGCAGAGCATTCTTCCAATATGGAAAGAAGGTCAGTTGAAGCGGAACGTGAAACAGATGAATTGAAAAAATCGGAGTATATGCTCGATAAGATTGGAGAAGAGTATGATGGCATTATCAGTTCTGTAACCAACTTCGGAATGTTTGTGGAATTGACGAATACCATTGAAGGTCTTGTGCATGTAAGCTATATGACAGATGATTATTATCGTTATGATGAGCGCCATTTCGCCATGATTGGGGAAAGAACAGGCAAAGTATTCAGAATCGGCGATGAAATTACCGTTCGTGTTGTCAGCGTAAATAAAGACGAGCGTGCCATTGACTTCGAGATTGTCGGCATGAAAGGAACACGCCGAAGAGATCCGAAAAAAGATGGAAAAGTATTTTCTACTGGCAGCACTTCTAGGGCTCCTCGAAAAGGGAAATCCAGCCAAGACAAAGATAGAAAAGGCGGCAATGGAGAGTCAAAGAGAAAAGGAAAAAAAGAAAGAAAATTTTTCGAGAATGCGCCAAAAGCAAAAAGAAAGAAAAAACGGCGTTAAGCTTCTGATGGGGGAGGAACAATTTCCCCCTGTATATTAAAATTGTTTGTAGGATTATTATTTGTTACAATAGTGGCTAGAGTCAGGGGGAAGAGATATGCCAAAAGGTGAAGGCAAAATGATTGCACAAAATAAAAAAGCAAATCATGACTATTTTATAGAAGAAACATACGAAGCGGGAATTGTTTTGCAAGGAACAGAGATAAAAGCAATTCGTGGTGGCAGAGTCAACTTAAAAGAATCCTATGCCCGCATTCATAATGGAGAAGTATTTTTATATGGGATGCATATAAGCCCATATGAGCAAGGAAACAGATACAACCATGAGCCTTTAAGAACAAGAAAACTATTGCTTCATAATAAACAAATAGCTAAATTAATCGGCGATACAAAAGAAGTAGGCTACTCGCTTGTACCGTTAAAATTATATTTAAAAAACGGCTTTGCAAAAGTTTTAATCGGGTTGGGTAAGGGTAAGAAAAACTATGATAAGCGCGAGACGTTGAAAAAGAAAGAAGCAAACCGAAACATTGAGCGGGCCCTTCGTGAAAGGCAAAAAATGTAATCCAAAACTTTACAATTGAAAAATGATTGGAGTATGTTATAATAATTTATGTCGATAACGACAAACATAACTTTAGCTCCTATTTTTGAGCTTCCTAACGTTAACGCACACGATGCGTGAATCACGTGATGTAACAATCACATGATTTTATCCGAATGGGGACGTTACGGATTCGACAGGGATAGTTCGAGCTTAAGTTGCGAGTCGAGGGGATCGGCCTCGTTAAAACGTCAAAGCCTATAACTGGCAAACAACAAAACAACTTCGCTTTAGCTGCTTAATAGCGCTTAGCGGTTCCTCCCTCCATCGCCCATGTGGTAGGGTAAGGGACTCAACGATAGTGGGCTACGCCGGAATCCACCGTCTGAGGATGAAGGAAGAGAATAATCAGACTAGCTCATCGGACGCCAGTCAGCAGGCAGAAGTTTGAGCGAAATGCGAATATGTTGACTACACTCGTAGAAGCTTAAGTGGCGATGTTTCTGGACGTGGGTTCGACTCCCACCGTCTCCACCAAATACATATTTGGTGGTTTTTTATTTGTCTATGTGTGACTTCAACCATAAATTTTCTTGAAATGAAAGCTTATGCTTGAATATACTTATTGAAATTATATGCTTGAATATTTATGAACCCTATCATCTCTGTTAATTTGATGATGGGGTTTTTAATTTGAAAAAATAAACTTTGTCCAATTAATGATGCCAGGTGAGTTGAAAAAACAGTATGAAAAGAGAATTCAATTTATTTATGAGCGGCTGAATGAGATGGGGATTCCCGTTTAAAAGCCAGAAGGGCCTTTTATATCTTTTACTTTCAGAGCATGCCTGCAGATAAAAACAACGCCTGCTGTATACATAACAATATACGATATGTAATTCCTGTGAATAATGGAAGCCCTGCAATTTCTTGATCAATACCTACAGTAAAGGGATTTTTGATGCAGTAATAAAACCGATCGATGCTCCTATTAAAACCATAGCAGTATTTGTTATGCAACAGTAATGGGAATAGTAATTGATATATAGGCAAGTGTTTCTTCAGCCATCTTAATGCCCCTCTTAATTAATGAGAAAACGGCACAATTATAGAAATTGACCATTTTTCTTTTTTAACAGGTTTTCTTGCTATCACTGCCATTAATGTTTCAAGAGACCTGTTGCAGTGAGCCCTACAAATCTTCCTTTCTATTTTCCTATCTGTACATAACCAGTATTTTTCTCTATTGTCCAAAAGTTAATTTTATTTAGTGAGTTTGTCTAATTAGAACATTTTATACTAACGATTGAATAATTTAATAGTAATACCTTTATTGTTTTATGTAATTGTCAACAGTGTATTTATCTAATCTATAAAAATTTTATTAGCAAAGTTGGTGTATAAAAAAAATGAATGATAATAATAGAACATTCTTATTATTTGGATAATGAAAACTATTGTAGTATTTAACAATAAACTAACTCTCAAATTAATTATTATAAGCCAAAAATAAGCTTAGTAGGAGGAATAAAATGAACTCAGTGAAAATAAATAATTTAATGGAATTAAAAGAAATAGCTATTAAACATCGAAGACACTTGCATAAATATCCAGAATTATCAGGCAAAGAATTCGAAACATGTAAATATATTAAAAAGCAGCTGGAAAAATTAAATATAAAAATTTTAGATTATGAAGCTCCTAGTGTTGTGGGATTTCTTAAAGGAACCGAAGGGGAAACTACAATAGCATTGAGAGCTGACATGGATGCACTTCCTATTGTAGAAGAAGGAGAAAAAAGTTATATTTCAGAAATACCAGGAGTTTCTCATGCTTGTGGGCATGATGATGAAATCTATTCAAATATTGCGAGAAGTAGCTTGTATAATCTAGAACCAATCGGTGTAGGTACGCCAAATGTTGAATCTTTTAGTGGTTATATTTCACGTCTAGCAACGCAACATTCTATTAGGACAGGTGATATGGTAGCGAAAATAATTGCACCTCTGTTGAAAAAGAGATATTTGACTAATCAAGCAGTAAAAGGAGGGGAAGGTCTGTATAAATCTTCAAATGGGTTAAATGGTTTGGGTACTCTTGCTCAAGATTTTTAGATATATTTGAAGAAATAACATGTAGAAAGGATTTAAAAGCAACAACATTATTAAATTGGTCACAAGTTTTCCCCACAAGAGGATTGTTACGAAGTCAAAGAGCCTGGTGTCCAGCCTGTTATAATGATGATTATGTAAATCAAAAAATTGTATACGAACGTTTAATTTGGAATTTTCAATTGGTGAATTTTTGTACCCAACATAATCAATATTTATCGTTTAAATGCCCTTACTGTAATAAAGCAAACCCTATTTTAACAAGGAAATCTAAACCTGGTCATTGTTCTGTTTGTGAGAATTGGCTGGGAGAACTACCAAAAGAGTTACCTATAATAAATGATTTAGCTCCTTCTTCAACTAACGCCCCCGTTAGTTCAATGGTGTTATTCGTTTTTGAGTCTCACACTATAAAACCTCATAGTTTTTGGAACAGCTTCTATTTCAAATACAAATTCATGATTAAATATCTTACTCTATACTCAAAAAACTCGTCACCAATATATTGGTCTAAATATCCGATAACCTCACCAATAAGACGTAGCTGATTTCATAAAATCATTATTTTTTCGCTCCTTATGTAATTTTTCCCCAGCACACATAACGACATGTATAGAAAGAAAAAGGCCAATCTCCCTTTGCATTGCCTATAAAAAAACAGCTGCCTGTTGGCAGCTGGAAGAAGGCACTTTAATGAGAAACTGTAACCTTGGTTTCCTCTAGATTAGATGGCTTAGACTGTTTGAGTGTAAAGAAGGCAACTAAAATACCGAGTAGCGTAATAGATGCCGAGATCAGAAATGCGGTGTGAATGGCATCGTTTAGTTCAGATGGTAACATCATTTCAAGTGTTGAGTTTGAGCCAAGGCTAGCTGTAATAATCGCCATAATAAGGGCTAAACCGATTGCTCCTCCAATTTGCTGACCAGTAGAAATAAGTGCGGAGGCTACGCCCTGCTCTTTCTGATTAATGCCCATGCCGCCTGCTATAAACATCGTTGTGAAGACAAGCGCTTGACCAATTCCGATAATAACCGTACCCGGAATAATCCCCCAGAACGCCCCTGTTTCGGAAAGGTTGCTCAACAGAAGGAAACCAACAATTCCAAGTCCCATCCCTACAGCAATTGTTCCTGCAATACCAACAGAGCTGAGCATCCTGTTTATCAACTTAGCTCCTAGAAAAGCGCTAATCGTCAGCGGAAGAAAACTAAGACCTGATTGAATAGCCGAATACTCCAGTACTTCTTGTGTATAAAGCGTTAAAAAGTAATAAAGTGATCCGAACGAAGCTGAAAATAGAAAAGCAGTTAGTGTAGCTCCCGTTAGATTTCGGTTGCGAAAAATACCAAAGGATATTAAAGGTTCTTTAGTTCGTTTTTCAATAGCAATGAAAGCAATCAAAAAAGTGCTGCCAATAAGTACATAAGGAAGTGTCGATGTACTAAACCATCCTTCTACTGGGGACTGAACGAGGTAATATACAACTAATAGCAGTCCCAATGTAACTGATATCGTACCGGCAACATCATACTCCTTCGTGACAGAGGAAATTTTGCTTTCTGTAAGCACCATCGGTGCAAGAAGAATTACAATTATCGCAATAGGTACATTGACAATGAATGTAGCTTCCCATCCGACGTAACTAGTAAGGATTCCGCCAAGCAGGAGGCCAAGTGACATTCCGACACCACCCATTGATGCCCAAATTCCCATTGCCCTGTTGCGCTCTGGTCCCTCATTAAAATTAGACATGATTAGCGACAAAGTTGCTGGTGATAGCAGTGCAGCACCAAGGCCTTGCAATCCTCTTGATGTGATTAACATAAGCTGTGATTCTGACAATCCTCCCAAAAGAGATCCCAGTCCGAACAGTCCCATAGCGATAATAAACATGCGCCTTCTACCCACAAGATCGGATAATCGACCTCCTATAAGCAAAAATCCACCGAAAGCTAGTGAATATGCACTGACAACCCATTGCAAATGGTTCGCTGAAAAACCAAGTTCACTACCAAGAGAAGGCATTGCCACAAAAATAATTGTGTAATCAAGAGCCATAACTAGTTGTGAAATAGCCAGAATAAAAAGCGCCAATCCTTTGAATTTATTCATATTCTCATTCTCCTTTAAATTACAGACTAAATAGTCCGTTTTCTATCCAATTATAGACTAATTAGTCTATAATTATTAATAATAAAAGAAGCGCTCAAAACGCTTCATTTATTATCAAGTACAGTTAAAGTAACTGCATTTATTTGTTCTATGACTTTTGGGTCGTCCGTTAATTTTGCTGCTTGCGTCAATGCATACCGGGCATGATATAAATATTGTGCCAACGCACGCATGTCTTGATTTGGATCCAATTCCCCTTGTTGCTGACCGCGAACCAAAGCTTCGTAGAACGCTTGCTCTAAGCGGATTTTATCTTGTGCGAATAGCTCAGCAATTTCGGAATCATGAGGTATCTGATCAATTGCGCTGTGCAGAATGAAACATTCCTTCCGGCGTTGTTCATCTTTCAAAGTATCCACAATAACTGCGAAAATATCCGAAATAGCTTTCTTGACGGGAGTTACTTGTTCCAAATAGACAACAACAGCTGATGATTTTTCATTCACATAATGGTTAACCGCTTTAATAAAAAGCTCTCGCTTCGTACCATAGGTATCATAAAGACTTTGCCGAGCTATACCAAGTCCTTTAAGCAAAAGTGGAAGCGATGTTCCTTCGTATCCATAATGTCCGAATACTTCCATAGCCTTATGCAACACTAGCCTAGTATCAAATTCCTTGCTCCTTGCCAAACTGATATACCTCCTTTCTCCTATTCATACTACCTTTACTAGAACGTTCAGTCAAGAATAGGAAAGATACGAGTTAATTTCAATCAATTTGAGAATTGAACAACATCATTGATA